>CAYGLP010000023.1:0-22112 GCA_964350965.1 uncultured Nitrosopumilaceae archaeon | reverse complement strand
GTGTCGTAATTATTTTAAAATCGACTTTAGTTACAGGCGACAAAAACTTTTGATTTTTCACCTCCTTTCACAAAACTTAAACAGCAAACTTGACAAGCAAGAGCGATTTTGTCTGATATATCAGAAATACTAGAAATAATTGGGCATTTTTTCGAAGTTGGTAAGACAAAGAATGTTGCACCGCTTAGAGCAATTCAGCTTGATGATGCAAGATTTTCAAGTTATAGTGATGTGGCTCCACTTGATCTGAAAGATTATGCAACAACAATTGCGTTACAAGAGCTACGATTTATTAGCATATCTGATTATGACTATGAAATCAAAAATCCACGAGTTGATGTTTTTGGTGACAGTGCAGTAGCAACTTTTCAGATAAAACAGACAGGTGTGCTTGTTGATAACTACAGCTTTCGTGGCCAGCACATATCGATGGAAAGCAGAGGAACTTTTGTTTTAGTTAAATCTACTAAATGGAAGATTGTACATATACATCTGACAAAGATTTTTGATTAAACTGATGTTGCAGTCTTTGTTGATTTCTCTGTGTTTTTAAGTTTAGTAAATAGATCATGTGCTTCTTTGATACTTGCGTTTTCATGTACTATTGCACGTACTGCCTTTATCATAGAAACTGGATAATCAGATTGCCAGATGTTTCTTCCCATATCTACTCCTACAGCTCCTGCTTGTAGTGCATCATATGTTAGTTGTAATGCATCAAGTTCATTTGTAAGCTTTGGTCCTCCGGCTATGATTACTGGTACGGGGCAACTGCTTACAACTTTTTCAAAGTTTTCACAATAGTATGTCTTGACAAGATGTGCCCCAAATTCTGCTGCAATTCTACAGGCAAGAGAAAGATATCGAGCATCGCGTTTTTCAAGTTCTTTTCCTACTGCTGTAACTGCAAGAACTGGTATACCATATTCTTCTCCCTCGTCCACTAGTTTTCCCAAACTGACAAGTGAATCATGCTCATACTGAGAGCCTACAAAGATTGAGAGAGCAAGCGCTGTTGCGTTTAGTCGTATGGCCTCTTTAATTGAGGTGGTAATTTTTTCATTTGAAAGATCTTTTCCAATGATGCTTGTACCACCTGAAACTCTAAGAACAACAGGTACTGGAAAGTTTGCATCAACTGATGTACGTAGTATACCACGTGTAAGCATAAGCGAATCTGCATAAGGCAAGAGCGGTTGTATTGTTTTGCGAGGAACTTCAAGTCTTTCTGTTGGACCTAAAAAGTAACCATGATCAACTGCAAGCATCACGCCACGTCCTGTATATGGTTTGATTATTCTTGCAAGACGGTTTTTCATTCCCCAGTCCATGTTTATCCCTTGATTTTCAAAATGAAAGATTGCCTTAGTTAAGCGTTTCTGAATTTGTAATAATTATTTTCATAGAGTCATTTCCTTGATGTGCATATTCTAATGCTTTGTGAGAGTCTGTAAGATCAAATTTATGAGTTATCATACTTTTGACGTTGGTCTTTCCATCTTGTATTAATTTGAGTGCATTTAGTGTATCGCTATCTGATGCAGCATAGCTTGGAGTCATTGTTATTTCCTTAGAGTATATTTTACTCATGTCAACTGAAAGTTTGGCATCTTTTGATGGTACGCCAAACAAAATAACTGTACCACCTTTTCTAACAAATTCTATTGCTTGAGTTACTGCATTGAGATTTCCTGTAGCAACAATTGCTACATCAACACCACGATTTTGAGTTTTTGATAGAATCTTGTTATGTGCATCAGGATCAGTAGGCATGATTGCTTCTATGATTCCAAACTTTTTTGCAAAATTTAACCTAAAACCATTAACATCAAAACAGAAAATGTCAGATAATCCATAGACTTTGCTTAACATTACATGCATCATGCCAGTAGGTCCCATTCCAAAAATAGCAACTGAATCATTTTTTTTGGGTTGAATCTTGTTCCATGACCTGACACAACATGCAAGGGGCTCGATCATGGCAGCTTCTTCAAAAGTCATCGAGTCTGGAATTCTTATCACACCGCCATGTGATACATTCCACTCTGGGACAACAAACTCTTCTGCAAGGCCACACGGCAAAAGATTTGTTTCAGAATATTTCTCACACATTGTTTCATTTCCGTGTAAGCAATAATGGCAAGAATAGCATGGAACATGATGATGCACAAAAACTCTGTTCCCTTTTTTGAAATTCTTAACGTCTTTTCCTACTTCTGTTATGATTCCAGACGGCTCATGCCCTAATCTCATTGATGGTTGGCTGTACTGCCCATAGATTTTTTCCAAGTCTGAACCGCAAACGCCACAGGCTTGCATTTTTACTAAAATGTCGCCTGGTCCGACAATTGGCTTGTCTACTATTCTAATTTCAACCTGAGAGGGACCTTTTACAAATGCAGCTTTCATGATTAGTTTCTATAAGGTGCGGTATATGTGGATTAAACTCCAAGTATCTGTTTTAGCAATAATCTGTAGTTGACTTCTCCTTTTTGACTTCCAGGTGCAGGCAATTCAAATACTAGTGGTGTAGATTTTTTTGATCGTAATTCTGTTAATTTGTTACCAATATTTTTTGAAATATCATCACTAACAAGTACTAGTCCAACAGATGAATCATTCATGAGTCTTGTAATTTCTACAAGTGCTTTTTCAGGAGATTCAACAATTATTCCTTGTACTCCTGCAAGCTGAAAACTAGTTACAAAAACTCTGCTACCTACAGTAACTATCTGCACAGATCGCGTTTTTTTATATGCACATTTAACCCTTCTTATTTTTTGTCAATCTTTAATAATCTCAAAAAAGAGCCAACGTGCATGAAACAAGTTCCTCCAAGAAAAATAAAACTGATGATGGCAGTCATACTCCTAGTCACCGGTACGGGTGGACTCATAATGAGCGGTGTACTTGGTGAATCTTTTATTGCAATATTGGGCTCAGTTAATCTTGCATTTGGAATTTTTATTGCAATTCGTCATCTGAATTCAAAATCAGAAAAAGAAAAAAAGTAATGTTATAAAGACATGAAAATAGTCTTAAGCTACACCTACGAATAATGTTTGTATGCAAGAAGGAGATCAAGCGCCAAATTTTGAATTACAAGGCAGTAATGAAAGTACAATAAAACTGAATTCCTTTAAAGGACAAAAGAATGTAGTATTGTGTTTTTATCCAAAAAACCACTTGTTTGCATGCCCATCAAAATTGGTGTACAAGAATGCTAAAAGTACTATCGCTGCTTATCCTCAAATACTTGCTTTGGATGCAGCCTTGCTTGCAATATCTGTAGATACTGTGGAGGACCAAAAAAAATTTGTTGAGGAATACCAAATTCCTTACCTTCACCTAAGTGATCCAAAAAAAGTCACCTGTAAGGCTTATGCGGGCTTAAATCTTGCTGGACTTGCGAGGCGTTCGACTTTTATCATAAACAAAGAAGGAAAGGTTGCAAAGATTTTCAGAAATATTGATGTGGATTCACATGGCAACGAAATTGTTGCAGCTTTGAAAAATATCTAGTAATTTTTGTGATTTGCATTTCAACCATAAATATTTAAAGACCTGAAATAAGATTGGCTTTGTGCTAGATCTAGTAGCAAAAAAAATGTTCCTTACTAGAGGTAGGGGAGTACACGAAGATCAACTAACAAGTTTTGAATATGCATTACGTGATGCAGGCATTGCTGGTACAAACTTGGTCTTAATCTCAAGCATTTTCCCACCAAGTGCCAAAATTATTCCTAGAACCGAGGGTCTAAAACTAATCAGGCCTGGCGCAGTTACTTTTGCAATTTATGCTAGACAACAAAGTAACGAACCTCATAGATTAATGGCTGCGTCAGTAGGAGTGGCAGAACCAACCGATAAAACACGCTATGGCTATCTGTCTGAATATCATTCATTTGGAGAAACAGAAAAAGAAGCAGGTGATTATGCTGAAGACATTGCTGCACAAATGTTAGCTTCCTCGCTTGGAATAAAATTTGATATCAACAAAAGCTGGGATGAAAAAAGAAAACAATGGAAAATTTCAGGCGAGATTTACAAAACCAGAAACATTACACAGAGTGCGGTTGGCGACGCGAAAGGACGTTGGACTACTGTATTTACCGCAGCCGTATTGATTCTCTAATTTTTTACTCTGATATTCTTTAGATACCATACTATTGCAACGACCGCTGCCACGCCTATTCCTACGAGTATGTACAGCGAGTTAGCAGTGGGATTTTCTGTCGTTGTTTCATATGATGACAAGTCAGCTATTCTGAACCTCAAATCATTACTTGTAGCTTCAACAGTTTTTCCAAAAAGATATTTTCCAACTATTTTATCGCCAGAATCAGGATCAAAAAACCATCCATTTTTTGTGACATCTGATGGATATTTCTCCCCATCTTTTTCAACTATTGGTACAATTTGACTGCCGTGACCGGTTATTTTTATTGGCTCTTTTGATAACACTACAACCTGAACAAGTGAATTAAGTGGGAAAAATCCTGCATTAAAATAGTTTGATCTTTCAAGTTTCGCTACTCCGAAAAATTGTAAGGTATCAATTGATGATATCTCATTGGTTATTTTCTGGTCACGTGAGACTTGAAGTTGAAAGAGAGACGTACCTGTCTTAGGTATGATTGAAAAAGTTACAGAAGATATTGGGTCCTCTGTCATTTTTTTTGCAACATCTAAAAATCCACCAGAATTTCTTATCTCGTTTGGAATTAAAATGGCAGACAATCCTTGATAAAGAAACGATGCATCATATTTTGAAAATGTATAGACCACAGATATTGTCCCACTACCAGAAATTACTCCTGTTGTTTCAAGTTCTTTGTTTATCTTGTCATCAGCATGAATGAAAATGGAATGAAATTTTGCATCTAGATTAAACGCCTTGTTTATGTCATCAATTAATGTGTCTCCTATCTCTCTTCCTTTTGACGTAGCTTCGTTGATTCCTCCTTCAAAACCTTCTCTTGAAATGTTTATCAAAATACACGCCTCATCAATTACTCCAAGTACGCATTGGTCTTCATTTGTAATGATAACAGCTGTTACACTTGGTGTATTGTGAATTTTTTGATCAAGATCTATTGGGATGCGCATCTCCTGTATGCTTGTACTTAGAACCGATATTGAAGTTGATGTTTGATTCTGAAACCTCTGATCAATTATTACTTGCGCAGTCTCATGGAAAGTCGCAAGTCTTGGCTGTTGTGCATATGCACCATATGTGCTAGAACACAGAAAAAAAATCACAAATAAAAAAACTAGTGTTCTATACAACGACGCAACATTTCTCTGAGCAATTATTAAGTTTACCCTTGCAATTTTTCTATCTTTATTGCAAATCGTTGAAAAGGCTCTTCCTTGTAATGATCTTTGCAAACTAAAATCGTTTCATTTGGTTCTGGGCCACAGTCATAAGTAATCAAATACACAGGATCCTTGCTACAACATCTAGGGAATTTCACTTTAGATTGATTACAGGTAATAAAATAAAATAGTTTTAGCCGTGATCCCTGTCCCAATAGTTTAAATTGTTATGTGCAGTCACTACTAACGACATCGGTTCAAACCGCAGGGGAACATTGCCTAGCAGTGGGGGCGCCTACTGTTAGGCGCTTTTAATCATAGTTTAATCAGTTTGTCAATCTGGTTTTTGATGTACACAAATCCGTCTTTCCAGAATTTTTCTGAGGTAATGTTAATATCGTATTCTTTGAGCAGTGTTTCTGGTTTCATTGAACCACCGGCAGCAAGAATCTCAAGATACCTTGGTACAAAAGAACTCCCTTCCTCCTTATATCGTTGGAAGAATGAAAGCGCAAGCAAGTTGCCAAATGAATAGGCATAGCAGTAAAATGGTGAATGATAAAAATGAGGTATGCAACTCCATTCGATTCCAAAGTTTTCTGAGACGTCTATTGAATTGGCAAACTGTTCCTCGAGGTTCCTACTGTATGTCTGGGTGATTTCCTCAACAGTTGCTCCGTCTCCTATCTTTTTATGGGCAGAAACCTCAAACGTCGTAAAAAATGACTGTCTCATTATAGTTGAATACAAATCATCAATCTGTTCTGCAAGTATTGCTTTTTTTTCTTCGTCAGTTACTTTGTTTAAAATCTCATCATACAATAGCACCTCTGAAAACGTAGATGCGGTTTCCGCTAGAGGCAAAGATGCATCTTGCACCAATATGGATTTGTCAGAAGCAGATTCACTATGTACGGCATGACCTAATTCATGTGCAAGAGTAAAAACATCATGTGCTTTTCCATTGAAATTTACAAGAACATAGGGCGCGATCTTTGGTGATATAGTACTACAAAACGCACCGCTTCTTTTTCCACCTCTGATAGAAGAATCAACATGTCTTTTTGTAAATATTTTTCTTGCATGCTCCGATAATTTTGGACTAAAATCATTTAGTGTTTTTAAAACAAGCTTGACTGCTTGATCAAACGTGTATGTCTTTTGTCTTACATTTGTTACATCTGGCGCATAAATGTCATAGCGACGTAGTTTCTTCATTCCAAGCATGCGAGCTTTGTATTTGAAATATTTTTGAAATGACGGAGCATTATTTTTACAAACCGAAAGAAGTGAATCTACTGTTTTGTCATCCACGTCATTTCCTATGTTTCTAACCGAAATCGATGAAGTATATTTTCTAATTTCTAGACATTCGTTTTTCCAATTTAAAACTAAATTCTGATATATTTCACCAAGTACTCCTTTATTTTTTTCATATTCTCCTAAAAGTGATTTGTAAGCAACTTCTCTTGTTTTTGATTTGTGACTTCTGGCTAATTGCGTAAGCTGCTCCCTATTGTATTTTTTTTCTTTACCATCAATTTTTACAACATATTGGAAACTATTGGTAATTTTGTCATATAATTTCACAAGTGCTGTACTTCCCGTAACATCCAAGGTGTTGATTATCCTCTCTTCAGGCTCTGTGAGAGAGTATCTTGCAACAAGTCGTTTATGTCTCAAAAACTCTGATAACTGACCAGCTGATTTCATCAACCGCTCAGCGTTTTTTTGATCAATCTGTTTTTTCCACCATTGATCAAAAAACAAAGTGCGATTCTCGATCTCAGAACCCAATTTTGTCATCCTAGTAAGCAACGTAGTTGCCTCATCTGACTGAGTGTTTGCAGAATAAGCAAGTGATGCATATCCTCCAACAATACTGATTTGTTCTGAAATGTCTTCCAAGTCTTTAAGAATCTTGAAAAACTTTTGTGATGAAATAGTAGATTTTAATTGTGATTTGTTTTTTTCAAAACTCTTTACTTTATTTTCTATGATCTGTAGTTGCTTTGTAAACTGAGGACTCTTGTGATTTTTTACTAGTTCACCTAAATTCCATTCTCCAAGATCAAATCGCTGCATTTTATCTAAGGGATGATTTTTGTTGTTAAAAACTATATGCGGACTTTGCTAAATGTTTGGTTTATGGATCTGACATGGCATACGTAATTATACGAAAATCCAACAACTGATCCTAAATCCCACTATGCTGATGCTAAAAACATCAAATTGGCATTTTTCCAAAACGAAAAATACGATCTAAAAATCAAGACCAAAATGAACGAAAGCTTTTAATCAGTGTGATTTAACTCACAGTAATATTGCAATCCAAGTTTTATGCACTGACTATAGCATTTTTGCTACTTTTTAGTGCCTTACCAAGTGTAATGGCTCAAGGAATTGATCGTGATAGGGATCAAATTCCTGACGATGTTGATGATTGTCCATCTTTGGCTGAAGACTATGAAGGAATAATGGATGAAGACGGATGTCCAGATCTATATCTGTCAACTCTTGATACTGATAGAGACGCAGTGTCTGACTTGTATGATGAATGTCCTGATGCAAAGGAAACAAATAACAAGTTTGAGGATGAAGACGGATGCCCAGACGTTTCACCTGCTGAAAAATCCAAAGGCATACTAGATGCTGATAATGATGGAATCACCGACAGGAAAGATAACTGTCCAAGTCAACCAGAAACCTATAACAAATTCCTAGACAGTGATGGATGTCCAGACAAAATTGATTCTCAACGTGATACTGACAAAGATGGATTAAAGGACTCGATTGATCAATGTCCAACTTTTGGCGAAACATATAACAAATTTGTAGATGACGATGGTTGTCCTGACCGCGCTGTGCCTGTTTCCAAATCCTCTATGATGCTTGACACCGATAACGATGGAATTCCTGACTGGAAAGACAGATGTAGAACAGATGCTGAAGTCTTTAACCAATTCAAAGATACTGATGGTTGTCCTGATGAATATGTCCCTCCACGTGAATACATTCCGGGAACTCCTGATACTGACAAAGATGGTTATCTAAATGATGAAGATATGTGTCCTAATTCACCTGAAACTTGGAACAAATACAAAGACAATGATGGCTGTCCAGATGTTTATCCAAGAGAATTATTTCTTAATGATGATACATACCATGTTGATGAAGGAACTACAGTAACACTTACTGGAGAAGGAACTGATCCAAACCCAGAAGATGTTTTGTCTTTCACATGGGTACAAACTGAAGGAGAAGAAGTTGAACTATCATCAACAACAGAAGAAAATCCAACATTTGTTACACCTGAAGTAGACAATGGTAAAACCAAGATTTTGGAATTTGAGCTAACAGTAGACGACGGCCAAGGCGGTGAAGCAACAGACTCTGTTAGAATTACAGTAGACCCAGTTAACTCATTTCCAGCCGTAGATGCTGGTGATGATCAAGCAGTTGATCCTGGCACTGAAGTAACACTGTCAGGCTCTGGTTCAGATCCCGATGGTGATAGATTGTCATATTCATGGAAACAAACCAACGGTGTTCCTGTAGTACTATCTTCTGCTACATTGGCAAGTCCAACCTTTACTGCTCCAACAAAAATAAACAACCAACCTTTGACATTTGAACTAACAGTATCTGATGGATATGGTGGAAAGGCAAGTGATACTACTAGCGTTAAAGTCGGTAAGACCACAGTTAGCCTGCTTAAAGCAAATGCTGGCCAAGACCAAACTGTTGAACAAGGCGCTCAAGTTGACTTGGATGGCAGTGAAAGCAGTGCACCAAATGGTGAGGAATTGACCTTTGCATGGACACAAACATTTGGAGAACAGGTAATGCTAGATGGTGATAATACAGATGCTCCTTCCTTTACTGCACCAGACGTAGCAAATGGTGAAACAAAGATTCTGATGTTCAGACTTACAATATCTGCTGAAGGACTTGGCAGTGCAACTGACTTGGTTGCAGTTAGAGTCGTAACAGGTAACAATGACCCAACAGCAGATGCTGGTCCTGACCAAACAGTAAACAAACGTGCAACAGTTAAACTAGCAGGTTCCGGCTCAGACCCAGACGGTGATAAATTACGATACTCATGGAAACAAACTGATGGAGAACCAGTAAAGTTATCTTCAAAAACAACTCAGGCTCCAACATTTAGGGCACCAACAGTTGCTAATGGTGAAACAATGACTTTGACATTTGAACTTGCAGTATCTGATAAATACGGGGGTTCTGCTTCTGACTCAGTTGAAATTACGGTAAGACCAGTTAATAACAAACCAACTGCTAATGCTGGTCCTGATCGTATAGTTGATGAACAAACAGAAGTTACACTGACTGGCTCTGGTAAAGATCCAAACAAGGATTCCTTATCATTTAGATGGGCACAGACTGGTGGTGAACCAGTAGAATTGTCATCTATTGATGTATCCAGCCCGTCATTTACTGCACCAGTAGTCAATAACGGTGAGACAAAGACATTGACATTCAGACTTACAGCAGATGATGGACTTGGTGGAAAAGCAACTGACTCTGTTACAGTTAAAGTTAATCCAGTTAACGAAGCACCAGTGGCAGACGCAGGCTCTGATCAAACAGTAACAGAAAATACTGTTGCAAGACTTGCAGGCTCTGGAGATGATGCAGATGGTGATGCATTGACCTTCATGTGGTCACAAACTGATGGGCCTGTAGTTGCCTTGTCATCCACAACAGGACAGTATCCAACATTTACTGCACCAGAAGTAGATGAAGACACTACGCTCACATTCGAATTAATTGCAAACGATGGCATGGAAGACAGTGAAGCTGCTGCAGTGACAATCACAGTAACAAATAAAGAACCAGGTGAATTGGTAGCAGACGCAGGAAGAGACCAAGTAGTTGATGAACAAGTAACTGTCACCTTGTCTGGTAGCGGCAGTGACCCAAGTGGCACTCCAGTGACATTCTCTTGGGCACAAATTGAAGGAGACTCGGTAACATTATCATCAAACACTGTAGCAAGTCCGACATTTACTTCCCCCGAAGTTGCAAACGGTGAAACAAAGACTCTAGTCTTTGAACTCACCGTAACTGATGGAAGCGGTCGTGTCCAGACAGACACTGTTACAATAACAGTGGATCCAATCAACGCTGATCCAACCGCAAAGGCTGGCGTAAAGAAAAGCTAAGCCAACTTCAACATTTCTGAATCTTTTTAAATTTTTAATTTCATATTTTAATTATTGAAACAAATGATTTGTTCTGCATGTAATTTGCCAATGCAGTATCAGGGAAAAAAAGGCGGTGACTTTGTGTGGCAGTGTTTTAAGTGTGGTGCAAAATATTTTGATAACTCAAAAAGTAACAACTTGGTTGATATCGAATAGAATTACCCCTAAATAGTGCTAAAAGAAAACAAGCTCGGATCGGTCGTCTAGCTGGTTAGGATGACGCACTCACACTGCGTAAGGAATAATCCCGCAAAGGTCGAGGGTTCGAATCCCTTCCGATCCACTATGTTTAGAGTTCTTTATTAGGTTCCACCACGCACGAAGAAAATAAGCATATTTCACACTTGACATTAGGATGCCTTCAAAGCTGCTTCTGGTTTGGTAATTCTTTTGTTGCGTTTGTCTTTTTTGTCTTGCGTTAAAACGCTGTCGTCATAACCATCGCGAAGTGCAGATAGTTCAGCCTTAATTGCCTCTGGCGACATTTTGCTAAATGATACAATTTTCCGCATTAGTAGCAGGTGGTATGTCACTACAGGCTTTTTGAAAAAATTTCAAATTAGGCAAAAACTTCAAATTTTGATTTTTCTTCTTGTAGCATCATATTCCTATCTTTTTATTTAAAATACCGAGTTCGGTTGACCGAACCTTGAAACCATAGAGTATAAATTTTATAACTTGGTGGAGTTCATGTGGTAGTAAAAACAAAATCTTCTAAATTCGTTTTAACTAAATGTGTCATGTCCAATAGCATAAATTTTTTAGACTTTTTTACATTATGATTTTCTGTTAGTTTTTGGAGGAATTACATATGGTTGAAAAAGATAGTCTAAAATCAATTATAGCATTTTCATTAGAAGTAGTGTTAATGAGAATTGGCGGTCCAAAATATCCAATTTTTGTAGTTCGCCTTGAAAATGATCATGGCATGAAAATGCATGATTGTTTTGACAACCCAAAAGGATTGAAAATGACACTCCAAGTAGTCTATGGCGAAATGTATCCTTTCATTATAGAAAACTTGGAAGCAGAATTGGGCGAGTCGGCATCCAAACCAGAGGTTATAGAATTCCTAAACGCTTTGCGCGATTAATCTTGACAAAACTTTATAATAACTTATGAAGTTATCTAGATACAACATTGTATCAATCCAACCACGGCTCTAATTATTTAATACCATTTTTGATGAGAGTTAGTAATCTAGTCGGAAGAAGATGGAGTTTTAGAGCACTATGGGAATTACGTAGTGGGGAGAAAATCAGATACAAAGATTTGTTAGAGTCATTAAATGGAATCTCATCCTCCACATTGAGCGACACTTTAAGATATTTGAAATCAGAGGATCTTATAACAAGGTCATTGCTTGAAAAGCTGCCTACACCTAAAGTAGAATATTGTATTACCCAGAAGGGAAGGAGTCTTCTAATTGCTAGTTCTCCTATTTTAAAGTGGGCAATTCAAAATAACACCAAAAGTGAAATTATAATCGCACCAAACACCACTACTTTGTTCACTGACTGAGTTTTGAAACTGTGATTCTACACCAAAGTTTTCAATAGTTTCCTGTTTTCAATTTTGGGGATCTTAAAATTAAAATCAATAATGAAATACAGTGCCACCAATTTCCTTCTTCCAATCGTTTCTTATACCAGCTTTTCCCCTGATCTTTTCGACATAATTAAATGCAGAAAGGCCTGCTACTACTCCATCACCACACGCTGTTGCTACATGTTTGTAGGGAATGTTAGTCACATCACCTACAGCAAAAATTGAAGGATGGGAGGTTTCTCCTCCGCGGCTAATTTCAATTTCACCTTTAGAATTTAGTTTGACAAGATGTTTTACAAAATCCAAATTAATTTTTGAGCCCATTTCAACGAATAATCCGTCTAATTGAAGGATTTTTTCATTTCCAGAAGAATCAGACACTGTTATTTGTTGCAGAACTCCTTGCCCCGCAATTGACTTTACCTTCGAGTTTGGCAGTAGTTCAACATTTTTTCTTTTTTGTAATTCATCTATCATATCCTTATCGCCTGCAAGCCGACTGCCATGAAAAATAAGGTATTCTTTTGATACCATTCGAGATAGTAAAATTCCTGATTCTAAGAGATAGGCACCAATACCAACAGATGCAGTTGTTCGGCCTTGGTAGTATGGAGCATCGCATTTTGTACAATAGTGTAAACCTCTGTTTGCAAATTTAACTTCATTTTCAAGTCCCAAGTTGTTTGTGACTCTACCAGCAGCAACTACTACTGCCTTTGCTGCGTATTCTGACCTAGTTGTTTTTACTCTTACTCCTTCTACTATATCATCAATTTTTTCTACGGTATCAAATATGATTTCGCCTTTGAACGATAAGTATTGATTTTCAAGTGTCTTGGCCAATATAGGTCCACTCGACATAATAGTGCCGGGAAAATTTTCAAGTTTTGATATCAGATTCATCTGTCCACCGAGATCTTTGGAAATTATTAGGCAAGATACTTCTTGTCGTGCAATGTAAATTCCAGCAGATAACCCTGCAGGGCCGGCCCCTACAATGATGACGTCATAATCGAATACCAATTCTCCTCAATTAACGGAAATTAGAGAAGTAATATTTTTAATACCATCCAAATTGTGTAAATATTCATCTATAGCTTGTTTAATTTTCTGCATGTCGTCTGATTCCAAAATTACCAAAATGTCATATATTCCGTATACAGTTTTGACTGCTTTTGTTACAGGAATTTTTTTTACTTTTTCAATAATTTCTTTTTTACTTTTGTAATCGATATTTAATAATACATAAGCCTCGTTCATCTGTGAATTCTACTTGATCCAATTAAAAAGGTTGTCTATGATTCAGTTCTTACCATTTTCACGAATTTGGTCGAGATGTTACATTCTGGGCAAATTCCATTAGAATTTGATATTATTTTCAAAAGGTGTTATTATAAAAAAGATTTTCGGCTTCGCTTATTGTCCTTTTCTGATGATATGGCATAATTTTTTATTTCAATAACTTTATTTTGTTATGTGGAGCATGTATTTTCAGGTCTAGATCGTATAGTTGCTTTTCTCTACTGAAAACCTGTTCTCATATCTTTTTTTCTTTGAATAGGGGGAGGAGTGTATCTTTGCTCTATCACGGATGTTTTTCTTCGAAATTTTTAACTGTCTATCTATAATCCTCTTTGCTTGTCAGCAATAACCAATTTTTTAGCCGGATTCATTCTTTGACATTTCTTGATTTTATCATGATATGAGATTATAGTTAATTAAAGCAGAGTTTTAGGACTTGCCACGTCTTAGTATTATTTCCCTGATAAAGTCTGCCATTGGCGTATTGTGATTTGCTGTTGTTCCAAAGCCTTTAGCATAGAGTTTGTTCAGTAAAGCTAGCCTTTCCTTGAAACCATTTTCTTGCATTAATTCATCTAGTCTCGTTGTGAGTTTTCTTATGGCTTCAGTTTTTTCATGTTTTTTGAGGTCTGGATCTATCCTGATTCTTTCGTACAATTCCTTCACAGTCACCTTCCATTTGTCTTGTTCAGAGAATTTGACATTTTTTACATAGGGCAATCCAGTCTTTGGATTGATTCGTGCCATTACTTTTTCTTGCCTTGCCATACCTCAAAAATCTTTCTAACTGACGAGTCGGAAAATAGGACAATATTATTTAGCTTCCCTTCCGATCCATTTTTTTGAACCGATATCACCCCTTTTGACCTTCCAAACTATAGAATTAGATCATTTGCAAGTTTTGTAAAAGATTCATTCTAGATAGAATTCAACATAACCACATTTTCTGCACACTAGTCCTACAACAGGATCACCACTTGCAAACCAACCACTACCGGCGGCGGGGTCTACGCGTAGTTTTTGACCCTTGGATGTATAGGTTCTACTCAATTCTCTTTCTGCATTACATTTTGGGCAATTAACTGGTAGGCCGTGCTCAAGTATTTTCTCCTTTGCTGTTTTTTTATCCACGGGAGTTTGGCATATCTAATGTAGTTAAATCTTTAAAATATGAACATTGAAAATCCAACAAATGAATCTGTATCAGCTTGATCTTCCGATCCATATTTTCTCTTTATTAATCAGATGTAAACAAGAACTATTAATTCATGGACTTGAATTCTTCTGATTCTAAGAGTGCTTTTCGTATATCATCTACAGTCATTTTTCCACTTTCAAGCAATGAAGCAAAGTGTTGCAAACCTTCTAAATCCGCAGGCCTTCCAAGTATTTCCATATACAAATCATCTATAATTTTTTTAGATTCATCACTTGGCTCTGCAGTATCAATCACAACTTTTGACTGGGCTTCTGGAGAATTTTGTAGATCCTCTTCAACCCACTGTAATGATTTTCCATTCTGGATAACCTGTTCCTTATAGTAATTCATGCCTTCGGGATCTGGATCTCGTTTTAATACGTTGTTGTATAATTCTGTAATTCTCAAAGATACGGCTTCTTGGGAATTTCTTATGTTTTCTTCAACCCATTCAAGTGATTTTTCATTACGAATGATTTGTTCTTTATAATGATTCAGACCTGCATAATCTGGCTCGCGGTTCAATATTTTATGATATAATTCGGTGATTTGTGCTTCTGCGGCAATCTGTTCCATATAGTAAAAAGAAAAAACTGCAGTTAGTGACGCCACAATGATCACAGGTACTATGACTACAACAATCTTAGCACGCTTGCTTATGTTCACTGTAACTAATGCGTCAACTTAGTCATTAAAATACTTGTAGGAACATTTTAGAAACTACAGTTTATCTTTTTATGATGACTAAGGGCAAAGACTAATTTTTACAATGGATGAGTTGGATAAAATTTCTTATCTTTCTTCCAATTCGTTATGTATTAAATACAATTTAATTAAATGACTAGAGAACTGGTAACAATGAATTCTGTAACAGATACATGTGTTGTATCTGCTCCAAAAACAAAGGTTTTCCAGTTTTTATCTGATGTTGAAAACTTACCAAAATGGGCTACACAGTTTGTTAAAAAAACAATGATTGTTAATGGAAAACAAAAGGCTCTTACACCATTTGGAGAAGTCTTCTTAAAGTTTGAAACAAATGAAAAGGCAGGAATAATTGACATCTATGCTGGTCCTACTGAAGATGCCATGACTGCTGCATTTATGCGTGTTATCCCTTTTTCAGCAAACTCAACTGGCATCACATTCACGTTTTTTCAATATCCTGTCACAGATGATAAGACTTGGAAAATCTTTTGCGAATGGATAAAAATTGAAGTTGGAAATATTAAAAAACACTTTATGTAAACTATAGAATCAGAAACTACTTTTTGATTCCAAGTGTTCTGTTCTTGAGGCGCAAATAGCTACTATGGCATTTACGGCATCTTGATGCACCCATAGGATTCTTTGCACCACAACCAAAGCAGACTTTGAAATGAAGTCTAGCCTTTTGTGCAATCTGTTTTTTTAGTGGGTCAGTGATTGGCATTTCTATATTTCTCCTAACTTACTCTATTATATTCTAACCCTTTTTGCCGCCTAATTTTCCCGCCAAAAGCATGGGGACCTCGGCTGGTCTTTTTGCAACCGGTACGTTTGCTTTTGCATACATGGAAACTTTGGATTCTGCAGAACCATATGTTCCATAAATTATGGCACCAGCATGACCCATCCTCTTTTCTTTTGGAGCAGCTCGGCCTGCAATATATGCTACAACTGGCTTGTCAAATTCTGTATCAATGATATGTTGTGCAAGAAGCTCTTCTGCATCTCCACCAATTTCACCAACAACAACGACCCCATCGACGTTAGGTAATTTTCTTATCATATCAAACGCTTCAATTACTGTAGTTCCATTGATTGGATCCCCGCCAATTCCAAGAGATATGCTTTGGCCAAAGTTTGCAACTGAAAGATTGTGAGAAACTTCATACATCAAAGTACCGCTTCTTGAAAGCACAGCAATTCTTCCTGGTTTGAAAGGAGTTGCAGGCATGATTCCAATTTTTATGATTCCCGGAATGATGATTCCTGGAGTGTTTGGTCCAATCATTATGGCGTCTTTTTTCTTGGCAAGATCAAGTATTATCATAGCATCTCTTACTGGAACATGTTCTGGTATGGCAATTAGTAATTTGATTCCTGCTTCAAGCGCTTCGACTGCTGCGTCTCTGAAGAACTTGGCAGGAACAAAGACTATGGAAATTTTTGCACCTGTGGCAGAAGCAGCTTCCTTTACTGTCTCATAAATTGGAATATTCTCAAACTTTTTGCCGCCTTTACCTGGTGTGACTCCTGCTACAATGTTAGTTCCGTATGATAACATTTGTTGAGTGTGAAAAGAGCCGAACTTGCCAGTGATTCCTTGTACAATTACTGGTTTTTTCTTGTAATCTTTTTCTCCCTCTTTTCCAATTAAAATTTCAAAAAGGTCAGCCATTTTTGTTCACTCCAATTACTGCAGCATTGATTGCCTCTTCTACAGTATCAAACATCTTTGTACTAGATCCTTTTAGCATTTCTTTTGATTTGTCAGCTTCTGCTCCTGACATTCTTGCAAATACTGGAATGTCGATTATTCTGTCTTCATATGCTTTGATAAACGCAGTTGCAACAGTTGTTGTCTTTACAATTCCGCCATAAAGATTTACAAGAATTCCTTTCACTTTTTTCATCTTGCTAATCAAAGTAAGAGCCTCATAGACTGTTTCTGTTGTTGCACCACCGCCAACATCAAGAAAGCAAGCTGGCTTGCCACCATGATCTGAAAGCATGTCAAGTGATGACATGACAAGTCCTGCACCGTTTCCTACAACTGCGATGTTTCCATCAAGCTCAACTAATGAGAAACCACTTTTTTCAGCGCGTTCTTCAAGCTCAGACACCTCTTGAAATTTTCTAAGTTCATTATGTCTGAACATTGCGTTATCGTCAATTATGACTTTGCCATCAAGTGCAAGCAAAGTTCCATCATTTAGTATTGCTACTGGGTTTATCTCTGCAAGCTCTGCTTCTTTTTCAACAGTAAGTTTTGATAATTTTTGAACAAGATCTACAAATTCACCTATGTTGTTGTCCTTTAGGCCTATTGCCCTTGCAACTTCTTCGGCTGTGTTTTTATCAACATCACCTAGTCCTACCTCACGTATAACTTGGTTTTTGACTGATTCAATCTCCACTCCTCCCTCAGATGAGGAAATAATAGTATAGCATCGCTTGCTTCTGTTTAAGAATAAAGAGAGGTACAGTTCCTTTTTGTATTCCTGCATCTGCTCAAGCAAGATTGCCTTTGTCCTTTCTCCCTTGACGACTTTTTGCATTATCTCAGGATACTTTAGCTCAAACTCGTCAGCATTATGACATTTTTGTATTGCGCCAGCTTTTCCTCTACCGCCCACTGCCATCTGAGCTTTTATGACAAAAGGAAAACCAACTACTTTGGCATCTTTTCTGCCCTGGTCTATGTTAGTTGAAGTTAGTCCTTTTGGAATTCGTATTGCATATTCAGAAAACAAGCTTTTGGCTTGATACTCTAATAACCGCATGAAAACTTTTCATTTTTATGGTTTTATAATCTGTTACTTTAGTTGTTCTTCAAGAAAATCAACGCATTGCAGTAAGAGATCTCTACTTTTTCTCATCAACCAGTCTGGAAATTGATCGAATGTGAAAACAAACTGTTGCTGAAAGCTTGGCACCATGACTCCTCCTGATGTCACCACTTGAACTATCACATGTCCTTCAGTTAAAGTACAGACTGTCTCTTCATGCGAATCTTCTTCTTCTTCTATCATGTTTCTGTAAAGGACGATGGGTGCTCCGGTCTTTACAACGTTTAACGCTCCTTTTCTGAGAAGATCAGAAAAATGTTGTAAAAGCCAACTGTCAAGAGTTGTTTGTTTTACCACATAATTTATTCTTGATTTAATTATTTAATCAAGACGAATTGTGAAAAGCTCACCAATCACTCTACTGAATATACCAAAATCATGCTAATTCACGGCCTCTGTGAGTCTTGTGAGTGTGGAGATCACAAGAATTGCACTATCCTAGATGGCGTATTTTGCTCGTGTTCATGTAATAACCAACTTAGAGTGGTGTTAACCTCTGTCTAGCTCTAAAGGGCTAGACACTTTTTTATTTTAACGCTTACTTGTTATCTTCTCTAAACTTCTCTTTATTTTCTAGTCAACATTTTATACAAAATGTTAACTAGGAAAAATTGATTCTGTAATCTTGCCTTAAATTTCAATTTTAATTCTTAGGTGTTATTCAAGTTTAAGTATGATATTTTTCTGTTCACATCATGTCAGATGAATCTCTCCCACAAGATCACATTTTAACGGTCTATGGTATCCTTGCAGGAACTACATTTGCAGCATTGTTTTTCGTATTGCAAGTAAAAGACTCATTACTATTTCCTGATTTAACAGTCGGTTCAATTGCAATGGCTAGTGCGTTATTTGTCCTTTTACTATTAGCTAGACTTAACATCTCACAGGGAAGAATAGAGAAGGGTAGTAAATTCTCAAAAGCTACGTCATATCTTGGAATGCTTGGGTTTTTTCTTCTTTTATGGAACTTGATAATATTGTTACTTCAAATCAGTGTTGGTGTGGGAATAGCCGTCCTAATATTTACTGCAATTTGTGGAATAATATTGAATGCAACTGCTCTAAAATCGAAACCAAAGTGGTAAAACCATTCCTTTAACTTAGTTGTTTTTACATTGATCAGTTTTTATGATTTTAGGGTAAGTTATGATAATAACTTGGTCTGATCTTATTACAATTATGGGAGAAATTCGTCCGTGTGTATTTGTGCTCAAGTTATTGTCATTATTTGTTGTCATCATTTTCCAACTTTTAGAAACTTTGTGCCTAGAGGAGAAAGTAATGATAATTACAGTGTTAGGCTTTATCTAGCTCTGATTACTTTGATCAGCTCTTATCTTTGAATCTTTGTCTAAATATTATGTTGTTTTATTAATGCTGCTTTCTTATCTGGATTATAAAATATCAGTTTGAGTAATAAAATCTGCTATTGAATTATTGTTTGAAGCATATTGCTGTTGTTAATATGCTCTTTTTTCATCTTTACTCTGGCAACAGTTTCAATTGGCAAAACATCTATCCTTACGTCATCAAAAAGAGATACATACTTGGATATTATTTTTCCATCATTAGTTTTAATATTCCCATCTTTAACAAGTAGTCCATCTTTTATCAATTCTTTTGATAAACGGTAACCAGAGGATCTTGGTATTTTGGCGCGTTTTATTATATTTGGTATGATATCGGAATAGTTTGCAGTTTGTAGTATGATTTTTTTATCCATATTTCCAAATGATTTAAGAATTAATTCAGCAAGAACTTGATCCTTAAACATTATGGATTTGTCATCTTTATCATAGGATATCAAACAGTCAATCCAATCTTGTATTATGACATCAGCTCCACTTGCAAATAACTCTACTAGGACAGCATAAATTTTTCTAAAATCTGAAATTGATTGTTCTACAGTAACGTTATATTGTTCTCTTATGATTTCTTCGATCTTTTCGTATGTACGTAAGCCCAGATTTTTTTTAATTATTTCTGCAAATGATTTAGAAAGAAAACTATCAAATGCGTTCATAACCATGCCCAATACATCATTTCGTTTCAAAATTAAGATTTGATACAGTAATTATAAATATTGTGCTTAAAAGTTGCTGTATGTTTTAGAAATTAATATAACTTAGATCGCCTTAGTCTTAGAAATGAGACTAGTACCCAGCTATACATGCGAATATTTGGTGAAAAATGAAAATTCTTGTTGTTGACGATTCGGAATTAATTCTCAGACAAACAACGAATACCCTGACATCAGCTGGTTTTGAAGTCGAAACAGCAGGTGATGGTGCAGAGGCATTTTCCAAGTATTTCAAAATCAAGCCAGACGTTGTACTTCTAGATTTAGTTATGCCACTAATGAATGGTTATGAGACGCTATCCAAAATACTGGGTAAAGACAAGGACGCTAAAATTATCATAAATTCATCCTCAGAAGATGAGAAATCTCTGATGTCATGCATAGAACGCGGTGCTATTGGATATATTGTTAAACCATGTCGGCCAGAAGAGCTACTCAACAGCATAACCATCGCATCATGCCATCATGACAAAAACATACTCTGTTTATTCTTAACTGCTAGAAATAAAATTGAGGTAGTTATACAGAAATTATTTACTGACGCATCAATAATTTTAAGGGAAGTAGAAGTAATTCGTGATAGCATTCCTCCTTTCAAAATGTTTGCTGGAAGCGACCAATATTCTACGATACGAGCTGTACCAGAACCAATTGAATTGAAAATTGAAGCTCCTCCTAATACAACTTGTTACGTAACAGAGGTTAGTGGCGAGTGTCATGCAAAGATTGTCACTTTAATAAACAATGAACATCTTACTATATTGAATACTCAACTGACAAGCAAAGATGGTCCCATAGACTTTTTCGATATTATCAATTTGAAGATGCTTTCTACCATTTCAGATATCAAAAACATGAGACTTGTTCCGGAACCCACAAGACAGTATGATCAGGCAATAGACAAGGATTTTCATCCTAAGGAGATGGCAAAAGGAAGATTCACACTAGCCACTTTGACTTGCAAAATACCGCTTGAGTTACAAATCTGGGTAGGTGCCAAGATGCTTTGAGCCAGTTTAGAAATCTGACAGTAAAAAAGAAAATAACAATAGTCTGTGGAATTCTGATTGCACTGACAGCTATTGCCATCATACTCAGCTTAATAATGTTTGCAGCAGTCAAATCATATACTGATATTCGTTTTCAATCAAGTGAATTAAAAAATGCTTTTGCAGAAGAGAAAGCAATTTTTCGCGCCTACCTTTTTACTGGTGAAAAAGAATTTCTAATAAAATTAGAAAATCAAGGAGAAATCTTCCAAACAGAATTAACTACTGCAAGAGTTCTAGCCAAGGATGATGTACAGCTACTAGAGTTACTTAATACCATTGAAACAAATGAAAAGAAATGGCATCAAGATACAGTAAGTCCCTTACTTGAGCTCAGAAAAGATGTTAATGATGTACAAATAACAACTGAAGAACTGGCAAAGAATTTCTTAGAGATTCGTGATCCTCAAATATCTGATGAGATAACTAGTAATGCAAATAAAATTACAGAACTTGCAACACAAAAAGTCGAATCTATAGAGGTTCTAGCAATTCAGGGAATGACTGCTGTTTTGGTTGCCTCCATTGGTGTTGGTGTTGTTCTTACATTTGTTATTGCAAGAGCAATAGCAACACCGCTCAAACGATTGCAGGATGCAGCAGATTTGTTAGGCAGTGGAGACCTGACACCACAGATCCAAACAGATAGCTCTGATGAGGTTGGCAAGATCTCAAACTCCTTTAAGAACATGACAGAGGGTCTAAGAAATCTGGTTAGCCAGAACACCACCATGGCATCTGATGTATCGTCTGCATCCCAGCAGATAGCATCATCGATTGAACAGATGAATGCTGCAGCACAGCAGGTTTCCTCAACCATTCAGCAGATAG
>CAYGLP010000022.1:0-23998 GCA_964350965.1 uncultured Nitrosopumilaceae archaeon | reverse complement strand
TTGGCAAGAGTCGTTAGAAAAACTGATAAAATTAGTTGAACCGGAAATTCCGGACGGTTAGATTTTAGAACTGACGTCTTTTCCTGTATTTCGGCTCGAAGACGCGACACCTCTTGTATTTGATGACTGTCGGTTTCAGAGCGTAAACCATTTCCCTGACATTGTTTCCAACGTCAATCAACTCGGAAATTTCTTTCTGTTTCAAGTTTATCGTCTTGGAAAGATACGGCTCGAAAGGTCTTGCCGATGCCGTCTTGGATTGGTAGTTGTTGCATCAGCTTGGTGCGGATACCAACACGAGCTATGGAGCAGTGCATTGACATTTGAATTAAAACAGGCAAACACTGCACATCGTGAATTTACAACTGCTGAATTAAAAGAAAGACAGTCCACGGTAATGGATGTAGTTGCATTTAATGGATATCTTGACGCAGTTTCTAATCATGATCAAAAACTAGCTGATTATTACAAGAACAGTTTTCGGTCTGAAATGAGAGCTGCCTTTACAATTTGTTTGTAGATTGCAAGGTGCAGGCATAAACTTGTTGGTATTTTAAGTAGTATAGTTATCAGTAATGATAGAACTATATAAATAGATCCCAGACATATTATACATAATGCAAACAACGCAACAACTGCTATCAAAAGCAGAACCTGGAATACGATTTGCCGCCATGCTAGCTCCCAGAATATCCTATAGTGTAAAAGCAGATGCAGTTCAGATTGCAGGTTCTATTCCAACTGTATACCGAAGACTGCATCTTCTGGAATCAATAGGTCTGGCCACTGTTAGCAGAGGACAATTCAAAATTAACAGAGCAGCACTACAGCCAACACATGTTCTAGAAAAACTCATTCCCTCACTTCTTGCTCTAAAGACCGCAAGACGATTTGGCCGCAAGTATCATGTTTCTGATATCAATTTTCTAAAAAACAATCTACCAGAAAACTCGTTTATTACTTTGGATTACAAGGCATGGGATCTTACAAAATATCAGCTCCCACAGGATCTGTACGTCTATGTAGATGATATTGATAAAGCATCTGACTTTCTAAAATCAAAAGGATTTAGCAGTGGCAATAGCGGCCACATTGTACTTCTCCAGAAACAGCATGATTTTAAAAATATCATGGAGCAAGTTTACTTGGATTGTATTGCCAAAGGCGGGCGCAACATCTTGGATGCAATTGCCATCGAGCTAAAACATGGAGACAAGCTTAACATAAAAGGTAAATTCAGTATAGACGATGTTTTAAAGGTACAAGACGATATGCAAACTTTGAAAGTTGAATAAACTATTAAGCGAAGCATTAAAGATCACTCAAGAATTAGGAGATGTAATTTTCATTGGCGCGCTTGCAACATATCTTCATACAAAGAATAGAAGAGATTCCCAAGATCTAGACTTTGTGGTGAAAAGTCCAATATCTGACGAAGAGCTACTGACCAAAAAATATCAAAAATCATTAACAGGAAAGCAGCCCTGGTTTACCCCAAGGGGAGTCAAGATCGACATATTCACAAGAGAGATTCCAAGCGTCTCACTTGAGGCAATTGTCAAGTATTCCAAGGAATTTCCCGTTGGAAAGAAAGGCAGTATTAGAGTATTAGGTTTGGAGCCGCTTGTAGTGGCAAAGCACACTGCACAAAGGGATCAGGATATTGAGGATCTTCAAAGTATAGCAAAAAGCAAATTAAAAGAGATTGACTGGGATGTAGTGCAATCTATTACAGGCGATAAATACAAGACTGAACTCATAAAAAAAGATCTAGAGTTTTTAGCAAAATCTGGCACATAAATTTGATTTATTTCAAAAGTGAGTCCAAAAATAAGACCATGATGGTACCCTAGTCCCATCGGGCCCGTTATACTTTTCAGTTCGAGTCACTCTGGTGCTCGTACCATCTGTTGATCCGAGTCATATTTTTTGATGATAACTTTAAGCAAAAGAAAGTCGTATTATTAAAATATGGACTTGGAATCCTCGTGTAAAAAGGTAATGGATTTAGATCCTAAGATAAGATTTGCTGGAATAATAAATGATAAGGGCCGTCTTGTTGCAGGGGGTATGCGAGAAGGAATGGAACCACTAATAAGTTCAAAGGATAGAGAAATGCTGTTTATGGAGCTTGCATTACGTGTAAAAATGCGAAAAGAATTTGATAAGCAGTTTGGCGCAGTAAAATTTGCAATGTCTTATAGAGAAAAATGCATAATTATGAGTTTTCCACTAGATGATAATACATTATATGTATCTGCTAACGCAAGTCTAGATTTTAAAAAGAATTCATTAACGATTTTAAAAATACTTCATTAGAAGTAATCATTGCTTAAAATAAAAGAGGCTTTTGATCGCTTCATTTACTAAATTCATATCTAATTCATGAGTCTTTTCAGCAATTTTAGCTATCCCATCTGGATTTACTGTTTTGTCAACGGTTAAGTAAATTGTAATCATTGGCAGGTATAGAACTAACTGTTGCATTTTTTCCCTGACTATGTGAATATAATTGGTTTGCCCGTAAACTTGGTTGAAATGTTCACGCCTGCTTCGCCTCAAGCCAACCTGATAGTAGAACATTATCCTGTCTTCGTCAGGTTCTATGGGTTCTGATGCAGATGATGACTGGTCCAGTAAAACATGGCCCTCAAGATCTATCAAACCAAGATGTTCAATATGTGGATGGATTTTGAAAATTTGTCTTGCTAATTCTCTAATCTCAGTTGAAACCATTTTCATAAAAATTGTAATCTGTGTAATATATATGCTTATTGGTATTAAATGGTAACTAATGGTTTTTAACACCAAACTTATAACATGTATCCAAAAAGATTAGGTATTGAAAACTCAAACCATTAATCCGACTAAAGAAATTCTTGCCAAATACGATATCATTGTCAAATGGAGAATAGTAGGCAGAGAAGATTCTCTATTACGAACAGCTGAAATTGTTCCCAGGAGCTTAATGAGATAATATTGTCAAAACAACGAAATACCTACAAGTTATCTAAACCGATACTACTTCAACTTAGAAAGAAAGGAAATGATCAGTGCAACAAATGTGAGAAAACCTTCTACGAAAATGATGTAGTAGCAGCAACTTCATCTAAAAAACATTATTGTTATGAGTGTGCTTTAAAAATTAATTTAGTGACAGGTAATGTTGAAGAGGATCTTTGTTTTGATGCAATTATTTCAGAAACAATCAAAAATATAACATCCTTGTCTAGTAAATCTGGAATTGGCAAAAATATTCAAAAGCTAGCATTACTAATTATAAAAGAAGCTTATCATAACCAGAATTCTTTATCTAAAAATCCGGTTGGACTAGCAGCTGGCGCAATCTATCTTGCCTGCATGTTACATCGTTATGATAAAATAGATGAAGTAATTGATGCTTTTTCGATAAGCAAACGTGTTGTAAAGAAAAATTATGGAGTATTGGTAAGATGGTTGGCAATTTGAAACGTATGGAGTTACGGACTAATGCTCACTTTCTAGCTCTTTTTACAAAAATATATAAAAAACCTCAAAAGCAGAGAGCTTACTTGTACTTAAACATAAAAAAAGCTGAAAGATAAAATGTCGGATCTTAATGTTGCTGTAATTATAAAATTAGAACCAGATTTTTCAGAAGGAAATGTTAGTTATAATTCTGACGGAACTCTTAACAGGACAGAAACTAAAAACACGTTAGGTCCACATAGTGCAATAGCTGCACATGCTGCCTTTTATGCAAAAGTAATGTATGACGCAAAAATTTCTATTGGGACAATGGGACCACCAATTGCAGATTCGGCGCTTCAGATGGCTCAGAGAATTTGTGATGCAGACGAGCTTCATTTGTATAGTGATAGAATTTTTGCAGGAGCTGATACTCTGGCAACTGCTGAAGTCTTGAAAACAGGTATTGAGAAAATGCAAGGAAAAATCGACATTGTTTTTTCAGGGCATAGAGCATCTGATGGTGAAACAGGGCAAACTGGACCACAAACAGGTTGGAAGCTTGGCTTTACTTTTCTTGGAAACGTAATTGATTACAAGGTTAATTTGCAAGAAAGAACAATTAGAGCAAAACGAATGGTTAGGTTGCAAGGCTTCAATGACGTAGTAGAAGAAATCGAAGCACCATTACCGGTTTTCATTTCAATTGATCCAGCGTACAAAGCAAACTTTAACACTATTTCACAAAGACTATCTTTTGAAAAGTATAAAAAAGAAGCAAAAATCAGATCTGATAACTACAAACATTATCTCAAAGTGTTTAACTCGCAACAACTTGGAGTTGATCTAAAATTTGTTGGCTTGCCTGGATCACCTACTATTGTTTACAAAGTAGAACGCATACCAAAAGGAAAAGCAACACGTCAAGCTGAGATTTTAGATGGCTCAAATCCAGAAGATTTACGTAAGGCTGTTGCAAAAATGAAAGAGGCATTATCTGCAATGGTGATTAAATGAGTGGTGATAACTATCAACATTTGTACGTGATAATGGAGACGCAAGATGACAAGCTTGTACCAGTAAGCCTAGAAATGCTTGGAAAAGCAAGGGAGCTTATGGATTCATTTAACAAAAAGTATCAATCAAATGAAAAGGTAGTTGCAATTCTTTTAGGTCATAACATCAAAGAAGTTTGTAACACATTAATCGAATATGGAGCGGACGTTGTAGTTTATGCAGATAGTCAGGAGCTTAAAGATTACAGAAACAGCATCTATACCAAAGTAATTTCTCAAATTGCCCAAGACGAAAAAATAGCTACGCAAATCTCGCCAAAATCAAAATTCAATAAACCCCGATACATGTTTTTTGCAGCTGACAGCATAGGAAGACACCTTTCCTCAACTGTGCTAGTAGCGTTAGACTCAGGTCTTGCCTCAGATATTAACAAACTTGAAATCAACGATATCATGATAACCCACCAATACAAAACTGATGGAAAACCTATAATGTATGAAAAAACACTGGAGATGTATCGACCAGATTTTTCAGGATTTTTATGGACAACAATTCTTTGTCTTGATAACAAAAATCCCCAAATAGAAAGAGATTATCATCCACAATCATGTAGTGTTATTCCAGGTGTTTTCGAACCAATAATCCCACATAAAGGACAAAAAGGGCAAATCATAGAATACACGCCAATATTTGACCAACATGATCTTAGAGTAAAGGTCCTGAGCCGTAAAGTTATCAAAAGTGAGGTTGATTTTGACAGCTACAAAACAGTTGTGAGTTTTGGTAGAGGAATAAAAGATGCACCAGAACAAAACATAAAATTAGTAGAACAACTTGCAAAGGTGTTAAATGCAGAAATTGGCGTATCTTTACCAATATCCAAAAAACCTTTTGTTGTTAGTGAAAATATTTCATCAAAATACATGATTTCAGATAGAGTAATTGGAACAAGTGGAAGAAAAATTAGCCCAATGTTGTATGTAGCAGTTGGAATAAGTGGTGCAATGCAACATGTAGTAGGAATGCAAGACTCTAGATTTGTTGTTGCAATAAATCCTGATGAAAATTCTCCAATCAAAGACGAATGTGATGTTTTTATCAAAGGACGAATGGAAGACGTGATTCCAAAATTAGTTGAAGAGATAAAACAATCACTGACGGTAAATGCTTGAGAGGTGTAATTGATTGGAAAAATATGATGTTGCAATAATTGGTGGAGGTTCAGCCGGTTTGGCTGCCCTAAAACAACTGTCAAATCTGGGGAAACAAGCAGTTTTACTTGAGGCTGGTAACAAAATTGGCTCAAAAAATGTTTCAGGGGGAATTCTATACTCAAAGAGGCCCAAAAAAAGTGTAGTCCACAATGTAGAAGATGTATACGGAGACATTTTTCTAAGAGAGGCTCCATTTGAGAGAAAAATCACAAAGTATATTCTTCATTCGACCTCAAAAGACAAAGTCTATTCTATGGACTTGACTGCAGCCCATGAATACGAATCTAACTTTGGGTATTCTGTTTTGATGAACAAGATAAACAGCTGGTTTGCCGAGCAAGCTGCCGAAAGTACCCAAAAATTTGGGGGCGGAATTATTTCAGGGGTTCATGTGAGCTCAATTGAGGAGGATGGAAAAAAAGAGACCACCATAATTCGAACCGATGAGCTTGAAGAATTTGAGGTAAAGACAATAATTGCAGCCGACGGCGTAAATTCCGAAGTTGCCCAAATTACTGGTGCAAGACCAAAGTTTACCCCAGAAGAACTATATCAAGGAGTCAAAACTGTCGTAAAACTCCCAGAAGAGGTAATCAATACCCGATTCAATATGAGCTCAGATGAAGGTGTGGCACATCTTTTTGCAGGGGATGTTACACTAAATCACATAGGGGGAGGTTTTCTTTATACCAACAAGAACACATTATCTGTTGGTGTTGTATATCATTTTGATTCATTGTTAGCAAATCCAACTGAGCCATATGCCCTTGTAAACTCATTATTGAAAAATCCAATGGTTAGTGAGTTTATCAAAGACGAGGTACCAACAAGGGGGAAAATTGATAAAAGTCTTCCACAAGAAGAACAGCTGCGCAATCGATTTGCCATAACAAAACTAATCAAATCGTGGCGTGAGCTAAGAGAAGATTATCTATCACAAAAAGGAAAAAATGATCTTCTAAAAAGTGGTAGATATCAATCAGTTGGTGAAATAAAAGAAAAACTAGATTCAATCCATGATCAATTAACACAAAAATATGGTGTAAGTTTTGTCACCGACTATGTAGAAGCGGAATACAGCGCCAAACTTGTACCAGATGGAAAAAGGTGTCGTATGCTAAAACCATACCATAAAAACATCTTATTTGTTGGTGATGCTGCAGGAAGAGGAGTTTTTGTTGGACCAAGAATTGAAGGCCTTAACGTTGGAATTGATGATGCATTTAGGGCAGCTGAAGCAGTAGCGAGGGCTCTTGATAGAAACAACTTTGGTTCAAATTACCTTGGAGAGTATTACGCGAATTCTGTTGATGATAGTCCATATACCAGAGACATGAAGCAAATTGACAAGGATTACCTGAAAATCTTCTTAGATGCTTCAAAAGATCTTCCAACTGATATAGTCAGTGCACGATATAGCGCAGTTTTAAAACTTATGTCAAGTGACACATTCAGAAGCATGGCCGTCAAGTTTGCAAATATGCTTGGATATGAAAGATTACTCCCAATGGTAGAATCTGAGGATACCTATGTCAAGGTACCAATTGAAATAGCAGAGAGGCTAGGAAAAAGCATACAAGCAACTTATGCCCCCAGCATACCTTCAATAGATGACAGGGTTGCAAAACTCAACTTTAATGATGATGGCAATTCTCACATAAAGGTGCTAAATCCACAAAGTGAATTTTTGAAAAAAATGATCACATTGTGCCCCACAAAATGTTATAGCTTAGAAAACCAACAGGTTATGTTACAACACGAAGGTTGTGTTGAATGTGGTACATGTTCTCAGGAAACAGATTGGAAACATCCTCGTGGAGAAAAAGGTGTAGTATACAAATACGGATAATTTAATAAAAAATTAGATGTCAGTTAGTTTTTTCTAATATAATTTCGTCTTTTTGCTCACTTAAGTTTCTAAGCTCATCGTATGCTTGTCTTATTTTTGTGTAAAAATCATCCATTCTTGGAGGAGCTAATGTAAACGCAATATAGAAATCTTCAGCCTCCCGTATGTATCGTTTTACTTTTTCATGATATGGAACTTTGCTGATAAATTTCATGTTGTTTAATCTATCTGCAAGTTTTATCACTCTTACATCATATGCGGATTTTGAAAGAGTAATGCAATATTGACGAAATCTTTCTTCTTGTAGTTCTTGTTCTGTTAGGCCTTCAAAAAGACTTAATGGCTTTACTTTCAAAGTTGTAGCAACATTGTATACATAGTCGCCAAATCTATGAATAAAGTATGCATCAAATCCATATGACTTTGATGCGTACATATCCAAGATCTTTTCATCGTCTTCCATTACATCATGCAAAATGGAAGATACTATCTGTAAAGTTGTCAATAGTTTGTTTGAAGACAAATAATGCCTGATTACATCAATAGTTACTGGCCAAATATGGGTCTCTAAGAAAGGTGATTTGTCATCTTCTCTTTTTACTCCTGAATGAATCTCTTCTGCAGTATTCATTGCCCCCTCAATAAAACTATCTACTCTCATTTTGGCCTCTTTTTCTATTACGGAAATTAGGTCTTTTTTTGACGCATATTGGATTTCCATATCATATTCTTATGTTCACCTAATTCAAAAACTTGATCATGATTAAAAAATTATCAGATTTGTGTTAGTTTGTCGTAAACTGGAGGCAATTCTTTAAAAAGAAATTTTATCTGGCGCAATTTGATTTCATCAAGGTATCTGAAAAGATCCTTCATTTTTTCAGATAATTCTAAAGAGTAAAATCAAAGTTCAGAATGATACTTGTCAATTGTTGAAAGTCGAAAATCACTAAAACTGGCAGTGACAGCTTGGAAGATACGAAGCAAATTGTTTCGCAAGATTGGTAAGGGAAGATATGTACTGGCAGAATATGCAAAAATTAAGCGCATAACTATGCCACTGGGTAACAAACATCTTCTCTATCTAACGACTAATACTCGCGCCAACCATGCAAAAATCATCAACAGAATTGTCAGACTAAGACCGTGTCCTATTGATTACCATAGGTAAGGATAGATTAAACATATTGTAAAATGAATGGAACTCCAAATTAGTTGTGGAAAATTTTCTTTTTTTACTATGAATTGTGGTTACAGTAAAGATTAGTTATATCCTACTTTGGCGTAATATTGATAATGAATGATTATACTTGTACCTGCTCCTGTGGTTGTCAGAATCCTGCCGACGATTATGTTTGCAGTAACTGTCGAGTTGGTTTGTGTAAAGTTGGAATGAGAAGATAATAGAAATCAGGTATATTAAGAAAAAATGAACAAATGTAAAGTATTGATTCACACTTAAAATATTAAGAATACGAAGTTATAGTGTGGCAACAGCATATGTTCTGATCAATTGTGAGCCTGGCTCAGATGACTTTGTGATATCAGAGCTAAAAGCAATAGATAGTGTAAAAGCAGCTCATGGAACCTTTGGAACCTTTGATGTAATAGCCAAAATTGAAGATGATTCAGAAGAGCGACTAAACAATGTCATTACCAAACAGATTAGGAAACTTGAGAAAATTCGCTCAACTCTCACCTTGTATGCGGTGGGCAGTAAAGACCATTTTTTTGACAAATTTGCAAATAAACAAAAAGACATGAATTGGAAAAATTTTGCACAGGCATATGTTATTATTCATTGTGAAGCAGACGACAATGTTTTGCGAAGTCTTAGTCAAATACCTGAAATAGTTGAGGGAGATGTTGTAGTAGGAATCTACGAAGTAATTTGTAAGGTGATAGCTCCAACATACAATGACATAGAGGATGTTGTAACAAAAAAGATACGAAAACTCAAAGATGTTAATTCTACCATGACTCTCAATGTGATACCCTATAAAGGAAATAATTGAAAGCAAAATTTGAGTAAAAACTTTTTGTCCAAAGCTCCTGCTTGGCGCTAAATCGAAGTTTAAAGATAAAAACAAAAAAGGTATTGTTGTAGTTATTCAAAGTAATCTGATTGACGACCTCGATGATATGGACGTGTTGGATCTCCCTCTAGTATGTTCCGAATAAATTCGATTATGTCTGACTGACCACCTTTATTGTCAATGGTTACATAAAGTAGATGTTCGTTATCCAAAGGCATAGTGATTCGTCTAATTTTTTCATATACTGCTAAGACATATTTTCCTCTACCCATTTTGTGCGCAAGCTTGTTACGTATTTTCCACGCATTCGCTGCATAATGAAGTGATTCGTTGTTTTCATCATCAGTAAGAATACTATCTGCACCTTTACGATGATCTGTGTGCAATATTTTTCCATCCATATTGCATATTGTTGCAAATAGAATATTTTCGTCCACATTCATAATTTTGTCTAACAGCTGTTTAAAATCCATAATTGATAATAATGTTACATTTATGAAAGTCTTTCTTGAACTCCTCATTTAATTGGGTAGCAAAGACAATCTATTCAATTTTAATATGATTTTAAGTCATAGAAAATAAAAAATTGGAAGATGCCCATTACAACTATTCTGGCGGTAACCATCGGACCAGCCTACCATCATGGTCCTTAAATTGGATCCATCCTTTTCTACAACTAAAACACGATAATTCATAAGTGGATTAAATTATCTTACGAAGAATTACAGACTTGACACACAAAAATTTTGGAACCTTGGAATACGTTTTGGATAAATATTCTGGAAAATGGAGCTGGAAAATAACAGGTCAAAGAGCTGTAACGATGATTTCCCAAGTTATCTCTGAAGCATGGTGTGGTGATGAGCCAGACGTTGCAATTATTCCAGATACTAGTCAGAATGTCCAGAAGATAAAATGGATTCATGAAAGGTATCCTATGGAAATACTGTCAAAATCAGTATGGCAAAGCAAATTTCCAAAATTGCATGATAAAAAAGAAAAACCAAAAAAAATTGAAAGACTGCAGCAGGCAATGCCTGGAAAGCAGTTTAGAGGAAAACTGCTAAATTTTCAAAAAGAAGGGCTTGATTTTTTATTAAAATCATCAGGAAATGCATTACTTGCAGATGACATGGGACTTGGAAAAACCGTTCAAACACTGGCATATCTTGCAACAGAAAAACAGGCTTTTCCTGCACTAGTGATAGCGCCATTAGTTATCTTGCCTAATTGGCAACGAGAGATTGAAAAATTCATGAAAAAAAAGAGCAAAAATGGACGACTCATAGAAAATCAATCCCTGACCTCTACATTAGTTCGTACAGGCAAGTCTCAAGACTTGGGCAAGTTTGATTTCTACATTGTCAACTATGATTTATTGCACAAAAGATTAGGGGATTTATCAAAATTAAACATAAGAACCATAGTCTGCGATGAAGTACAGTATCTGCGTTCAAAGTCTACAAAAAAATACTCTGCTGTAAAGAAACTCGTTGCATTAAAATCTGTAAAGTATAAAATTGGCCTCTCTGGAACTCCGATTTATAATCATGGATCTGAAATATGGCCCATCGTCGAAATACTAAAGCCGGGACTGCTTGGAAGTTTCAAGGAGTTCTGTGAATATTTTTGTTATGTGGATCAAAAAGGAAAAGCAATTGTTCTTGAAAAAAAGCGTGAAAGCTTGGGCAATGAGTTACGAAAACATGTCATGCTAAGGCGCACAAAATCTGATGTATTAAAAGAACTCAAGGAAAAAGTGAGATATCGAGAATTTATTGACGTTGATATTCGTTATTATCGAAAAGAACTTGACAGGATATGGAAGAATCTAGCGATAGAACAAAAGAAAGCAAAAACAGCCTTTGATAAATCTACTTCATACCGTAGAGCTATACAAAGAGAGAGATATGCCGCTGGTATAGCAAAGCTTCCACATGTAATTAATTTTGTAAAAAACATAATGGCAATTGAAGAAAGTGTAATTGTATTTTGTCACCACAAATTAATTCATGAATTATTACACAAAAATCTCAGTGAATATTCTCCTGCTTCCATAATTGGCGGGCAAACAGACGCAGAAAGACAACACCATATTGACATGTTTCAGGATGGCAAAACAAAACTAATGATTGCAGGTCTTAGAGCTGGAAATGTGGGTATTAATTTGAGTCGTGCAAGGTATGTAATTTTTGCAGAACTTGATTGGAGTCCTGCAATTCACAGGCAAGCAGAAGATCGGCTGCACAGGATTGGTCAAAAAAATACGGTATTTGCATATTATTTGATAGGTAATGGTACACTTGATGACCATGTAGCCAATGTTTTGATGGATAAAAGCTATGAAATAGATTCTATAATGGATCAAAAAATAGAATCTTTTGAGAACAAAGAAAAAGCTGAATTAATTCTAGCACAAATTCATGATAAAATGACAACTAGCTGATCTTACTCATGTTTAGCATCATGTTTTGGTGCCATGTTTTATAAAATCGGTTTAACTGTATGATTTTATGGTAGGCTTGATTGTATGTCAATCTGAAATAAACAATAGAGGAATATCTGCAACAAGAGATTTTAAAAAAGACGAACCAATTACAACATTATTTGGCAGACTAGTTACCTACAGACAAATACAAACCAATTCTGGAATGATTGAAGAAGCCTATTATTTTGAAACTAACAAACAAGTGCCATCTTATTTTAGAAGATTTGATGCTCATTATATTCAGATTGGAAAGAATCTGTATGTAGAACCTTTAGAGTATGATTTTTTTATCAACCATTCATGCGATCCTAATTCTGGATACAAAATAATTGGAAAAAAGGCCGTCCTGACAGCAATCAAGACAATAAAAAAGGGAGAGGAAATAGTTTGTGATTATTCAACAACAATGTACAAAGATGGCTGGGAGCTAGATTGTACATGTAGAAGCAAAAACTGTAGGATGAGAATAAGAGATTTTAATTATATCCCAAAGAAATTACAACAAAAATACATTCAACTTGGAATAGTTCCAAACTACAATATCCAGTTAAGGGCATGAAAATAAATGTCTGAAGACATGATCAAATCTATTCAGGATCTAATTGATTCTGGAAAAGGTGATCCGAAACGATTGACTGAGATCTTAGGTACACTCAAGCAAAAAACACCATTGTACATGTCAGACTACAAATATCTTGAGAGTCTTACTTTACAAAAAGATGAAACGCAAAATAAAACTGACTTGAAAAATAAGGTAAACAAGATAAAACAAGAAGCAAAGAAACTAAAAAAACAAAAAACTGTATCTGAAAATTCAACTAATTCTTTATCTATTCTAAAGACAAGACTTGCCTCCGGTGAAATCACTTTGGATGAGTACAGATCTATTAAAAAAACTCTAAAAGATAACTAACTTCAATGAAGGATCAATTCTTCTTAAATCTTAAATGCATTTCATACGAAGATCATTTCAAGTTGAATAACTATGCAATATGAGTCAAAATTAGACGTCTATAACAGTCAAGTCACAACTTTACATTGTTACACGTTCTGGTTAAAGAGAGAACAAAACCTTTCTTGCATAGGTGTATAAATTTGTCAAAACTTGCCCCCCTTCCACCGGCCCCTGTTCTGATGACCTGTTTTGGTCATTGTGGAATAGGTCTTGGTGCAGAATCATACCGAAGACTATTGCTTGATGTTGGGGCTGATCCTCTAAAACCTACACTTCGTACAGAAAAAGATGAATCAAGAGTTCTAAAAAGATACGGCAGCACTATTTTGCGATTCCCAACTGGATATGCAGGAAATGATATCCCGCTTATACCAAGAGCATTGCTAGTAGATTTGGATCCTAGAGCTGCAAACCTAATACTACAATCATATCCTGATCTTTTTGCATTAAGAGATAAGCATGTAATTCACGGTGCTGGTGGTGCTGCAAGAAATTGGGCTGAGGGACGAACCAGATTCATTAAAGAAGTAAGTGGCAAGTTTGATATGCAAAAACAACTTTCTGCACTTTCACCTGAACCAGTGCGAGGTTTTACAGTGCCATTTGCTATGGGTGGAGGTACTGGAAGTTCTTTTGCTAGCTCCTTTATTCAATACATAAAAAAGGACACAAAAGAACACGCCACAATTGCTACTTTGGGTTTGTTACCAGAGTTTGGATGGGATCCTATAATTTTGGAGGCCGCAGCAATAAACATCGTGATGAATCTGGAATATCAAATAAAATACAGTGATTGTTCTATTTTGTTTTCAAATAAAAGACTACGGGAACTATCACACAAATTTGAGAAAAAGTTACAAAAGATTCCGTCAATTATTGATGATCTTCCGCATGAACAGGAGGTTGGATGGAAAGATTACAAAGGGATGAACTTGATTGCAGCTAACGCAATCTCCATGTTTGTTTCATCTTTTGCAAGAGAAACAGAATGGGATATGTCAAATTATAGGACATGGCTTGCAACAAAACGACCACGGTTTGCTATTCCTTGGGTTATACCAATTATACCAGAAGAGAATCAATGGGGTTCAAATCTAATGCCTGGTGGGAAAGTCAACACAATGGAAGGTATACTTGAACACATTAAGAAAAGAGAAGATGCTGTACTGTTTGATATAGATGAGAATGACATAAGAAACAATGGAGGACCAAAAGATTCTTGCTGTGCATTGGTAAAGATAAAAGGAGATTTTGATGTAAAGGAGAGAGAACTTCTCAAAAACATAATCAAAGAAAGATTCAACATTGAGGATTCTAGAATGATCTTTATCAAGATACCAATAATGGACAGTGAACAAGCAAATATTACGATATTCGTTAACACTAAAGCCATTGGCCCAAAAATACTAGACATCGCACGTGAAGCCGAAGAATCTTGGGATGCCTACAAAGAAGAGTATGGTAAATGGGGCTTGACCACTGAAGAATTCAAACAAAGCCTGATGGATGTAATACATCAATTCAGCTAATTGGTATTGATATGGTCGACTTATCCTCTCTTGAAGAGATGGCAGGAAGAATAAAGGCCAATAGGCAACACTTAGCGGACGTTGATGACGTGCTTTCTGAAGTCAAAGCTAAGATCCACGAACTTCCACTAAAACGTCCTACCGAATCCACTTTTGCTAAGATGATAGGTGTAGAATACAAGGACGAACTTACAGAACTTGAGCAGTCAAGAGACAAATTAATTTCGCAAAAAGAAGAACTTGAAAATACAATAAAAAAAGACACTGATACATTCATTGCAGAAATAACATCACCAGAGTTAGTAATTCCGCTTGAACCTGTTCCAAAATTCAGTGATGGAAATACCATATACAGGTATAGAGACGGCGTTAAATTCACTAACGTGTTTGATATCTTAAGTGAATTGCTTGGGTTGAGCGCTCCGTTAGTTGTCAAAGATGTCATGCTTTCCTCATCTGAAGTAATTGTGAAAGTATCGGATGAATTAGAAGCAAAGAAGAAATTCATCAACAGCATGAATGAAGTGCAAAAGACATTGTTGATAAAGAAAAGATAGACAATATTTTCCTATAGTACTTCTAACAACGCAATAGCTCTTACAATCAATTTGGTTTCTTCAAGTGCGGTAAGAATCACAAGTCGTATGTTCCTGATTCTATGTGGATCATCAGAATATAATTGTGAAGTTTTATCTATTTCGTTATAAAAATTATATTCTTTAAGGTATGATTTTGACGCAGACAAAAGCTCAGAATAACTATCAGAGTTATTACCTGACTTTTCTATTTTATTAATTAACACCTGTACTAGGCCCTGTATTTTGCCTAATTCTTTTTTTATGATATCTAAATCTCCTGGCTTGTCTCTAAGTTCATTTAATATTTTGTAGGAATCAATAGTCTGCTTCAAGATGTTTTTTATATACTCGTAATCCATGCAGAAATCTTCAATCCTTTTTTACTAGTTTAAGAGAGACAGAATTTATGCAATATCTTAGATTTGTTGGCGCAGGTCCGTCGTCAAAGACATGACCAAGATGAGCCCCGCACTTGTCGCACATTACTTCAACTCTTAGCATACCATAACTTGTATCGGTTTCACTTTTGACGTTCTGTTCGTTTATCGGATTCCAGAAGCTTGGCCAACCTGTACCGGAATCAAATTTTGTTTCTGAACTAAACAATTCATTGCCACAGCAGATACACTGGTACACTCCTTTTTCTTTGCAATGATTGTATTCTCCTGAGAATGGGCTCTCAGTGCCTTTTTTCCTGCAAATTTCATATTGTTCAAGAGTAAGTTGTTTTTTCCATTCTTCATCTGACTTGACAAACGCTTTTGCCATGATCAAAAAATAACTAAAAAAGTATTAGAACGTTCCCAAAACATTTTCTAAGTGCTTCTAGTGTCTACCACGTTGATCTTAATTGTTAATGGCACTGACAATGCGTCTGGGTTATCAACACTTTCCCATACAAAGATCTGCGCAGTATACTTGCCTGTACTAGTAGATGTCCATGATTGAGATGGATTCATGAACTGACCTGGTTCAAGTGAACCTGTTATCCATGATAAGGAAACAGTTACGCCATCCTCATTTTGTATTTGTACTAAATATGCAAAGGGTTGTATTCGGTTCTGATTGTTGGTAAGGTCTGCAGCAATCTGTACTTGCGTATCAACTAAAGCTTCCCATTCGTCATTTGCAAGATTGACTGAATATCCACCTATTGCGCCGTAGACATTATTGTTTGTTGATGATAGAAAAACTGTCACAAGAAAAACTATTAACACAATATTTTTCATTAATGGCACTCCTTTTATGACCCTTTGAAATTGTATTTTCTCTTTTGTATGCCCTGTTTTTTATCGTCATTGTTATCCCATAACTTTGCAATACTTCTCATCATAAATCCTCCAACAACTATTATTGCAAATCCTCCAATTAGAAAAATAATCACTTTTACAACGTCTTTTAATTTGGACATACTAAAAGATACAAATTACTTGATAAAAACCTCTTGCTAGACCACATGTATAAGATCTTTTAATTTTCTTCTTGACTTTGGACCTCGTTTTTGCTCTGGATATCCTATGCACAGAAGAGACGACGGTCTCAATTTTGTGCCAATCAATTCTTTGACTTTTTCCTCATCAATCATCCCAATCCAAATTGAGCTTAAACCTAGTGCTGATGCTGCTAATTGAGAGTATGCTGCTGCAAGAGTAGCATCCTGAATTGAAAACTTGGCAAGAATTTCATGTGAAAAATTTAACTTGACACGCTCTGGATTCATACAATATACTAGCACTATGGGGGTGTTGACATAAGGCTGATTATTTGCAGCCTCAGCTAACTTTTCTTTTATTTTTGGATCTTTGACATAAAAAATCTCAAAGCCTTGAAAATTGCCAGCTGTTGGCGCAGTGTCTGCAGCAGCTAATATCTTATCAATTTTCCATTGTTCTACGGATCTTGAAGAAAACTTTCTAGTAGAACGACGCGTTGACATGACATAAAACAGATCAGTGTTTACCTGTTTTTCTGGTACTTTTGATGTCAGAATGCTGTTAAGAAGATTGTCTCTAGAATCATACTCTTCCTTACTTGGTGTGTATCCCTTTGGCCAGATTTTTGTTCCCTTAGAATTATTTTTTGACATGCCTTAACTTGTAATATTTCATCATAACAACTACTAAAATAGTCTGTTCACGCATCTGGGTTTTTTGTAATAAATTCCATGATTTTTTCTTTGAGTGTATTGGTTTCAATTTCAAGTGATTTCATATTAGCCATGAAAAATTCAGTAGTATCAGAGTTTACCATAATTGAACTTACGCCGTCCTCAAGCTCGATCTTATCAGTAGAACCATGTGAAAGGACTTCGTTTAACTGTACAAGATCCTCATGTCTCAGATATATGACTCTCTCTTCTTCATCTTCATTACGCCAGATCAACCTGCAGCCTTTTTCATTCGGAATATATGGTGTATCAACCTGAAACGAATAATTCATCTCATATTCGCTTCTACAGACAAATTTAAGTTTCTTTTGGTACATGTAGTTCTGATTTATTCTTAAGTAAATCCAGTTCAGTTTTTGTCAACTCGTATTCATTTTTTACTCTTGCAAGTGCTGTTTTAACTATCTCAAGTTCTTTTTTCATAGTCTCGTATTTTGCATTTAGGGATGCAACCACAGAGCCTGCTGCTTCAACTATCTTTTTAGTTTCGTCTTTTTGTCCAACTGAAGATAATTCATTTTCTATGAATTCTAATTCTTTTTTAGCAGCAATGATTTCTTTTTTCTTTGATTCATGCTCGTATTTTAATTTATGTAATTCCGATCTGGTATATTCTATTTGTGAAGTTAAATCACCTAATTCTGTTATGGTACTTTCCTTTTGAGAATTTATTGAAACAAATTCAGATTGTGCAGATTCAATTTTTTCTTTTAATGTTTCTACTTCGTTTTGATCATATTGTGATTTAATGTATGAAAGCTCATCTTTTGCTAATTTGAGTTGTGATAAAACTGCGTCAAACTCAGATTTAACTAAGGCAGCATCTGTTCTTTTCGTCTCTAATTCTTTTACTATGGTTTCTAACTCGCTTGATTTTATCTCATATTCCGTCCTCAAATGTTCTAGTTTGTAAGCTGTAGAATCAAGTGTGAAAACAGTTTCTTGGAGTTCTTTTCTAGCGTATTCCAGCTCCTTATTGATCGCAACAGCTTCAGTTTTTTCAATAATTCCTGCATCCTGTTTGTTTATATCAGAATTATTACCTGTCTTTTCCTTTGCTTCTTTTTTTGAACGTCTAATTATACCCATTATTATCACAAACCTCTTCTAGTATAAAGAAAAGCAGTCTTTCAATTTATTCTTTAGAATCTCTTGTTTGTTTATACTTGTTTCAAAATTGGTCAATACTAAGATTTTTTCTTTTTTCTCATAAATCCTAAGTAAAAACCAATGCCGCCTATCACAAAACCTAGTATTATTGCAAGTTTGCCCTGATCTGAACCAGGCTCAAAAAATAATGTGGATGAAATGAAAAGGAACGCACCAAACAGTATTAGCACAAATCCGCTTTTTTTTGGTCTGTTGTGCTCACTGTGCGCCATTTCTTAAAGATGTTCAGACAGTGCTTGCGTAACTTTTTTTCTACCAATGTCAATGATAAAAGGGCCAATTTTCGGACCTCGATCTGATGCTAGGATGATCTGGTATAGTGTTTTGAAAAAGTCTTTTGGTTGTAGACCCACATCTTTTGCAATTTGATAAATGGTATTCTGAAGATCTGCGGGTTCAATTTCAGAAGAAAGTATGTCTACCAAATTTTTAATGGCTTTTTTAGTTGCCTCATCAAGTTGAATGTCTACCTTTGATGGTTTATCAAAATCATCAGCATAATTTCCAGCCAACTGAACAAGTTCCTCAATCTCTTGTGTAGATTCTTTTATGGTTCCGTATTCCATTAGTTTTTTTATGACATGCTGACTTCTTTGTTCTCTAAATATAATACAAAGCTGCACTAGCAATCTATAATTTACATAAAGACTAGGATTTTTTGGTGGATTTAACAGGTTTACATATTCATACAATCCTTTTGACCTGATTGTTTTTGTTTCATTATCAAGTTTTATTTTTCCAAAGTAAATGTTTTCAAGTTCATTGTATTCATCCATCAAAATAGGAATGTCATCAAAACCAACTTCACGAGTACCTGTTATTCTTTTGTAGAGTAATAGTAAAATTGATTTGGGAGTGCCGTATTTGAGCCAAGCTTGTGAGGTAACAACGTTGCCAAGTGATTTGGAAATTTTTTTACCACCCTTATCCAAAAACATTTCATATTTTACATGGTGCGGATGTGGAAACTTTAGAATCTCGTCTGCTACCCAATCGTTTACCTTAACAGAATCCATGATGTCTTTTCCATAAGCTTCAAACTTGATATCAAAGGCCTGCCATCTTGCAGCAAATTCTACTTTCCATGCAAGCTTACCAAGATCTTTTGTTATGTCTGCAATTCCGTCATTACCACATCCCTCTAAGGTTTTGGAACCAATCGTTGTTTCATGACATCTGTACTTTATTTTTCTCTCGTCTGGAAGATATTCGTAGGCTACTGCAGTATACAATCTTCCACAGTTAGAGCATACTGGAAAATATGGGAGCGCTTCCTGATATTTTTCCTGACCTACTAGTTCTGCAATTTTTTCTCCGATTTTCTTACTGTTTGTAAGGATAACATGAATCTGATCTTTTAGAAGACCATTTTTGTATGTGTCTACACCTCTTTGAAATTTGTATTTGATTCCAAGTTTGTCTAATCCATCAAGCAATAGACTGCTCATGTGTAAACCATAAGAATCATGACAACCAAAAGGGTCAGGAATGAAAGATACTGGTTTTGCTATGTACTCTTTTAACCAATCAGGAAATCCTTCCGGAATCTTTCGTAATCCATCAAGGTCATCTGAATATGCAATAAGCTCTGATTTGTATCCTAGATTTTCTAAAGCAAGTTTTACACCATACGCTCTTACGGCATCTCCGAGACTTCCGATGTGAGGAATTCCAGATGCGCCAAGTCCACTTTCTACTTTGATCATACTTAGACTACGGCCAAGATCTTTTTCTCTTTCTACTAGCTCATGTGCAAGCTTGTCTATCCATGTGCCTCTTCCTATGATTTCTTGTTCTTCCATTATGCTAATTCCTTTGACATGTACGGTCCTAAAAGAGAATATCCGATCTTTCTGTAATATTCTCTTGTTCCAACAGCACTAATGACAAGAAGTCTTTTTGCATCAAATTCTTCTTTAGCTATTTTTTCTGCTTGACTCATGAGACTCTTACCAAGTCCCAAATGTTGAATACTGTCACCGTCTCGTTCTCCTAGCTTCAACGATTTGCCCAACACGTGCAGCTCTCTTACAATGCAAGTATTTTGTGTTACTTCTTTTCTATGTGCTAAATTACTTGGTTTTCTTAATCTCAAAAATCCAAAAATTCTGTCATATGAATCATCATACGACAAAAACACTTCTTGGCCTCCAGATGACTCGTAATCTTCCCTGTTCAATGTTATATCCTCCACGTTTATTCTATCTTCAGAAAGACCTGCTTCTCTACATCTTATGCATTTGCAAGATAGATTTTGTTTTTTGAGATCTCTTTGAACTATCTGACGTAAATTGCCAAGCTTTGGGCCTGCAATTATCTGATCTGATGATATTTCTCGTTGCATTCTCATTATTCTAACCCATCTTGGAATCACTTTCTTAATCTCTGTAAGAACTTTGATCATATCCTGATCTGAATATGGAGTATATTTCCCATCTTTGTAAGACTGATAAAGTGGAGTTCCTTCTAAAACAAGTGTTGGATAGATCTTTAGCATATCTGGTCTGAAAGATGGGTCATCAAACAGTTTTTTGAAATCAGCAATATCTTCTTCTGGAGTCATTGCTGGAAGACCAGGCATCATGTGTGAAACAACCTTGTATCCTGCATCCTTTGCTATCTGAAATGATTCAATCACATCATGTAGGTTGTGACCACGATTAACAATTTCATACACTTGTTCATGTAGACTTTGCACGCCTATCTCAACTCGTGTTATCCCATAATCTAACATCCAATCTACATGCTCTTTTTTACAATAGTCTGGTTTGGTCTCTATTGTAAAACCAACACTACGTATTTTTGCTAATTCATTATTTTTTTTGGCAGATTCTAAATCTGGTGAATCAAACCCATTTATTGCATCATAACATGATTTGATAAACTCTGATTGGTAATCTTGTGGCATGAAAAGAAATGTTCCGCCTACTATCACAAGTTCAAGCTTAGTTCCATCATGACCATATGCCTGTAATTTATCAAGCTTGTCAAGTATCTGTTTTTTTGGATCATAATTATTTTCTATTGCATTTTGTGTAGATGGTTCTCTTCCAGTGTAACTGTTTGGTGAATTGTACTCAATTCCACCTGGGCAGTAAGTACAACGACCATGTGGGCAAGCATATGGTTTTGGCATCAGAGCTATAACTGCAACACCAGAAGCAGTTTTGATAGGTTTTCGTATCAATGCCTTTTGTAATTTAACAAAATTTGCACCTTGAACTTCTGCTAATATCTCATAATTTCTTGGTATCCTTTCTAGTGAATATTTGACACATATTTTTTTAATTTCTTTTTTTACATCGTTTCTAGTTGGGGTTGTTATGGCAAGGAGATTTTGCGAAATCTCGACACATGCATCCTCAAATGTTGTTTTTGATCTTTGCATTATTTTCTAGGACAAAAATTGGGTATTAAATCCTTTAAATGACAAATCCATCTCAAAATAATATTCGTTAATCAAATCATGTAATTTTCAATGAGTCAACAAAGACCCCTTTCTTTTCTATTATGGTGCCGATCTGTCTGCTTTTTAGCCCGTATCTCTTGAAAATCTCATTTATTTGCTCTTCTTCCCCTTCTTGGGCTATTATGCAAAACCCTATCCCCATGTTGAAAGTCTTGTACATTTCTGATTTTTCCACATTCTCGTTTTCAATCATCTGGAATATCTCCGGTGGTTCTGGCATATTGTCAAGTAAATATCCAGTTTTTTTAAGACGTAAAAGCTTTGTAAAAGAACCGCCAGTTATATGGGCAAGACCATGTATATCGCATTCTTCAAGAGCTTCTAGTACTGGTTTTACATAGATCTCAGTAGGTGCCAAAAGTGCATCTCCAAGTGTTCCTACTCCTCTAATCTTATCTTTTATTGAATATTTTGAGAGAAGAACCTTTCTTGCAAGAGAATATCCGTTAGAATGCAATCCACTACTCTTTACACCTATTATAACATCACCTGAAGTTATCATGTCCCCAAGAACCATTTGATTTTTTGAAAGTATTCCTACAACCATTCCTGCAAGATCAAATGAAAATTCTTTATCTGTTATGACATCTGGCATTATTGCAGTCTCCCCTCCAACTATTGGCACTTCTGCCTTTTTTGCTCCCTTTACCAATCCTTGCACAATTTTTTTAAAAATTTCTTGATTATTTTGATTTGCAGCTATGTAATCAACAAAAGATATGGGAGTAGCACCGGTACAAATTATATCATTTACATTCATGGCAACACAATCGATACCTATCGTGTCATATCTTTTCATCATTTGAGATATGATTACTTTGGTACCCACTCCGTCAGTATGTGTTGCTATGAGTTTTCCACCGGGGATTTCAACAATTCCTGCATAATGGCCAAAACCTGATGCGATTTTTGCTTTCTTTTGTAGCTTGTGTGTTGAGCTGATGAGTCTGCCAATCGTAGCTTGACTTTGTTTTATTTTTTTAATGTCGATTCCAGTATCTTTGTAAGTAATTCCCAACGTTTCAGATCCAATTGTTTTGAAATAAAAGAATTTGTATGTACTAAAGATTAAATATGATGTATAATATATAACATATCATATGTCAAACTGGTTCTAAGATATGTGTTAGATAGAAATAATACGCTAAATCTCATACGGATGTGGAGGAATAAAATTTGGAAATAACAATAGAACCTTGGAAAAAGCTAGTCATACACGAAATAATTGAATATCGATTTGATGACTGGCTAAAACAAATTGCTTTTGGCAGCAGATCTGTTGGTGGTGGAATACCTACTATGAACTGGGCTAACGGAATAGTCTTCCAAGCATTTCATTTTCCAGATGCTGATGCCATTGTACACGAAAAACTGAATGGAATACTTCATTGGTCGTCTGTAATTTTTGCAGTTAAAGAAAAATTTGAAAAACAGATCGTTAAAGATGATGGAACAATTAATTTCATTGATGTCAGTGTGAATGATATCTTTGGTAAAGTAGCAGAATATCTCAAGGAGCAATCGAAATTTATCAAATCATCATAAATTGTTTATTCGAAGATCAACATATTTCATCTTCTTACTGTATCTGATTCATTCTAATTGCTGTTTTGCGCAAAAAGATTAAGCATGGTTCTACCCTTGTCAGTTATGGAATATACCATGTTTGATCCTACTGCCATTTTTGTTATGAAACTATGTTTTACACAAAGGTGGAGATAGTTCAAAAAAGATCTCTTCATTCTTATGTTTGATTTTGTATAAAGATCTGAAAAAGTCATAGGATTACACTTTAGCTGATACAGTAACTTTAGAAGCGATATAGTACTAAAATCTCGTGCTCTAGCCTTGACTGAATCTAATACTTGCTCGTTTCTGGTTATGATAAAGTCGGAAAACTGGTCGGCCACCTCTAATGGGATGTATGTCATACGTGTTTTCATGTTACCGTAATGGTACGGTACCTTACCTTATTAACTTTAACTCGAAATTTTTTTGAGCTGTATAGACGCTTTTTTTCAACCAATACAATTTGTTTTTATGTTAGTCGCAGAAATGCTTGATATGCATAGTGCGTTT
>CAYGLP010000021.1:0-25319 GCA_964350965.1 uncultured Nitrosopumilaceae archaeon | reverse complement strand
ACATAGAAAACTAGATTTTATTCACATTCTCCGAATTGCATTGGACATTGAAAGTGATCCATTGATGGTTGAGCAACAAGCATCTGCACTTTTAAAAACCATAAATGAAATTTTAACAATCATAAAAAATTAACATGTATAACAGCGTTTTTAATTTTCTGATAAACCTTTAAAACCCAGTAGGAGATCTTCCTGATATGACAGATGCATCATGCGGATGTGGATCTCCGACGGGAACAGACAGTATTTGTGACTGTGAAGAACAAGGAGCATGCTTATGCGATTCAACATGTCAATGCAAAGCTAGTGTTTGTAAAGAAAACGTAAGGCAGTACAAGTAGATTCTCGCGGTTTCTTTTCCTTTCTTTTTTAATATTTGATTACTTTTCTTTTACTTCTTCAAAACCCCAAGATTTTACCAATTCTTTTTGGAATTTGTCTACCTGTTTCTCGTTGAGGCGATCTCCGCAATTCTTGTGTGTTGGAACAACAACCATGCCATCAAGCTTGAATTCAACTTCATACATGTGCACTTTATCACATTCACACATATTCAAAATAATATTCTGCCAGTATATTTGCCTATTTGAAAGATTTAACTATACGATTTCGCTCTATGAAATTGCTTGAAAAAGTATTTAGCTTTCACGTTGTTTGCAATTTTACTAGCTGCACCAATTGGTATGAAAACAGCCTTTGCAGCTGATACTTGGTATGTAGGAAAGGGGCTAAAAGAAGGAGATTACTTTAGGTACGATCTTTGTCAAGTTGACTACAAGTCATGTACCAAATTTGAAATGGATCTCTGGATAAAGGGAAAAACAGAACATGGTGATTGGGATATGCAAGTTCTTGTAAAAGAGGGGAACAATAAAATTGTCAAAGGAGACATGCAAGTTGGACGAGTTGCTCCAGAACCAATCGGTTTCAGTGATGATATAGGTCCATATGCATCAGCTTACAAAAGCTCCATTGTATGGCTTTCCGGTTTTACAACAAGACTTGATCCAAAAGATCTTGCAGCCCCCGCTTGGGGAAAGATTGGATCTATTGGAGGCATGCAAGTAGGACCAACAGGTCAAAAAGAAACAGTGACTGTTCCAGCCGGTACGTTTGATACCATTGTTGTTGGCTGGCACAAATCAGTAGATAACAAAATTTGGGTAGCACCAAATATGCCATTTCCAGTCAAAGCACTCACTTTTGTAGACGTAAATGCTGGGACTATTCCAGTTCAATATCAGTTTGAATTGTTAGAATATGGAAACACATCTAATGCTCCTGACTTTTTTGATGTTACTGCTACAACGGTTAATACCGAAGAACAATGTCCAAAAGATAATTCCATTAAACGTGGAGAAACAAGTCTTGATTCGCACGGAATGATTATTGCGTACAGTTACTCACCTGAAGCACCTCGAAGTGGTTGCGAAATCACGTGGAACTTTCAATTTGAAAAATCATTTGATCCCAACCAGTTTGAATCAGATGTTCATTATGACATATTTGTTGTAGATGACAAAGGAACGTTACTAAGGTCATTTGCAGAAGAACAGGGTCAAACTCATCTCTTTGCACCTGTTGGTAAAGAATTCAGAAAGATGGATATTAAGGAACCAGCGGGAGTAGCTCATTATATTATCCATGTTTATGGAACTGGACCAGATGGCACTGCTCCTGACATTACAAAAAGTGGTAGTCTGGCAATCGATATAGAAGTTACAGAAGGGACTAGAGATGTGAAAGAAAGTCAAATATATGCTTCTGCTATGTCTGCTGATGGTTCAGTTCATGTTGACATCGAATCAAACATGCCGACAACAGATGATGAAATGACAATAAATGTAACCTTCACAGACCCTGATGGAAACACAATTGAACACATCAATTATGAAATAACTGCTACACAAGATGGAGTAAAAGTTCTTTCTGAATCTGGTGCACATGAACATGGTGGAAAAGGCACGCATGTTACAGACGCTTTGGTATCTGATAGTCCAGTAGATGTACAAGTTACAATTCTTGGATTTGGACTTCCAGACCAAAAAGCAACTTGGACAGGTCCAAAAGGTGAAGTAGTTTCACTACAAGTAGTTCCAGAATTTCCAGTAAGTATAATGATAATATTGGCTCTGGTTGTTGCAATTAGTGTCGTTATTACCAGATTCAGAAACATACCCGATCTTAAATTCTAGAATCTAGTATTAATGTAAATGAACAGTAAATCCAAGATTGGGATAATCATTATGATTTCTGCAGCAATTGCAGGTCTGATATATCCAGTATTGATAGGGCTGCCAGGACAAGATGAAAATGTAATTCCAAGAGAGGCAAGTAAATGGCACCTAGGCAAAGGAGCAGAATACAATCCTATAATGCTTTATGATATAATGTTTGGTGACATGAAATTTTCCGCAAAGATTGGATTCTTTTCTGATATATCACAAAATCAAATGATTTCTGTTCAAATTGATGATAATACTGCAGAGAAAAAAATTGATCAAATAACATCTCTGAGCAGCGCCTACACCTTTGGTGAAATATCAGAAGACGCAAAACCCTATTTTCAAATTCTTGACAAGACTCTCTTTTCAATAAGAGATATAGCACTTGATGACAAATATCTTGTCAAAAAAGCAGTATGGGATACTGTCTTTATTGGCGCAATGACACAAGAGATTATTGTAACAGAATATGGCAAGAATTCATTTGCATTTGGTTCTGCAGATGCCTTTACAATATCTTACAAGATAGGAGACAAAGAAAACAAATCCTGGATTGTTGACAATCTTCCACTTCCAGTAAAGGCTGAAGTGTATGATATTGATGGCAACTTGCAATATTCTTATGAGCTAACCTCGCTTCTTGCGCCACTAACATCTGGATTTAACTGATAACAGTTAATCAGAAGCCAGTCACAAAACTCTGTCACTTTACTATCGAATTTAGACCATATGTGCAAAGAATGAGGAAGTATATCGATCCTACCTGATTCTAAAAAGATCTTTACTCCTTCTTTTCCTTCATACATGTATGCGTCTTCAACTTTTATGTCGCCAAAAATTTCTTTTGCCTTTGATTTTATTGTCTCTCTTTTAATTGGAAACACCTTTCTTGTCATATCAATTATCATGCTGACATCCTGCGTTCCATAAGATCCGTAATCCTCTATTTTTCCACTTTGTGGAAAGTTTAGAAGCAATAACATTTTGTATTTTTTTCCTATCTTTGTGGCAATTTCATTCATTGTTGTAAAAGCAATTGCAGGTGATTTCATCAATAAAAATCTAATTTGTGCCATGTTTGATTTTAATTCTTTTTGTAACTCCTCTATAATTACGCCAAAGCTCACGATATCAAATTTGAATTTTTAGAATATATCTATTAGGTTATCTTTTTTACACAGAAACTACATTTAGCGATATGCTTCCACTTGACAAAGACGGTGTTCCATATGACGAAGGTTCAGAAAGAACTGACAATGTTGATGATTACAAAGTTACGTGTATGCAGTTCATAAAAGACATCAGCAATGACTATCTTGCTTGGGTAGATTATTACAAACTTCCTCCAGAAGAAGATAAAAGACGACGCGACAGAATCTTTGCAACTGTAGAACGAACAAATGAATGGATTGCCAAAGTTGCTACCACGATAAAAGGTGTTGATGTAGTAATGAATGATGGTATCCAAAAGATGGCAGAAAATACAGCTGGATATCCGTTTCAGATTGGTGTATTTGTAAACAACACTTCTGGTTATACCATGGCAAAACCCGGAATAATTAATATCGGCGTAAAATCTGTGGGACGCGAAGGACGCAAAGTTACACTTAGTTGGCATCAGAAAGACAAGCGATTTCTGATTAGTACAACAGGAAAGGGTGTCATAATTGATGAATCAAACATAACCGATGCTGAGTTTGATTTTCTTGATCTTCACCTTGAGATGAATGCCTTGGGATGCCAGCAACGTGACCTGATCTCTTTTACTGTGATAGTTTCAGAAACAATTGATGGTCAAGAAGTTGAAAGACGTGGCATGACTACGATCGTTCATGTAACTTAACTTCAAGAACAATCCGTGACTCTTCTGATCTTTTGTCAGAATATTTCAGATGTGATATTTTTCTTGTAATCTCTTCATCCGTGATAATTGATGCTTTTCCGGCATAACTTTCATTATTGTACTCTATTACTACATCTGAGTTTGCAACTGCGTTCTTTAACCAATCACTATTTGGATTACGACGCGAAAAATATATCATCTTGTTATAATATACTGCTCTCAGCTCAACCGAATGTGGTTTGCCAGAATTTCTGCCTCTTGTAATTAGTATGGCTTTGAAAACCTGACTATCCTGCAGATTCATATCTCTTGCCTTGTTCTAAATAATTTAACCCCTTGGATTGAAAACTCTGATACCTTATACGATAAACCAAAAGCTATATTCTGGTCAATGGCAACAAGATTGAAAGAAGTCAGAAATCTGATTACAGCAGACGAATTTTGTGGAAAAAAAGTCATGGACAGAGAAGGAATCCAATATGGAAAACTAAAACACATACACATAAACCAAAATACACTTGAAGTGACTGGGATAACTATCAGTGAGGGATTTAACAAAGACTATGATCTGTCAAGAGACTATATCGACAGATTCACAGAGGAATCTGTCTTGCTCTCAACTCCACCAATACGATGCGACGTTCCCGTTGTAGACATTGATGGAAAAAAGATAGGCAAGGTAAAGAAACTGCATCATGATCCTGACACAAATGAGCTTGTATCAATTGAGGTCACAGAAGGACTCTTTGGCAAACGAATATTTCCTAAAAACGAGATTTGGGGAATAGGCGAGAAAGTAATTTTACGATTAACAAAAGACGAGTACAAAGAGTAGACTCTTATTTTTTATTCTGTTAACAATTTATAATGCACAAATTCAACTTTTCTTATTGTATGCTGTAGAAACAAAATCACTTTCCAAAATTTATGAAAATGGACTAAAAGCGGTAGATGATATTTCTATAAAAGTAGACGATGGAGAGATTTTTGGTTTTTTGGGTCCAAATGGAGCTGGAAAAAGTACAACTATCATGATCTTAACCACCCTACTAAAGCCAACATCAGGAACAGCGCATGTTGCAGGTTTTGATGTTGTATTGCAAGCAAAAAAAGTCAGAGAAATGATAGGATATGTACAGCAAGATTCTACTGTTGATGAATATCTCACTGGAAGAGAAAATCTTGAATTGCAAGCTAGACTAAATCATATTCAAAAAGATCTTGTAAAAAGTAGAATAGATGAAATTCTCGATCTTGTTGAACTTTCAGATAGACAACATGATTCTGTAATTGCTTACTCTGGTGGAATGAGAAAAAGACTTGACATTGCAGGTGGATTGTTGCACAGACCAAAAGTACTATTTCTGGATGAGCCCACACTAGGACTTGATATACAAACAAGATACAAAATTTGGGAGTACATCAAAAAGATACACAAAGAGTTTGAAATGTCAATATTTCTTACCACCCATTATATGGAAGAAGCTGATAGACTCTGCGACAATATATCCATAATAGACTATGGAAAGATCAAGGTCACCGGTTCTCCAAAATCACTTAAAAATGCACTTGGTAACGATATCGTAGTCTTTGAGGCTGATTCTAACACGAAATTAGCAAGCCTGATTTCTGAAATTCAAAAAATTCAACTTGTAAAGGACATAAAGACAAATGAAGAAGAGGTAACTGTATTTTCAACAAATGGCAACCAAGTACTACCAAAAATATTCGAGATTTCCTCCAAGGTTGGAATAAAAATAGAATCAATATCTCTTACAAAACCAACTCTTGATGATGTCTTTCTTTCACATACGGGGAGAGAACTTCGTGACGAAAATGGAAGTTATAATAATAAAAAAGAACGAGAAAAGATGAGGAGACTTAGGGCATGATCATGTCAGACACATATTCAATTTTTTGGCGTGAAATGAAAAGATACAAAAAATCACGCAGTGGAGTTTTAATAAGATTGATTCAACCCGCAATTTGGATCATAGTTATTGGAAATACATTTGCAGGAACTCAACCACTGATAAAATCTGTCGGCTATGATCTATCTTACATCGAATTCATGACACCAGGTGTCATAATTCTTACTGCAATTTACACAAGCATATTTGGTGGAGTAAATACTCTTTGGGATAGAAGATATGGTTTTATGAACAAGGCACTGACATCCCCAATTTCAAGATCATCAATTGCACTTGGCAAGATGCTCGCCATCTCTTTGGTTTCTGCATTACAAGCAAGCCTAGTTTTGGGAATTGCACTTGCAATTGGTGTAAGTTTTGTAAATCCTTTGATGTTTGTTCCAATAATGTTAATTGTGATCTTGTTTTCACTTGGATTCTCTGGGATTTCTGTTGTAGTTGCAGCTACTGCAAAATCACAGGAGACATTTTGGGGAATCGTCAATTTTCTTGGCATGCCACTTTTTATGCTAAGTCCAGCACTCTTTCCACTTGAGCTTGTTCCAGATTGGTTAGCAATTGTTGCGAAGCTAAATCCGGTTACCTATTCAGTACTATTGATTAGGGGTATGATGACTGGAACCACTCAAGCAGTATCTGTGGCTCTAGAACTTGCAGTAATTTCCGGCTTTGTTATTGTAATGGTAGCCTTGGCAAGCTATGTATTCACAAGAGAGGTCAACAAACCCTTCTAAACCAACCAAAATTTGACAAAAACCCAAACAATTCCTAACTCCTGAGATCTTTTTGGTATTTTTGAATCAATGTTAGTTGAAGAGGCTCCCACTGGTAGTATTTGGGATTATAGTTAGTCTAGTGTATAGTACGATTGTTCCTTATGTCGCTGCTGAAACAGCTCCATCTTATATAAGACAATGGGGTTCAGAAGGACTTCAAACCACTGGTCTTTTCTCTTTTCCACAAGACTTGGCATTGGATTCAGCAGGAAATGTCTATGTTACTGATTATGGAAACAGAAGAATTCAAAAGTTTGATAATGATGGAAACTTTTTGCATACATGGGGAACAAAGGGATCTGGAAACGGACAGTTTCAAGTTCCAGCAGGAATTGTAATTGGAAAAGACTTTGTTTATGTTGTTGACAACGAATTAAATCGTGTTCAAAAATTTGATACGTCTGGAAAATACGTCGCCCAGTGGGGAAGTAAAGGAACTGAACTTGGCCAATTTATGTTACCCCAAAATATCGCAGTTGATCCTAATGGTGATGTCTATGTAGCTGATACTGGAAATAGCAGAATACAGAAATTTTCATCAGATGGAAATTTTTTACTATCGTGGGGAAGTAGTGGACTTGGAAATGGACAATTTCTTAGTCCACGTGGTGTAGCTGCAGATTCGCAAGGAAGTATATACGTATCAGATTCTGGCAATAATAGGATTCAGAAATTTACATCGGACGGGGTTTTACTAAAAACTTTTGACGTATCTTCTGGTAACAGCTTGAAATATCCTCAAGGATTGGATGTTGATTCTTCTGGTAACGTCTATGTTGCAGATACTGGCAACAACCGAATTGTCAAGATTGACAGAGATGGAAACTCACTTGCTTCATGGGGAAGTCAGGGAAAGACAAATGGTAACTTTAACAATCCAAAAGATGCCGTTGTTGATTCCACAGGAAATATCTTTGTTGCAGATAGTAGTAATCATAGAATTCAAAAATTTGCCAAATCCACACAACCGATAACTGAAACTCCACTTGTACCACTGTCACCTTTACCAAATGATAAGACAAATCCAGTAATTACAGCACCTTCTGATATCACTGTAGAGGCAAATGGTATCTTAAGTACTGTTTCTGTTGGTCAAGCAACTGCTACGGATGCTAGCGGAATTGCCTCGCTTGTAAACAATGCTCCAGAAAAGTTTCCGCTTGGCACCACAATAATTACATGGACTGCAACTGATGCAGCTGGAAATGTCGCCAAAGCAACACAAACTGTTACTGTTGTTGATATGACATCACCAGTTATTGCAGCGCCACCTTCTGTGACTATTGAATCTACAAATCCTGATAGTAATTCTGTAGAACTGGGTAATCCAGCTACATCTGATGTAGTTGGTGTTGCTTCTATCACAAATGACGCTCCTCCTTTCTTTAAGATTGGTGAAACAATAGTAACTTGGACTGCTACAGATAACGCTGGTAATAGTGCAAACTCAAAACAAGTTATTACAATTCAGGATACCACTAAACCGAAGATCACTGTACCGTCTGATATTGTAGTTGAAGCTACAAGTACTATAGATAACAACGTGATTTTAGGAGATGCAACTGTAACTGACAATGGTGAAATTAAATCCATCACAAACGATGCACCTGATGTATTTCAAATTGGTACCACAATAGTAACTTGGGCTGCAACAGATGTATCTGGAAATGTCGCAACAGATACACAAAAAATCAAAATAGTTGATACAACTGCACCGACTATAACTGCACCATCTGATGTGGTACTTGAAGCAGTTTCACTAACTGAGAACCCTGTACCAATAGGTCAAGCAATTGCATTTGATATTCAATATGTCACAATTACAAACAATGCACCATCTGTTTTCCCACTTGGAGAAACTATAATCACATGGAATGCAACCGATATAGAAGGTCATTGGACAGTAGCAACACAAAAAATCACTGTTGTTGATACTACCTCGCCAACCCTTGTTCTTCCTGCAGATGTTACTGCAGAAGCTTCAAGCCCAGATCATAATGTGATTTCTATAGGAGAAGCAACAGCACAAGATGTTATTGGGATTTCATCTATTACAAACAACGCACCATCTGACTTTCCCTTTGGTAAAACTGTTGTAACATGGACAGCACTGGATACTTATGGAAATTCAGTTTCTGCAAATCAGACAATAACAATAGTAGATATGACCGCACCACAACTCAAAGCACCAAAAGACATTGTTGCTGAAGCAATAGATCCAACATTAAACATAGTGAAACTAGGAGATGCTACCGCGTCTGATATTATAGGCGTAGATTCAATCACAAACGATGCACCAGATGTATTTCCAATTGGTCTTACTACAATAACATGGACTGCAAAAGATACTTCAGGAAATACTGTTAATGCTACTCAAACTGTTACTATAAGAGATACAACAAGTCCGATCATTAGTGCTCCAGCTGACATCACGATAGAAGCCACAAGCTCATCTGGTAATGCTATTTCTATTGGAGAAGCCAATACAAGCGATATCATAGGAATATCATCTATCACAAACAACGCACCATATACATTTACACTTGGTGAAACAATAGTAACTTGGACAGTAATAGACAATCATGGTAATTTTGCTAGTGCAACACAAAAAATCAAAATAGTTGATACTACTGCTCCAACCATAACTGCACCAGATAATATTATCTTTGAGGCTTTATCTCCAACAGAAAATACCGTTTCAATAGGCATACCTAGTGCAACAGACATCATTGATTCTAATCCTACAATTACAAACAACGCACCATCTACATTTACACTTGGTGAAACAATAGTAACTTGGACTGCTACAGACACAGCTGGAAACTCTGCAGTAGCAACACAAAAGATTACAGTAGTAGATACAACAACTCCTACAATAGTTGCTCCGTCTGATATTGAAGTAGAAGCAACATCTGCAACGCAAAATACAGTAGCCTTAGGTCAAGCAACAGCTGCAGACTTTGTTGGCATTCAATCAATCATAAACGATGCACCTGATGTATTTCCCGTAGGCGAAACAATAGTGATATGGACTGCAACAGATACGGCAGATCACGCTGCTACCGCAATACAAAAAGTGATAATAAAAGATACTACGTCTCCAATTCTAAAATCTCCAGATGCTATTACTATTGAAGCTACAAGTGAATCAACAAACATTGTAAATATTGGTGAAGCCAAAGCATCAGATCTGGTTGGCATTCAATCAATCACAAACGATGCACCAGATGTATTTCCACTTGGATTTACAACTATTACATGGACAGCAACCGATGTTTCAGGACTTTCTTATTCTGCTATTCAAAAGATTACAGTTGTTGATACCACAGCTCCAGTATTGACTGTTCCTGCTAATATTGTAATTGAAGCAGTGTCTGCAACAAACAATCCCGTTGATCTTGGACAAGCAACTGCAAATGATTTGTTACCTATTTCATCTATCACAAACAACGCTCCGTCTGTCTTTTCACTTGGTGAAACAATAGTAACTTGGACTGCCACAGATCAGTCAGGCAATTCTGTAACTGGTGCTCAAAAAGTTACCGTCATAGATACTACTGCGCCCACAATAATGATGCCAGATAATGTAACAATAGAAGCATCATCTCAAACTAATAATCTGGTACCTCTTGGTGATGCCAAAGCAGACGATAATGTTGGTGTGACAACAATCACAAACGATGCACCTGTTTCCTTTGCAGTAGGAGAAACAATAGTAACTTGGACTGCAACTGATGCAGCTGGAAACGTGTCTACTGAATCACAAACAGTAACTGTTGTAGATACAACTAAACCATCAATTTTGTCACCTGAAGACATCTCTGTTGAAGCAACAGATCCACTACAAAACTTTGTAACACTTGGTAATGCTACTACTTCTGATGCTGTAGGCGTAATTACTATTACAAACGATGCGCCAGCAGCATTTGCATTTGGTAAGACAGTAATAACATGGACTGTAACTGATGCAGCTGGAAACTCTGCAAGCGACACTCAGGCAATAACCGTGATTGATACAACATCTCCAAAAGTAACTGCACCAGCAGATGTTATGGCAGAAGCAACATCTTTGACAAACAATGTCATATCTGTTGGAACTGCAACAGCAAAGGACATTATGGGAATAGCCTCTGTTACCAATGATGCACCAGATGCTTTTCCATTTGGTGAAACAATAGTAACTTGGACTGCAACTGATCCTTCAGGAAACTCTGCGTCTGCAACACAAAAGGTAGCTGTGATTGATACAACTGGACCAAAATTAACAGTACCAGGCAATGTCATAATAGATGCAACATCTCTCGAAACAACAGTATCAATTGGCAAAGCAACAGCAACAGACATCATTGATTCTAATCCTACAATTACAAACAACGCACCATCTACATTTACACTTGGTGAAACAATAGTTACATGGAATGTAACAGATCAGTTTGGTAATTCTGAAAATCTTACACAGACAATAACAGTTCAAGCATGTGGTAAACCAGTATCATCGTATAATTCCATAATTGGTGGATCAGATGATGATACATTAACAGGCACAAACTTGGCCGATTTGATATTTGGCCTAACAGGTAACGATATCATCAGTGGAGAAGAGGGAGATGATTGTATTATTGCAGGAGACGGAGATGATATTGTCTTTGGAAATGATGGTGAAGACAAGATCAGAGGAGATAATGGAAATGATATAATCCGAGGCGGCTCTGGTGAGGACAAGATAAACGGCAATTCTGGATTCGATATTATCGATGGTGGAGATGATCATGACTCTTGTAACGTTGGAGAAAATTCCAGCGATGATCTAGTAACCAAATGTGAAGCAGGTAAACTCTAACCATCTGATCTAGTCAAAAATATATTCTAATGCAAAGAGGAATTTCTAGCATAGATTATAATAATATCTAGTCTACATTTATGCAATGTTAAATTCCAAAAATCTCTTTTCGCGTGCAAAGAAAGTCATCCCTTCAGGGATAAACAGTCCAGTTAGATTTTATGATCCGTATCCCTTTTTTGTAAAAAAAGCAAAGGGAAATACAATATGGGATGTGGATGGTAACAATTATCTTGATTTTTGCAATGGCTATGGCGCATTGTTTTTGGGCCACCGAAGAAAAGAGATTGTTTCAGCTGTTTTATCACAATTAAATAAAGGCACATTGTATTGCGCGCCAACAGATCTTGAAGTGGAATTATCTGAGTTGATTAGAGAAAATTATCCCTCTGTGGGAAAGGTCAGACTAGTAAATACCGGAAGCGAAGCAACAATGACTGCAATAAGACTTGTACGTGGTTTCACAAAAAAGAAAAAGATCGTAAAATTTGAAGGCTGTTATCATGGAGCACATGACTATGTACTTGTAAAGGCTGGTTCGGGGGCAGCACACCATGGAATCTCTGTTTCAGAGGGAGGTCTAGACGAAGTTTCTAAAAACACTCTTGTGGTACAATATAACAACTCGCAAGAGCTAAATTCTGTTCTTGAGAAACAAAAAGATATTGCAGGTGTAATTGTAGAACCAGTTCTAGCAAACATGGGTCTTGTTTTACCACAAAAAAACTTTCTTTCAGACATTAGAAAAATAACAAAGGAACATGGCGTGCCACTCATTTTCGATGAAGTTGTAACAGGATTTAGAATGTTACCTGGAGGAGCACAACAATATTTTTCTGTAAAACCTGACATCGTGACACTTGGGAAAGCACTTGGAAATGGGTTTGTAATTGCTGCAGTTGGTGGAAGAAATGACATCATGAATCAACTTACGCCAGAAGGAAAAGTATATCAAGCAAGCACATATGCTGGCAATCCAGTCTCAGTAGCAGCAGCGATAGCTTCTATCAAAACAATAAACAAATACAAAAATAAACTCTATCCAAAACTTGACATCTTTTGTACTATACTGGCAAGAGCTGTCAAAGATTTAGCTGACGATATGAAGATTCCAAATCAGGTTAATTCCGTCAGTTCTATGTTTCAGATCTTTTTCACAAATACCGCAGTTACAGATTATGTATCTGCAAAGAAATCTGACACAAAAAAATTCAAAAAACTATTCACATCATTATTACAAAATGGCATCTTTACAGCACCCTCTCAATTTGAAACTGTATTCTTGTCTGATGCCCACACGCTTGATGACTTGCATAAAACAATAGAAGCATATGATAAATCTCTCCAAGCGGTGAAGAGTTGAAGTATAAAATAGGTACCAGAGGAAGTCTGCTCTCACTTGCGCAGACAAATTGGGTTATCTCAGAACTGAAAAAAAGATCACCAGAAACTGAATTTGAAATTGTTACAATAAAAACTAAAGGCGATACAGATGCACGACCGCTTTTTACCATAAATCAAAAGGGGATATTTGAAAAAGAAATCGACCGTGCAGTTGTTGAAAAAAAAGTTGACTTTGCAGTTCATAGTTTAAAAGATGTACCATCAGAGCTACCCAATGATCTTGTTTTGGCATGTATCCCAAAAAGAGAAGCTGCAAATGACGTCTTTATCTCTAAAGATGGTAGCACACTTCAAACAATAACAAAAGGTGCAAAAGTTGGAACAAGCAGTTTGCGTAGAGCTGTGCAGATATCCAGAATACGGTCTGATCTTACCGTAAAACCAATCAGAGGAAATATAGAAACAAGAATTAAAAAAATAGATCAAGGAGAGTTTGACGCTGTTGTTCTTGCCCAGGCAGGAATTTCAAGGCTTGGGCTTGACATAAAGTTTGAAAAACTCTCGACAAAGGATTTTCCACCCTCGCCTGGACAAGGTGCAATAGCAATAGTCTCAAGAAAGGATAATCCTTCTTTAATTAGGATATTAAAAAAAATAGAAGATCCTGATTCAAGATATGCAGTAGAAGCTGAAAGATCGCTTTCTGTTTTTGTAGACTCGGGTTGCAGATTTCCAGTTGGTGCATTAGCAGAGAAAAAAGGTAACAAACTGACTCTCAATGTTATCGTATATTCAGTTGATGGTAGCAAATCCATTAATGTGGAACACACAGGAAACTTTTTACAAGCAGTTGAACTTGGAAAACAAGCTGCGTCAGAGCTTGCAGAAAAAGGAGTAGCTGAACTTGCAAAAAACTGGAGAGAAAAAGTAGAGGAATGGAATAAAAAATGACAGGAAGAGTTTACATAGTTGGAGCAGGACCTGGTGATCCTAAACTTATCACATTAAAAGCTGTAGAGACGATCAAGAAAGCGGATGTTGTGCTTTATGATAGACTGATAAGCAAAGGAATCTTGTCGATGATTCCAAAGCGAGCTGAAAAAATTTACGTAGGCAGAGACGTCGGAGATGATTACAAACACCAAAACACTACAAACGATCTTATGGTAAAGTTTGCAAAAAAGAAAAAAAATGTAGTTAGACTCAAAGGTGGTGATCCATTTATCTTTGGAAGAGGAGGCGAAGAGGCAGAATTTCTTCGAGCAAATAAAATAGAATTCGAATTGATTCCAGGTATAACGTCTGGAATTGGTTCTGCTGAATATTCTGGAATCCCACTTACCCATAGAGATTACGCGTCTTCTGTTGTGTTTGTAACAGGTCACGAAGACGCTAAAAAAACAAAAGCATCTGTAAAATGGAAAAAACTTGCCACCTCAGTAGATACAATAGTGATCATGATGGGTCTCTCACGATTAGAAAAAATTTGCAAGGAGCTTGCCTTAGGGGGTTTGGACAAAAAGACCCCTGTTGCTGTAATACAAAGTGGCACTACCTCCAAACATAGAATTGTAAAGGGGAATCTTTCTAATATATCTGAGAAAGTACATCAGGCAAGGATTAAACCTCCCTCAATAATTATAGTAGGCAAGGTAGTGAATTTATCAAAAATAATAGGTCGGAGAAAATGATATCTGGAAAAACTGTAGCAATAACTCGATCTAAGGAAGATTCCGAAGAGTTTATCCACATGATAACAAAGGCAAACGCAAAACCGATACCTCTTCCTACAATAGATCTTGTAAGCAAGGGCGAAAAAATAATAGAAGAATTTCTGGATGCTATAAAAAACGACGATCCCGATTTTTCTGTATTTATGAGCTCAAAAGCAGTTAAACTCTTGTTTGATACTGCAAGGAAAGTTTCTAAGTTTGAAAATCTTCAACTTGCAGTTGCAAATACTACTGTGATAGCAGTAGGACCAAAAACAAAAGCCGCCCTTGAAAAAGAAGGAATTAGAGTAACTCACGTACCACAAAAAAGATATTCATCAGTCGGTGTTGGCGAAGTTTTTACAAGACTAAATGTGGAAGGAAAAAAAGTAATAATTCCAAGAAGTGGTGCATCTACTCCTTTTCTTGCACAACTCTTAGAAAAAATCGGGTTACAAGTAAAAGAGATCTATCTTTATAATATCTGTTCGTTCAGGGACACATCTCAATGGAATGAATTTCGTGCGCTTTTTTCAAACAACAAAGTTGACGGTGTGATATTTACAAGCGTATCATCAGTCAACGCATTTTTAGAAATAATGTTAATGGATTCTGATAAAAAAACACTGTTAGAAAATTTTCAAAAGATCAAAGTAGTTGCAATAGGTCCATTTACTGCAGATGAATTAAAAAAATTTGGTCTAACTCCAATTGTTGCAGATGTACACACCGTTGCTGGTGCATTTGAAACAATAAAAAATTGTTTTAATTAGCTTGACCTATTTAGCTTGACCTACTCCGCTGTACAACTCGGAGCAGTGGTAGAATCTATTTATAATATAACGGAGTTATGAAGCGTATGACTACTGAAGACCTCAATATGGATTATAGTAAATATGATTTCAAGGACTCCACTGAAATGTATGTATATCTCAGCAAAAAAGGGCTTTCTCGTGGAACAGTTGAAGAAATTAGCAAATTAAAAGACGAACCACAATGGATGCTTGACTTTAGACTACGTGCGTACGACGTTTTTATGAAAAAACCAATGCCAAATTGGGGTGGAGATCTAGGTAAAATTGACTTTAACAACATCTATTATTACGCAAAGGCTTCTGAAAAGACAGAAAAAAATTGGGATGATGTACCAGCTGATGTTAAAAAGACTTTTGACAAGTTAGGAATTCCAGAAGCAGAGAAAAAGTTCCTTGCTGGTGTAGGTGCTCAATACGAATCAGAAGTGGTTTATCATCACTTAAGAGATGACTTGGCAAAACAAGGTGTTAAATTTTTAGACACAGATACTGCGCTAAAAGAAGAACCAGAAATCTTTAGAAAATTTTTCGGCAAAATAATTCCTCCAGAAGACAACAAATTTGCAGCACTTAATAGTGCAGTCTGGAGCGGAGGATCTTTTATTTATGTTCCGCCTGGCGTTAAGGTAGATCTTCCATTACAAGCATACTTTAGAATCAACGCAGAAAATATTGGGCAATTTGAAAGAACACTAATTATTGCAGATGAGGGAGCTGAAGTACATTACATAGAAGGATGTACTGCACCAGTCTATTCCTCCGAATCACTTCACTCTGCTGTAGTGGAGCTTGTAGCATTAAAGAATGCAAAGCTCAGATACACAACAATCCAAAACTGGAGCAATGATGTTTACAATCTCGTTACAAAACGAGCCTATGCTTATGAAGGTGCAAGAGTAGAATGGATTGACGGAAACATAGGAAGCAAGCTTACAATGAAATACCCGGGAATTTACATGATGGGAGAAAGAGCACATGGAGAAACATTGTCTATTGCATTTGCAGGAAAGAACCAGCACCAAGATACTGGTGCAAAGATGGTACATTTGGCACCTAACACTACCTCAAGAGTTACATCAAAATCTGTAAGTAAAAACAATGGAAGAACAACATACCGCGGACTATTGCATGTTGCAAAAGGTGCAACAAACGTAAAAGCTTCTGTGAGATGTGACGCATTACTTTTAGATGATATTTCAAAGACAGATACTTATCCATACATGGAGATAAACCAAGAAGACGCTACAGTCACTCACGAAGCAACTGTAGGAAAGATAGGGGACGAACAGATCTTCTATCTTATGAGTAGAGGATTTTCCGAAGAGGATGCATTAACTCTAATTGTAAACGGATTCATCGAACCGTTTACCAAAGAACTCCCTATGGAATATGCCGTCGAACTCAACAGATTAGTAAAACTTGAAATGGATGGCTCAGTCGGTTAGACTGTGCCTTTCATTCTATGACACAATATGTCTTCTTTTGTTTTATCCAACCTTGGCTCAGATCACATAGACGAAATCTCAGCAGCAAACAATGAGCCAACTTGGCTTAAAGATTATAGGAAAAATTCTTTTGCAATTTACAAAGAACTTCCTGCAGAGGTATCCCCACTTTACAACAAGTACTCTGATGCAAACAAGATGGATCATGATCAAATTTCCTTTTCATTAAGCTCAGATAGTACTATTCCAGATCTTGTAAAAGATAGAATGTCTGAGATCTCAGATAACGCAAGCGTAATACAGATTGGTACAAACATTCACAAAATAAATCTCCCATCTGATCTGAAATCAAAGGGACTAGTCATATGTTCAATTCAAGAAGCAATCAAAGAATATGGTGATAAAATCAAAAAATCTCTTGAATCAACAGATCCTAAAAAAGACAAGTTTATTGCGTTAAACAACGCATTTTTTAACTCTGGTTTCTTCATTTACATCCCAAAAAATTTAATTTTAGAAAAACCCATACATACAATCTCATCACTCTCTGTTGACGGTACATCCACTATTTCACGAAATATCATAATAGGAGAAGAAAACAGTAAATCTACTATAGTTCAGGAACTTTATGCGCCAAACAACACAAAGCAACAGGCATATCTTGAACTACTAGATGTAAGCGCAAGACAAAACAGTGAACTTGACATTGTTACACTGCAGGCCATGGCACAAAATGCAATCAACTTTTCCACAAGAACAGGAAACATTGCACGTGATGCTAAAATGAATTGGTATCTGGGATTGTTTGGAGCACAGCTTTCAAGATATAAAATTGATAATTATCTAAGAGAAATTGGCGCTACTGCAAATGATACAGAGGTTGTCTTTGGGAACAAAAATCAATCATTTGATATTACATCCAACCTAATACATCTGGCCCCCTCTACGATTGGTAGGGTTCTAGAAAAATCTGTTCTAAAAGACACATCAAAATCTTTGTTCAAGGGAATGATACGAATTGAAGAAAATGCTCACCATGCAGAATCATATTTGGCAGGACACTCCATCTTGCTTGACAAAGGAGCCAAATCCGATTCCATACCTGGGCTTGAAATATTTACCAATGATGTAAAAGCAACACATTCTGCATCAGTTGCACAACTTGACGATGAACAAATATTCTATCTTGCTTCCAGATGCCTTGATAAATCCGAAGCTCAAAAAATCATAGTAGAAGGATTTCTTGAACCACTTTCAAGAAAGATGTCATACCAGATCAGAGCTTGGATAAATTATCTAATTGATTCCAAATGGCTTGGTCGTGATCTTACCATAAAAACAGACGAACAACTAAAGGCAATACTTGAAGTAGAAGAAACAAGATATCGTGAAACTGACATCTTTGAAAGCCACTACAAATACAGGTGAGTAATATTGTCAGAATGGGTAAAGACCTGTAGTATTCAAAAACTTGGTAAAGGAGAATTGTTTGGTTTTGATTATAATAACAAGAAAATTCTTTTAGCAAATCTGAATGGTAAAATCTACGCAACTGATAGAATATGCACACATGCAGAAGCTGATCTTTCTAATGGGATCCTAACTGAAGAAGGCATTACTTGTCCTCTCCATCTTTCTGTTTTTAATCTTGAAACTGGAATGCCAACAAATCCTCCAGCAGAAAAACCTCTTAGAACCTACAATGTTAAAATAGAACAAAATGAAATCTATATCGAGGTAGACTAAATCTTGCAAACCAGTACAATAAATGTTGAAAATATTAGAAGAGATTTCCCAATTCTACAACGCAAAGTTCACAACAACAAACCTCTTGTGTATTTTGATAATGCGGCAACAACACAAAAACCAATTCAAGTAATAGACTCTATTCATAATTATTATCTTAATTACAATTCTAATATCCACCGTGCAGTACACCAGCTTGCAGAAGAAGCAACCGCCGCATACGAACTTACTAGAGATAAAGTTGCAAAATTCATCAACGTTAAAAATCGTGAAGAACTTATCTTTGTAAGAGGAACTACAGAAGCAATAAACTTGGTTGCATATTCTTGGGGAAGACAAAATGTCCAAAAAGGTGACATTATTGTAACAACAGAATATGAACACCACAGCAACATTGTGCCATGGCAACTCTTGGCAAAAGAAAAAGAAGCAAAACTAGAATACATTGGAGTAGACGATAATGGTGAATTAATACTTGATCAACTTGATGGCTATCTTGACACAGGACGAGTAAAACTTGTTACATTCAGTCACATGTCAAATGTTCTTGGTACTATTACTAACGCCGAAGAAATAATCCGACGGTGTCATAAAAAAGGAGTTAAAGTACTAGTTGATGCAGCGCAATCAGTTCCACACCTGAAAGTTGACGTACAAAAGCTGGATTGTGACTTTTTTGCATTTTCAGCACATAAGATGCTTGGACCAACAGGCGTAGGAGTTCTTTGGGCACGAAAGGAGATACTAGAAAACATGCAACCATTCAACGGTGGTGGCGACATGATAAGAGAAGTTCACAAATATGAAACAACATGGAATGATCTACCATACAAATTTGAAGCTGGAACTCCTAATATTGCAGATGTCATAGGATTTTCAGCATCTATAGATTATCTGGGAAATGTAGGAATGGACAAAGTAAGAGAACATGAAATTGAATTGACAAAATATGCCTTAGAAAAAATGTCTGCAATCAAAGGAATCAAACTATACGGTACACCTGATATGAGAAAGAGAGGAGGAGTTATTTCATTTAATCTAGGAGACATACATCCACACGATCTTGCAACAATAATAGATGAAGATGGCGTTGCAATACGTTCTGGTCATCATTGTGCTCAAGTCTTGATGGAGCGATTAGATGTTTCTGCAACATCCCGCGCAAGCTTTTATATTTATAATACAAAAGAGGAAGTTGATGTTTTTATCAGATCACTTAATCGAGCAAAGGAGTTGTTTAGAATTTGAGTAGTGCAGACATTTACAGAGAAATCATATTGGATTATTATAGAAATCCAAGAAACTATGGTAAAATAGAAAATCCAGACATATCAAAACGTGACAGTAATCCATTGTGTGGAGACGAGCTGGAGATGCACATTAATCTAAAAGATAACAAAGTATCTGATGTAAAATTCACAGGCAAGGGATGTGCAATAAGTCAAGCAAGTGCATCAATGCTCACTGAGTTAATCATGGGAAAAGATTTTGAATATGTTAAAAAACTAACAAAAGAAGATATTCTTGAAAACCTTGGACTTCCAGATCTTGGTCCTGCTAGGATAAAATGTGCACTTCTCTCACTAAAGGTACTCAAATACGGTATCTACTCCTATGTCTCAGAAAAGCTAAACGATGCCACATCTGCTGATAAAATAAAAGAAGAAGCATCTGGTCTGTTCTAAATTGTCAAATGTACTTTCCATTCAAACTCTCTTACAAATAAGAAAGATCATCTTTGATAAACTCAATGATACTAGTATGCGATTCACAAATGATGAAATTTTTGAAATATTAAAAACTCAGGATATGGCCAAATCCTTAACAATAGATGACATGAAACCATTTTTTGATAAATTGCACCAAGATGGATTCCTCAGACCAATAGCACAGAATTTTACAACACAATGGTTCAAACTCTTTGGTGAAGTAGAAAAAGCAAATTGCAATTCATGTAATAATGAAATTTACATTGGTAAATTAGAAGAAAGAACATGCCCTTCCTGTAAGGTATCTATTTAGATCTGTATCTCTGCGCAGCCTCTTCCAGAGACTGAATCATTGGAAGCTTTATTCCTGTCAAATACAATACCAGGGCTCCACCTGCTGTACTTATATGATGTATTTTTTCGGCAAGTCCATATCTTTTTAATGCTGCAGTAAGGTGACCACCGCTAACAATTGTTGTAGCAAAAGAATCTGCAACACCATGAAGAAGACTTTCTGTTCCAAACTTGAAACTATCGTTTTCAAAAAATCCTGCTGGACCGCTGATAAAGACTGTTCCGGCACCATGTATTGATTTCATGTAATGTTCAACTGTTTTTTGCCCAAGATCTAATATCTGGTCGCCTTTGCCAATCTCTCTAACATCCATCTCAACTCTCTTTCCATTTCTTTCTACAGCTATATCAACAGGTGTTGAAAAGACATCAGGATACTCGCCAATAAGCAAATGAGCTTTTGAGACAACCTCTTCCTCGCTTTTTATGCCTAGTGGGAATTTTATTCTGCCTTGTGCTCGCATGAACACGTTTGCAATAACTCCAGTAAGTAAGACTTGATCTGCTCTTCCACTTTGAATTAGTGTTTTTATCGCCTCCAATCTATCCATGACCTTTGCACCTCCAAGTACTACAACATGTGGAGCTTTTGCAACAGTCATTATTTCATCAAGTTTACGTACTTCCCGTTCCACTAATCTTCCTGCACAGGCAGGCAAAACATGCGAAAATCCTACTATGGAAGGATGTGATCTGTGCGAACTTGGAAATGAATCCAAGACACATAGATCAAAGAACTTGGAAAGCCTGCTTACCATGATGGTCTTGGACGCTTCAGCAGGTGCAAACTCGTAATTTTCTTCAGCACACAACCTTAGATTATCTAGCAAAAGTATCTCCCCATCCTTCATATTTTTTATTTCTCTTTGAGCCTCAGAACCGATTACATCTTCAACATACTTTATCTGACGATCAAGAATTTTTTCAAGCACCTTTGCATGTCTCTCCATTCCCGTATAGTCTTTGTTTCCGACTCTTCCCTGATGTGAAGCTATGACAACTTTTGCACTTTCAAGATCTTTCAATGATTCAGTAGATTCTCGTATCCTACTTGCTTCAATTATTTCCATAGTCTTGGGATCTATGGGGCAATTCATATCCACACGAAGAAAAACAGTTTTTCCTTTAGTTTCTAAATCGTCAAGTGTTAGGAGTCTCACGGCGATCCTATCTTGTGGTATGGTTAAAATCTTTTAGTCTAATATATGGATCTAATTTTTATGATTTTCACAGTTTTCTCTACGTGCTATATTTATTGTTTATTCTTTATTATTTCATATTGCATAAATTCTGATAAGATGCCATTTAATATGGAGAAATTTAGCGATCAATTATAGATGGACATGAAAAAATGGCTATGGTGTATATAGATGCAACAATGGGCTTTTGACATACGATCAAGACAGTTTTTTCTACTCCTGGTAATTTTTATCATCGTAGCAATTCTTGTTTATGCAAAAATTACAAAACCAATTGATGATACTATAGTAAATTATGTTCAATCAATTGGTGGAAAATCCTCTTTAGATCTTGCAATGCAAATCCTCACAGAGATTGGTAGTCTGTTTTACATGGTTATTTTCAGTATGGGACTGTTTATCAAAAAACGTACTAGAAGATTGGGTCTGATACTGATCCTATCAGTTTTGGTAGGAACTATTGCCTCTGCATACATAAAAGAATCTGTTGGTCAAGAAAGACCAAAACTAGATTTTGCAGGAGCACCATTTCCTATCCCACTTGAGAAAGATACATTCTCATTTTTTGGATCTGAGACAGATTCGTTTCCGTCTGGTCATGCTACAAGAACCGCCACATTTGCATTAGTAATTGGATTTGCATTATCAAGAAGATTTCCAAGAGGGTGCTATCTGTTATGGATATATCCTATTTTGGTATCTGTTAGCAGAGTTTACGTATTACAGCACTATCCAACAGATGTAATTGGCGGAGTCATACTTGGAATATTAGTTGCTGGAATAATCTCAAAAAAACTCAAACTACATCTAATATTTGAAAAATCAGAAACCTAATTCATGAAAAACTTTTGAACTTATTAACACCATGGCATAATGAGATTTGTCATGATGATATATCCAATACATCACATCGCGTTCCTGTTTTGTTTTTCGCAATCCAAAATTAATTTCATTTATAATTAAAAATCCAATTTTTTCGGCAAGATCCTTTTCATTTACCATCAACACTCTAAATGCGCTTTTTTGATTTGAAAACCCTAACTTGACCATTTCTAATGCTGCATTAGACGCTTGTGATTCGTTGTCAATTTCAAACGTTTTCAGTATTGGCAGATGTGATGGATGAAAATCCATGTGATTTACTTGATATTGCCAAATAAAATCTACTAGCTTGCAAGAATAACACTTTTGAAAATTTACTAAAAAATCATAAAAGATGTGAAAAATATTAACTTTTATGTCAATTACTGATCATACCATAAACTTAATCGAGCCCAAAATCTCTCTAAGACATTATGGGAACTCTCTCAAAGCTTGTCAAATCATACAAAAATAGGACAATGGAGGCAATAAAAAGCAGGAGGCAAAGTGAAAATAAGCTTCATTCTGCTCTTTCGTTAAGACGTAAATCTTCTTTTGGGCTTTCTTCTCTTGAAAGGAAAAAGGATATATCTCTTACAAAAAAAGAAGAAATTTCTCAACTTCTCACTCAGTACACCGCTCAAAGAGATAGTGTTCAACGATTAAAGGGAGCTGCAGAAGACCGACTTAAACACGAAGAAGAAGAAAAAGAGCGCATAGCACAAGAAATGGAATTTTCTAGTTCTCCAGATGACAAGGCACGTATTTCTGAGAGAATAAAAACCATAGATCAAAAGATTACAGAATTGCGTTCTGAGATAAAACAGAGAAATTCAGCAGAAGAAAGACTTGCAAAACAAATTGAAGATGTTACAAAATCAAAATCAAAACTTGATTTGCAAATAAGAAAACAAGCACAAACAAAACCTGTGCTTTTAGAACAATTCAAATCAAGTACCAGGGCAGAAGAAATGTTACGCACTCAGGTTAAATCAAAATTGAAGCAAGAGGAACAGGCTAAACGTAATCTTGTCAAAATTACTGAGAGACTAGCAATTTTACAAGCTAAAAAGAGAAAAGCAAAACAAAAAGTCAAGAAAAAGACAAAACGAAAATCTAAAGCAAAACGAAAGACGAAATCAATGAAAAAATCTAAAAAAATGAAAAGATCAAAGACAAGAACAAGAAAAGCGTTAAAACATAAATCAAAAGTAAAACATAAAGCAAAAACAAGAAAAAAGCGAAACGCAAAATCAAAAAAATCAAAATCTAGAAGAAGATAGACATTCTACGCTTCATTAATATGGAATAGATTTATTTAGAAATCCATGTCGTCTCAATCAAAAATTATTGTTGAGATTTCTGAGATGCCCAAGTTAAAAGATCCGTATCTTATTTGTGGTTTACCGGGAAGTGGGTATGTAGGAAAGATAGCAATTGATTATCTAATAGAGGAGCTCAAAGGAGTACAATTTGCAAACATATTCTCCTCATCATTTCCACCGCAGGTCTCTGTACAAGCTGACGGTACAATCGATTTAATGAAAAATACATTGTATTATTGTAAAAATAAACCAAATGATATCGTATTATTCACTGGAAATGCACAACCAATTACTCCGGAAAGTGAGTATGCAATGGCAGAAGAAATTATAGGAATTTGTGAAAAGCTTGGCGTAAAAAACATTTACACACTTGCTGCTTACATTACTGGCACTTTTTCAAAAAATCCCAAAGTTTACGGAACTAGCACTTCAGTACAAGTAGTAAAAGAATTTTCAAAACAAGGAATCTCCACAATGAATGGAGGTAGCATTACTGGCATGAATGGATTGATGATCGGTGCCGGAAAAACAAGAGGAATCACAGGAGTTTGTTTGCTTGGTGAAACATCAGGATATGTTGTTGATGCAAAAGCATCAAAAGTAGTTCTTGAAGTGCTTTCAAAAATACTGGGATTGCAATTGGACATGACTGCTCTTATCAAAAGAGCACAAGACACCGATCAATTAATTAAAACAGTAGAAGAACAAATGGGGCAGCGACAGCCCACAGATCAATTACCAGCACCGTCTCAAGATAAAAAACTTGGTTACATCAGCTAATAAAAATATAAGAATTATCTAAAGTCTAAAACTCGATTATATTCAGCTTGCCATATTTTCCCACATTAAGAGAATTTTCTCCTTTAAAGCTTGAAATGTATCCATTCTCTATTCTTACTTTGGAACCTGGTTTTACCATCTTGATCTGAGCATCCCATAACGTGAGTTTGATCTGACCCGTATCATCCTTTAGGATTGCATCTGCAACCTGTGCCTGTCCACCTGTTTTCAGGTTTACTGTCCTTGGTTCACTAACACTATCAATTGTACCTTCCACTGGTTCAAGTCTATTCTGAGGTTTATTTAGCTGGTTTATGGTAGTCATAAACCAAATTTTTCATGTTCAAATAATAAGTGTTTTGATATGAGACACTGTTCAATCTTCTACTAGATCACTGTACAGTAAAAGTTGTT
>CAYGLP010000020.1:17770-25927 GCA_964350965.1 uncultured Nitrosopumilaceae archaeon | reverse complement strand
AAAATAAAACAAAAAAAGAGAAAAGAGTTATTTAGCTTTTGAAAGTCGCTTGTCTACTTCATCCCAGTTAATTACATTCCACCATGCGGTAATGTAATCTGGACGTCGGTTTTGGTATTTTAGATAGTATGCGTGCTCCCATACATCTAGTCCTAACAGAGGAATCAATCCCTTTGTTCTTGGACTGGTCTGGTTTGGCATGGTTGTAAATTCAACTTTCTTGCTTTGCGGGTTGTAAACTAACCAACCCCAACCACTACCTTGTATTGCACCAGTATCTTTTGAGAATTTTTCTTTGAAACTAGCAAAGCCCCCAAAAGATGAGTTGATGGCATCAGCCACGCTTCCTCCTGGTTCTCCACCTCCATTTGGTTTCATGTTATTCCAAAACAGAGCATGGTTATCATATCCTCCACCGTGGAAATTTACTGCGCCTCTTACATTTTCAGGCACTTTGTCTATGCTGGCTAGCAGCTTAGTCAACTCCATATTTTGTAATTCAGCACTAAGACTTTCCAAAGCAGTGTTTAGACCGTTTGTGTATGCTTGATGATGCTTTGTGTGGTGTATTTCCATCGTCTGCGCATCAATATGTGGTTCTAACGCATTGTATGCATAGGGCAATTTTGGAAGTTCATATTTTGCCATACAAATCCCACGTGATGTATACAATTTATGGCTTTGGTTACATAATGAATTTTATCTGATGATATTTTGATAAAAATGAATGAATTACAAAATCGCATTTTGCTTGTTTGTTGTTTTGTGTGTCACTTTGATCTTATCCAGTTTAGAAACTGAAGAATTTGGGCAAGTCTATCTTGAAAAAAGCGTTCCGTTGATAGGCGCGGATCTTCCAAGAATAGAAGGCTTTGACGGCAGTGGAATAAAAATTGCGATAATAGACACTGGGGTTGACTACAATCATCCTGATCTATTTGGTTTTGGTCCTAATGGCAAGGTGATTGGAGGATATGATTTTGTGGACAATGACAACGAACCAATTGATACAAATGGTCACGGTACTGGCGTAGCTGGCATTATAGCAGCAGATGGAAATCTAAAAGGGGTAGCCCCCAAGGCAAAGTTACTTGCGTACAGGGTTTCAGCAACTGGTGAATCTGTCTCATCAGAATTCATAGTTAATGCTGTTCATCGCGCGATTAAAGAAAAAGTAGACATTATAAACATAAGCTTGGGAGTAAACAAAACAAATGAAGAACTTGACAGAGCTGTAAGCGAAGCAGTAAAGAGTGGAATTATCGTTGTTGCTGCTGCAGGAAACAGTGGACCTGGGATTCACACAATTGGAAGTCCTGCTGAAAGTATTGATGTGATAACAGTTGGAGCATCATACAACAACATAACATCAAGCATTGTTTCAACATTGGAGATAGAAAAAAAACAATATGAAGTAATACCAATGCGCGGAACCAGTCCATTGTCTGAACCAATTAGTGGAAGGGTGATCTTTGGCGGTTATGGCAGATCAGATGATCTGACAAATGTAAATGCAAAAAATTCTATTTTACTTGTTGAAAGAGGAAGCAATGTTAAAGATGAAAAAGTGTTTTTTTCTGAGAAAGAATACAATGCTGCACAAAGCGGTGCAAAAGCAATAATAGTTTACAACAACGAGCCTGGTATATTTTTTGGTGAGATTGTTCACCCTAATGCAGGTGCAAATTACAAACCAACCATACCAGCTTTGTCGATGTCCAGAGATGACGGACTAGCACTAAAAGCAAGCTTACAAAATGAAACAACAGCAAACCTCAATGTGTTTTACCATCCAGATTTTGTCACACCGTTTAGCTCACGCGGACCAGTTTCGCCTTTTTATATAAAACCAGACATGGTGGCACCGGGAGTATTTGTTAATTCCACGTCCATAGGAAACAAGTACAACCTCACAAGTGGAACAAGTTTTGCAGCACCTCATGTTTCAGGTGCTGTGGCCATACTTTTACAGAAAAATCCAGATCTTGAACCGTCTGAGATTGCTTCATTGCTTTCCACCACAGCAGACCCAGTATCAAACCCTTATGGAGATATCTTTCCTGTAGAAATAGCTGGTAGTGGAAGAATCAATCTTACAAGAGCTTTTTCTGCAGATCTGATTATAGTACCACATAATCTTGTATTCAATCTTTCACTTGACAATCCAACTGATACAAAGTCACTACATTTGAAAAGTCTACAAGGAAAAACAGCTCCACATGAAATAGAAATTTTGTCAGAGGAAAAGAGTATAAAATTTGAACATTTTATTGAAAATGATCTTCTTAATATCAAGACAATTCTTACAGAACCAAGATTTGGAGATTTTGAAGGGATGCTTAGAATCAATGAGGATGGAACACTTTATCGTGTCCCTATTCTAATACACATAACAAAAGGCACAATCAATACTATAGAAAAGAATGGCCTGCTAAACTTCAATCTTTATTATCCAGAAAATTGGACATATGCAAAAATTTCTTTAACAAATAGAGAAACTGAAAAAACTTTGTTTACATCTATTACACCCATGAAAAATTCTTCACTGCAAGTTTACGATACGGGAGAATATTGGATTGAGGCGCAGATTACTACTAACAATACCATTGACAACGCTTATGAAACAATAATAGTAAACAGGCCCTCAGAAAAAACAGGATTTGAATTACTAGAAACACCGTATATCCCATTAAAACAAATTCTCATAATTTCTGGAGTACTTTTAGCATCTGTTATAATAGGACTAAAGATTAGGCGCTAATGAGATACTTATTCTGAAATTTGCGGCCCTGCATCACGTGTTTCTTGTGGTGTCTCTCCAAATTTCTTAAAGTTCTCTATAAACATGCGTGCAAGCTTTCTGGCAGACAAATCATATGCGTCCTTTTCAACCCAAGTGTTTCTAGGATCCAGTATTTCAGATAGCACATCAGGACATGATGTAGGCACATCTACATTGAATATGTTATCGTGTCGATATTTTACTATGTCAAGTTTTCCAGTAAGTGCGGCAGTAACCATATTCCTTGTATATTTTATGTTTATTCTCTTACCAATTCCATATGGACCACCAGACCATCCAGTGTTTATAAGATAGACAATTGTGTTATGCTTTGTGATTTTTTCTCCAAGCATTTTTGCATATACAGATGCATGACGCGACATGAAGGGAGCTCCAAAACACTCTGAAAAGGTTGCCTTTGGTTCTGTGATTCCTCTTTCTGTTCCAGCAAGCTTACTTGTATATCCTGACATAAAGTGATACATTGCACCATCTTTTGTCAGTCGTGCTATTGGTGGCATTACACCAAATGCGTCAGCAGTTAGAAAGACAATTACTTTTGGATTTCCGCCTAAACTTGGTATGACTGCTCCTGGAATGTAATCAAGAGGATAAGCAACTCTAGTGTTTTCAGTTATACTTCCATCATTAAAGTCTGGTTTCATTGTATTCTTATCGATTACAACATTTTCTAAAACAGCACCAGATCTTATTGCATTCCATATTTGTGGCTCTGCATCCCTACTGAGGTTTATACACTTTGCATAACATCCACCCTCAAAATTAAACACGCCTCTGTCAGACCAACCGTGTTCATCATCTCCTATTAACATCCTATTTGGATCTGCTGAAAGAGTTGTTTTACCAGTACCTGAAAGACCAAAAAACAAAGCAGTATCACCATCTCTTCCAATGTTAGCCGAACAGTGCATAGGAAACACTCCCCTATCTGGAAGAATGTAATTCATTACAGAAAACATCGCTTTTTTTATTTCTCCTGCATAGGATGTAGCTCCAATCAATACGAGTCTTCTTGAAAAGTTTATTAGAATAAATGCATCAGATCGAGTTCCATCAACTTCGGGAATGGATTTAAAGTCATTTACTACAATTACAGTAAATTCTGGTTTGTGTGATTCAAGTTCTGTCGCAGATGGGCGTATGAATATCTGCCTTGTAAAGAAATTCTGCCAGACGTGATCATTTATTATACGTATTGACAATCTGTTGTTGGGATCTGCACCAATAAATCCATCAAAAACAAAGATCTCTTTTCCTTCCAGATGTTTTTTCATTTTTTCAAATATTCTATCAAACTTTTCTTCAGGAAAGGGATGATTGACTTTGCCCCAATCCACTTTGTTATGAGTTTCATCATCATCTACTATGTAACGATCATCTGGTGATCTACCTGTGTATTTTCCTGTTTTAACAGAAAGTGCACCGGTAGAAGTGAGGATTCCTTCGTTTTTCTGTACTGTCAGATCCATCATGGTTTTGACAGGCAAGTTTCTGTGTATCTTATCTGTCTTAATTCCCATTTCTTCTAGTTGAGAGATGAATTTACGTGTGATTGTTGATTTCAAGTCCTCAATCATGAGATAAAACACCGCCTCCCATTTCCTTATTATCTCTTACTGTACTAGAAATCATCGATTTTGTTCCCCAGAAACGTATTTATTTTAAAATTCGAACAGAGTCTTTTACATGCCAATCAATAAAGAAATCTTGGAATTACGAAAAAAAGTATCAGAACGCAGACCAGATTTCATCAGAGAAGAAAGTTGGAGATACGATAGACTTGCAGAAACATGGAGGAAACCCAAGGGTATTGATAATCATCAACGAAAGCAGAAAAAGGGTTGGCCAAAAATTGTTAGAGCAGGTTATGGCGGACCAAAAATTGCACGCGGATTACATCCATCAGGATATACCGATAATTTAGTTCATAATGTAAAGGACTTGGAAAAGCTTAATCCAAAAACTGATGGGGTAAGATTTGGTCACGGAGTTGGAAAAAAGAAAAGACTTGTAATTATAGCTAAAGCAAAAGAGAAAAACTTCAAGATGTTTAACGCAAGGGTGTCAACAAGTGGTAGTAAATCTTAAAACAAAGAGACAGTTAGTCTCAAGGATTTTGGGCGTAGGTGCAAACAGAGTTAAATTTGACTCGGATCATCTTGATGATGTTGCAGATGCGATTACACGAGATAACATACGAAGTTTAGTCACTGCAAAGATAATTGAAATAAAATCAATAAAAGGAACTTCCCGTGGAAGAGCGCATTTTAAGAAGCATCAGAGGCGAAGACGTGGAACAAAACAAGGCTCAAAGAAAGGTAGGAAGGGAGCTCGAGTAGGCAAAAAGGAAGTTTATGTAAAGAGAATACGGGCGATGAGACATCAGATTAAAGTTTCAAAATCTAGAAAAGAGATTACAAACAAAGATTATTGGAATTTGTATAAACAAGTTGGCGGAAACCAAGTTAGAAACTTAGCACACTTGCGAAGTCTAATTGAAGAAATTCGTTCAAAAAAAACATAGCTAGAATCTGTAGATAGTTGTTTTCACGTCTAAGATTTTACCATTCTTAATTTTTATTCCTTCATTTGACAACATCTTAGATTTTACTTTTTCCCCCCAAGCATAGCCACCTACCCTACCGTCTGATTTTATGACTCTATGACATGGAATTATTACAGGATAAGGATTTTTGTTCATGATTCTACCAATTACTCGTTGACCATTTTTAAGACCAATTGCTTTTGCAAGTTCACCATATGTAGTGACTTTTCCTTTTGGAACTTCGAGAAGTTTTTTGTAAATTTTTTCTTCAAGTTTCAAATCTTTATCACTTCAAGATCTGTCGTTTCCACAAAATTTATTACTTTCTGTTTGTATTTTCCTAAACCACCCCAATCCAAAAGTGCGAATTTGGCTTCATGATTTCGTTTTAAAATATGAGAGAACAGTCTTTGATCTAAAAATTCCAGGGCATGCTTTGGCATGATGGTTCCTAAAGCATATTCACTTTCTAGTAGCATCCTTGTAAATTTTTCAGGATAATGAGTACTGCCAAAGCAGATTGCAACGTCATGTTTTTTTGTGGTACGTAACATTACATCAACTACAATCTTAGCAACATTTTCACATAATTCTTTATCATTCCATTCTTTTTCTGTTGTTCCCACTTCAATAAACAAAACAGGTTTATTGAGTGCTGTAGGACCATGATGCGTAGCTTCTAATGTGATTTCAAAGGTAGCAAAATCTTTTCTTTTTTTCCATAGAGATTGCAGATATGATTTTTGCAGATGTGGATGAGGTATTGCAACTTGTCCTTTGAATCCACCAAAACGTGCTTCTGAGAAATTTCCTGTATTATGACAGGTAAGTGCAAGCGTACCTGTTTCAGCAGCGTGTTTTGATAAAAATACAAAACCATCATAATGATATTTCTCCTCCAGCCAATCTGCTGAGATAGACGGTGTAGAAATTATAACTAGGTCAAAATTTTTTCCATGATATATCTCTCCATCTTGTTCCATGTTTTGAGAAATAAAATTGGCCATGTTATAGCCCGCAGGATCTGATTTGTACGCAACAAGCAACTGCATGTAATAAGAGATATAAGTACACTTTATTAATTTCCTCCAATGGGCAATCCAAGACAGCTGTTAAGAAACATGGTAAATACTGTAAAGCTTGCCAAAAAATCAGACAGGGATGATTATACACAGCACCTTAGATTGGTGCTTCTTGGAATTGGTGCAATTGGAACGATTGGATTTATAATTCAGTTTGTGTTTTCAGTAATTACTTACGGGATATAGATGACATTGAGTCAAGAAAAATCTCATTTCTTTGCTGTCAGGACTACAGGAGGACAGGAAAAAGTAGTGATGGGATTGTTAGAAAATAGAATAAAACTAAAAAAACTCAACATCCAATCAGTTTTGTTATTAGAAAATCTCAAGGGCTATGTTGTAGTTGAAGCAATAGATGCAAATGCAGCCTTTGATGCAATGCAAGGAATTAGACACATACGTGGTCAGTTAAGGGGCGAATTACAGTTTAAAGACATAGAGGGATACTTGGTCAAGAAATCAACAGTATCAGAACTTGCAGTTGATAAAATTGTCGAAATAATAGGTGGACCGTTTAAGGGTATGAAGGCAACCGTTACTAGAGTTGATCAGGATAAAGAAGAAGCAACTGTGATTTTGCTTGATGCTCCATATCAGCTACCAGTGACTGTTGATGCAAATTACCTAAAGCTTTCAACGTAGCAAGGATTAAATTTACAGTTTAAAGGAAAGAAAATTCATGACTGATATTCAGGTTGTTTCTGCACTTGTAACTGGAGGACAAGCTAATGCAGGACCACCATTAGGTCCAACATTGGGTCCACTAGGAGTTAACATTTTACAAATTGTAACTGCAATAAACGATAAGACAAAAGATTTTGAAGGAATGAAGGTTCCTGTCACAGTTTCAGTTGATAAAGGAACGAAACAATGGACTGTGGAAGTCGGTATTCCATCTGCTGCAGCTCTTATTTTGAAAGAAGCTGGGTTACAGAAAGGTTCTGGAACATCAGGTGCAACCTGGGTTGGCACTATCAATATGGATTCCATAGTCAAAGTTGCAAAATTAAAAATTGATTCATCATACGCTCAGGATATCAAAGCAGCAGCTAAAGAAATTGTAGGAACTTGCTTACCACTTGGGGTCAAAATAGATGGTAAGAATCCAAAAGAGATTACCGCTGAAATCAACGCAGGTAAATGGGACGACCAATTCAAGTAGATTTTATGCTAAATTAACGTAAGCTGGATCCTTATCAGTTCGTTGTAATTCTACAAAAGTTTCTGTGTTTTGAATTCCCTCAACCTTTCCTATCTTTTCTATTGCTACAGTATGTAATTCTTCCAAGTTTTTTGCACGCACTGTGATTATGATATCAAACCTACCTGTCACTTCAGATATCATTGATACCTCGGCAGTTTTCAAAAGTGCCTTGTGAATCTGATCTTTTAGTTTTGGATCACGATTTATTCCCATTGTTGCTCTTACGCCTATGCCTATGAGTGATTCATCTACTATAATGGTAAATTTTTTAATCAATTTCTTTTTGATTAGCCTCTTTATTCTACTGTATAGAACAGAAGTATTAATTCCAAGTTTTTTTGATAGATTAGGAACTGAGACGTTACCATCCTTTGCCAGTTCAGTAAGGATTTTCATGTCAAGTTCATCAAATTTGTGCAAGGCTTTGCGAATTAGCTTTTTTTACGATTTAATAAATGTAAGTTTCATCTTCAGAAAATTCTGTTCTTACTGCTTCGTTCATTTCTAGCCATTGCGATGCTGT
>CAYGLP010000020.1:0-17760 GCA_964350965.1 uncultured Nitrosopumilaceae archaeon | reverse complement strand
GTTGCGTTATGTGAAGTCGTCCGTTATTGATAAGACCTTACTTCTCTCCTACTATTTTGAATATGTGCAGGGTGACGACGAATTTAATGTAGACGACATCGTAAGCCTTTTCCGCGCAGCAAAAGAAAAACAACCAGCTAACATTAACGACATAATAAACAAAAATATCAAAAAAGGCTTCATGATGGAAAGTATCAATAAAAAAAGTGGCAAAAAAGCATGGGTACTGACTAGTACGGGCGAAACTTATGTACAAGATAAACTCAATAATATGAAAATTTTAGATCGATACTATCATTTTTGTGGTTTTGACCTGTAAACGATTTTAAATAGGCAATCCAGAAAAGTGTGCGTAATGATTAACGAAACCCAGATTGTACAGATGGTCAAAGAGGCCAAAACAGGTCAGAAGGAACGCAAGTTCAAGCAATCAGTAGAGCTGATTATGGTTTTCAGAGATATTGATGTTAAGAAGGGTTTTGCTATAAACGAAACTGTTCAGTTACCAAAGAAGCTTAGTCAACCAGCATCGGTATGTGTAGTTGCCTCAGGAGATCTGGGTTTGAAAGCAAAGAGTGCAAATGCAGACCGAGTAATAGATGGAGCTGAGATAAACCAAGTTGGTGCAAACAAACGTGCGTCACGTAAGCTAATCAATGGTTATGACTTTTTCTTATCAGATACTCAACTTATGGCTACAGTTGGTAAAACTCTTGGTCAATTTATGGGTCCAAGAGGCAAAATGCCAACCCCTGTTCCTTTTAATGCACCGATTGATTCTATTTTAGAAAGATTTCGATCTTCGATACGAGTAAGACTAAGAAACTCTCTTTCTCTTGCTTGTAAAATTGGCGATGAATCTATGACTGATGATGATTTAGCAGCAAATGCTAATGCAGTAATAAACATGATAGAAAAAAAACTGCCAAGCGGAGACAAGAACATAAAAAAAATTATGATAAAGACAACGATGGGAAAGATTGTAAAACCATCACAGATGGAAAAGAAGTAAAATGCATCAAAATAGAACCAAATATCCACAAAAGAAAGTTCAGATGTATCAACAGATTCAAGAGATTCCAAAAAAGTACAACGTTATTGCACTTGTTAGAATGGAAAAGGTTAGATCTTCACAGCTGTTGCCTTTGAGAAAAAAATTCAAGGGACAAGTCGAGATTGTTAGCATAAAGGACAAAGTTGCACAAAAGGCACTTGCCGAAGTAAAAATACCAGCAATAGAAAAGATGGTAGACAAGCTAGTAGGCCAGTGTGTTCTGATGTTTACAAACATGAGTCCTTTCAAGCTAAACATACTGCTTGGAAAAAATAAGATAATGATGGCTGCTCGTGGTGGCGACATAGCCAGTAAGGATGTCATCATAAAGGCAGGCAACACCGGTATAACACCAGGACCCATTCTTACGGACTTTAAAGAAGCTGGAGTTGCAACAAAGATTGATCAGGGAACAGTTTGGATTACAAAAGATTCTACAGCTGCTAAAAAAGGTGATGTCATTTCTGCAAAGCTTGCTACTTTATTGAGCAAACTGGATGTTAAACCAGTAGAAGCTGGAATCTCATTAGATTCTGCAGTAGCTGAAGGTATCATATACGCAAAGGATGAGATGATAATAGATGTAGAAAAGTATCGTAATGCATTTGCCCAGGCATATCAAGAAGCGCTGGCCCTTTCTATAGAGATAGGATATGTTACAAAAGAAAACATTACTTTGTTACTTGCAAAAGCAGCTCAAGGTGCAAGATCTGTTGCAGTAGAGGTAGGATATCTTACAGATGAAACAAAAGAACAAGCATTACAGAAGGCACATTCACAAGCAAAAGCACTTGCTGCTAGAGCTAAAGGTTATAGTTTGTCTTAAACCATATTTTAAAAAATCTAGTTCTTTGTTATTACTAAAGCTTAGATATAAAAATTGAAATCTTTCTTATTTTGTTTATAGTGTTTTATGTCTGATTACATTTTCGAGAAAGAATTCTCCAGCTTTAAAAGAACTTCGAACTAGCGGGCCTGAAGCTACATATGTGAATCCCATCATATTTGCAATTTCTCTGTAGGTGTTGAATTTTTCTGGTGTAATGTATTCTGCAACAGGTAGATGTTTTAAAGTTGGTTGAAGATACTGCCCCATTGTCAGTATGTTAACTCTTGCTGTCCTCAAATCCGTTATTGTCTTGATAACTTCTTCTTTAGTTTCTCCAAGACCTAGCATTATTGAAGATTTAGTGTATATCTTTGAATCAATATCTTTTATCTTTTTTAGAACTCTAAGTGTTTGTTCATATGACGCTCTTGCATCTCTAACTTTTGGTGTTAATCTAGCCACAGTTTCTATGTTATGACTTATGACTTGAGGTTGAGAATTTATTATTTTTCTTATAGAATCCTCATTTCCTACGAAGTCAGGAATTAATGGTTCAACGATTGTTTCTGGGCACAGAATTTTCACAGCTTTTACTGTTTTCGCAAAATGTTCTGCCCCCCCATCTTCTAGATCATCTCTACAAACAGAAGTAATAACCACGTATCTTAATCCCCATTCTTTGATTGCCTTCGCTACTCTGTTTGGTTCCTCAGTATCAAGAGGGTTAGGTTCACCACTTTTTACAGCACAAAACCTACAACCCCTAGTACACGTATCACCCATGATCATTATAGTAGCAGTTCCTGTTCCCCAACACTCTGCGATGTTAGGACATTTTGCTTCTTCACAAACAGTGTGAAGTTTTTGTATTTCTAGTGTTTGTTTAAACTTTACATAATTCTCCCCTGACGGAGCTCTTACTCTAATCCAATCAGGTTTTCTGATCAGTTCCATTCCTTGACAAATTAATATACATAATAATAAGAGTTCAGGTAATTACCAAAGGCCTATATGAAAACATCCTTTTATGAAATGCATAAATCGCTGAATGCAAAAATAGTTGACTTTCATGGATGGGAGATGCCTTTACAATATTCTGGAATTATTGATGAGCATGTTAACGTTAGAAAAAATGTAGGTCTCTTTGATGTTTCACATATGGGCAGGTTTACAATCAAAGGCCCTAATGCGTATGAGAGCGTACAGAAATTAGTTACTAACGACATTTCAAAACTTGATGATAATCACGGGCTGTATTCACCTATGTGTTATGAAACTGGCGGCATTGTTGATGACATCATAGTATTCAGAATTAATAGAGAGAGTTTTCTTCTTGTGGTAAACGCGTCAAATAGAGAGAAGGATCTGGAATGGATAGTTTTACATTCACAATCAGGCAATATTGAAAATATTAGTGATAAAATTGCATTACTTGCTCTTCAGGGCCCTTTTGCACAGGAAGCATTACAAAGAATGGTTGAATCAAATTTAGATCTCTTAAAACCGTTTGATATTATAACATCCAACATCTTTGGCATAGAATGTATGATATCAAGAACAGGCTATACAGGAGAGGATGGTTTTGAAATATTTTTTGATTCAGCAAAAGCAGAGATCTGGAATAAGATCATGCAATCTGCGTCCAGATTTAATATTAAACCTGCAGGTCTTGGCGCCAGAGATACTCTTAGGCTTGAAGCAGGCCTAATGCTTTATGGTAATGACATTGATGAAAATACAACACCTCTAGAGGCACCATTAAAGTGGACTGTAAAATTTGAAAAAGAATTCATTGGGAAAAAAGCAATCATGAATCAAGAAATAACTCGAAAGCTTGTAGGATTTGAGATATTAGAAGGAAGGATAGCCAGACATGGCAATAAAGTTTTGATAAATGGGTTGGTTTCAGGCGCTGTAACAAGCGGAAGTTTTTCTCCAACTATTAAAAAGTCAATTGGTTTTTGTTTTGTCCCCCCACAAATGTTACAAGATCAACTAATTGAGATCGAGATTGGGGATAAACTGTATCAAGCAAAAATTTGCAGTACACGATTTTATAAGCTAGATTATAGTGGAAAACAAGAGGGCAAGCGTGGCTGAAGAGATTAGATTTTCAAAAGAACATGAGTGGGCAGTAATAAGGGAAGGATTAGCTGTGATAGGAATTTCTGATTTTGCTCAAAAACAACTAGGAGATATAGTTTCAATAGAATTACCAAAGATAGGTAACAAGTTTAAACAAATGCAAGCAATGGCCATAGTTGATTCTATAAAAGCTTCCTCTGATATTTTTTGTCCTATAAGCGGAGAAGTAGTTGAGATCAATGAAGGTTTACTGGAACATCCAGAATGGGTAAATCAATCTCCATATGAATTAGGATGGTTGGTAAAGATAAAACCATCAGACATTAAGGAATTTGATAATATGATGATTAAAGAACAGTATGAAAGATTCATTGGAGAATAAAATAAACGATCGATATGGATTTCATACCTGTTACTGAAAAAGATAGAAATGAGATGTTAAAGCAAATTGGAGTAAGCTCAATAGCTGATTTAGTTAAGGAATTCAAGCCTGCGCTGACAATGAAATTAAATCTTCCTAGGCCAATGAGCGAATTTGAGTTAATGCAGCATATGAAAACTTTATCTGAAAAAAATACAATCTTAAAATATTTTTTGGGGGCAGGATCTTATAATCACTATATTCCTTCAGCTGTTAACCATTTACTTATGAGAGGAGAGTTTTCTACAGGATATACGCCTTATCAAGCTGAGATAAGCCAGGGCACTCTTCAGGCCATATACGAATTCCAATCTTTCATATGCCTTCTTACAGGTATGGATATTGCAAATGCTTCATTATATGATGGGGCGTCTGCCTTGTCGGAAGCAGTTTTACTCTCTTCATCTTATAATGGTAGAAATCGCATTTTTGTAAAAGACGGTCTTCATCCTCAATATTTTGAAGTCTTGAAAACATATTGTGAGGGAACAGAACTTGAATTCACAAATGAAATTGACGAGAAGACAACTTGTGTAATAGCTCAGAACCCTGATTTCTATGGCAATATTGAGAATTTGGGATACCTGTCAGAAAAAGCACACAAAGTAGGAGCATTGTTTGTCACTTGTGTTGTGGAACCAACATCTCTTGCAATTCTTAAAGAACCTGGAAATTATGGTACAGACATAGTAGTCGGGGAAGGACAATCGTTTGGCATTCCAATAAACTTTGGCGGGCCATATCTAGGATTTATGGCGGTTAAGGAGTTTTTATTGAAAAAAATTCCGGGAAGAATTTGCGGAATGACTACAGATGGGAATGGAAATAAAGGATTTGTACTAACGTTTCAAGCGCGTGAGCAACATATTAGGAGAGAAAGAGCAACTAGCAATATAACAACAAATCAAGGGTTGATGGCTCTGGCTTCAACCATCTATTTGGCGCTTATGGGTAGAAGTGGACTTAAAACTGTTGCAAAACTTTCTTATGGTCGATCACACCTTTTGCATGAAAAATTAGTGAATATGGGTTTCAAACCATTAAATAAAAAACCATTTTACAATGAATTCATCATTAGAACACCAAAGCCTTCAAGTGAGATCATTTCAGCTCTACTTAAAAAAGGAATAGTCGGGGGTTTGGAATTAGGTGATGACATGATGTTAATTTGTTGTACTGAAACAAATACAATTCAAGACATAGAATCTTTTGTATCAACAGTGAGTGAGATATTATGAAACTGATATTTGAATACGAAGAACAGATTACAGGCCATCTGAGTGATGAAGATATTCCGATAGGATTACCAAATGATCTCACTAGAAATGAACTTCCCCTCCCAAATGTGAGTGAAATTGATGTTATTAGACACTATACTAATTTATCAAAAAAGAATTTTGGTGTTGACGTTGGGTTTTATCCTCTAGGTTCGTGTACGATGAAATACAATCCAAAAATAAACGAGGACGCAGCTATGTTAGATGGCTTTAGAAATCTCCATCCACTTTCTAAAGATGATTGCGCCCAAGGATCATTACAATTGATGTGGCAGCTTGAACAATATTTGAAAGAAATAACAGGAATGGATGCATTTTCCTTACAGCCAGCAGCTGGAGCGCAAGGTGAACTTTTGGGACTCATGATAACAAAGGCGTACTTTAAACAAAAGGGTGAAAAAAGAATCAAGGCAATAATACCTGACTCTGCTCATGGTACAAATCCTGCAACTGCGGCCATGTGTAAGTATGAAATTATTGTAATTCCTACGGATTCACGAGGTAATATTGATCTACAAAAATTCAAACAGTCACTTACTACTGATACTGCAATTGTTATGTTAACAAATCCAAATACTCTGGGGCTTTTTGAAGAAAATATTCTAGAAATATGTGATCTTGCTCATAAAAATGGAACTTTGATGTATTGCGATGGAGCAAATATGAATGCGATGCTTGGAATAACTAGACCGGGGGATCAGGGTTTTGATATGATTCATTTAAACTTACACAAGAGTTTTTCAACACCACACGGAGGTGGTGGTCCTGGTGCTGGAGTATTAGGAGTAAAATCATTTTTAGCAGATTATTTACCAATACCTAGGATAATCAAACAGGATAACAAATACGCCTTGGACAATGTAAAACGAAGATCCGTAGGAAGAGTTCATTCATTTTACGGAAACTTTGGCATGCTTGTTAGAGCTTATTCTTACATTATGTCGTGGGGAACAGATATAAGAAAAGTTTCAGAGCATGCAGTATTAAATGCTAATTACTTACTAAGCTTGTTAAAGAACATTTATGATCTTCCATATGATCGAAAATGTGCTCACGAATTTGTAATATCATCAGAAAAATTTGGTGAAAAGAGTGCTCTGAATATTGCTAAGAGACTTTTAGATTATGGTTTTCACCCCCCTACCATTTATTTTCCATTGATTGTTCATGAAGCCTTAATGATTGAACCAACGGAAACTGAAAGTAAAGAAACATTAGACAGATTTTCATTTGTATTAAGAAGCATATCTGATGAGATAAAAGAAAGTCCACAAGTTGTCAAAGGAGCCCCATATACAACACCTGTCGGAAGGCTGGATGAGGTTGCAGCAGCAAGAAAACCAAATCTAAGGTGGAATTACCCCAAGTAAATGAAAAAAGTGTATAACACCTTCAAATCACAAAAACTACTTAAAATTTCTCTGGAATATGATGAGATAGCTAATACCATCCATTCAATAGCAATCACTGGGGATTTTTTTCTTTACCCAGAGGACAGTTTGGCCAATCTTGAAACAAATCTTATTGGTACTAAATTGGAAAAGTTTTCCATAAAACAAAAAATTCAAAAAAGTTTAGAAAGCTCCGAAATGTTCGGTTTTGATTCAGAATCTCTGACAGAAGCAATTCTTGGATGTCTACCTTGCGGAAATGAATTTTAAGTTTAGTGAAATCAGAGTCTTAGAAACTGGATACAATAATGCACAATGGAATATGTCAGTTGATGAAGTGCTAATGAATAGTGTAAATGACATACCAATTCTAAGACTTTATGGTTGGAAACCACCATCCGTATCAATCGGATATTTTCAAAGAATGGAAGAAGAAGTTAATGTGAAAAAATGCAATCAACTTGGTATTGATATTGTTAGAAGAATAACTGGTGGCGGTTCAGTTCTCCATGATTCTGAGTTAACATATTCATTTCTAGCAAGAAAATATCCACAAAACATTAGTGAATCTTACAGATGGATATGTGATGCCATAATAACAGCTATAAAAAAACTTGGATTAGATGCAAAATTTTCTCCATTAAATGATATTATCATAAATGGTAAGAAAATTTCTGGAAATGCCCAAACAAGAAAGAAAGGCACTCTGCTGCAACATGGAACAATATTATTAAATGCCGATGTTGAAAAAATGTTCTCTGTTTTGAAAGTTCCCTCTGAAAAGATCAGTGATAAGATGATCGCAGATGTAAAGGAAAGAGTAGTAGGATTGAGCAAGACATTTGATGAGGTTGCTCTTGCTCTGAAATCTAGCTTTAGTGAAAAATTTGGTGCAACTCTTATTATCGGTGAATTAACTGAGGAAGAAGAGGTTGCTGCTACAAAGCTAGTCAAAGAGAAGTATTCTACAGACAAATGGAATTGTGGAAGGTAATTCACTAAGATTTATTGCCATGCTTTTTGAAATTCACCGCATGTACGATGCAGTCGTGATAGGAGGAGGTCCAGGTGGTTACACCTGCGCCATTAGAGCTGCACAACTTGGTGGCAATATTTGCGTAATTGAAAAGAATGGTTTGGGTGGAACTTGCACACAGCGTGGCTGCATTCCCACTAAGTTTCTTCATTCATTAGGGGAGGTAAAAAGGAAAGTAAATTCTTCAAAAAAAAACGGATTGAATGGACATGTTGAATTGAATTATAAATTATTAAAATCAAGAATGAATACTACCGTTGATAAACTTGCTTCTGGAATAAAACTACTCTTAGAGAGTAATGGTGTTGAATTAATTAAAGGAGAAGCTCATATGGTTTCAAAAAATAAAATCATGGTCAACGAAAAAACACTAGAAACCAAGAATATTGTTATTGCTACTGGAAGCTATCCTATGTGTCTATTAGATTACAAATTTAATGAAAATATTCTATCAACTACTACAGTTTTAGAATTAGATGAATTGCCAGAATCAATAATTATTATTGGTGGGGGCTACAGTGGATGTGAATATGCATCTATTTTAAACGCATTAGGATGTAAGACATATTTGATAGAAGCAGAAAACCACCTGATACCTCTTCAGACAGAAGAAATTGGAAATACTATTGAGAAATACATGAGGCTTGATGGAATTAATGTAATGACAAAATCACGAGTAGAAGAAATAGTAGATAATATGGTATTAGTTAATGGAGAACGACTGCAAGCAGAAAAGATCCTTGTTTGTATAGGAAGAAAACCTAACATAAATGTGAATGAACTAAATAATATTGGTGTAAAATTCAATAAAAAAGGCATTCTTGTTAATGATAGAATGCAAACTAATATTCAAAATGTATTTGCAATTGGTGATGTTACTGGAATGTATGAACTTGCGCATGTTGCAGCAAAACAGGGAGAGGTAGCTGCTCAAAATTTAATGGGAATAGAAAGTAAGATGGAATATAATTCTGTCCCTGTGTGTGTTTTTACATATCCAGAGGTTGCATTTGTAGGAAAATTAGAAGGAAAAAGTGGAGAATTTCCTCTTGCAGCAAGTGCCAAAGCAAGTTGCATTAGTGACACAAGAGGTTTTGTTAAGGTTTTTGAAAAGGGTGGAGTACTAGTAGGTGCTTTTATAATTGCCCCACACGCGGGAGAAATAATCAGTGAGGCAGCACTTGCAGTAAAAATGCAATTAAAACCCTCAGACATATTTGATACAATACACGCACACCCTACACTGCCAGAATCATTTGTAGATGCTTTAAGGGACATTAATGGAGGAGCTATACATTTACCTCCCAAAGATATTTCTGCCAAAAAATGAACATCTATTAAAAAACTAGATTGTAATTCCTTTTACTATTTTTGCAAGCATTTAAACTTAAGAACAAAAAGTCTGGAGAGGTGTGGAAAGAGTAGGCGTAGAACTTGGCATAAGAGCTCCTTTATGTGCAGTTGAAAAAGCAGCAGTGATTGCAGATACAGAGATGTTGAATTATTATTTAATTCCTGAAACTCATCCAACATTTACTGGAGTAGATGCATTCGAGGCTCTACAAAGCATTGGACAAAAGATAGAAAATGTAGTATTAGGCACAGGGATAGTGAATGTTTTTTCGAGATCTAAAAAAAAGATACTTAAACTTACAAGTAGAATCCACTATGAAACAAATGGAAAATTTGTTTTAGGCTTAGGTACAAGTGCACCTGTTGTTGTTGAAGACATGTATCATATGAAATTTGAAAAGCCGGTATCAAGAATTAAGAACTACACTCAGTACATCAAGTCTTACTATGCTGGTCCTATTTACTGGTCTGCAGTTGGAGACAAAATGATTCAGCTTGCTGCAGAATATGCTGACGGTGTGATATTTTTCCTAAAACCTGAAAGTGAAATTAGGCGTAGCATAAAAATTCTAAAAAATAAATTGTGCGCTTTAGGAAAAAACTACAGCTCTTTTGAAATTATTTCAATTTTACCAACTTATATTAATGATTATGAGAAAAAAAGTAGGAATGCACTACGTTTAACAATAGCAAATTATATTGGTGCAAATGAATTTTACTCAAAACCGCTGGAGAAGATAGGATTTAAAAAAGAAGTTCATATCATCAGACAAAATTTTCTAAAACATGGTTTGGTTGCTGCGTCAGTACATGTAAGTGATAAAATGGCAGAAGAGTTAGGAATTTTTGGAGGAGCTAAGGAATGTGCAATAAAGATGAAGGAGTTTTCTGAAAGAGCTAAAATCAAAACAGTAGTAGCAGCTTTTGATTTACCAAAAAACGGTTACGATAAAGACTTCTTTAAAAATTTACATGGTCTAGCAAGTAGATTCTGAGATGCCAATCATTGATATTTCACACATAGATCTCAATTTTCCTCAGTATTCCTACAGTATAGAAGAGATTGTGGATGATTTCTTCAGCTCCAAATTAGATAAGGATGTGAAAAATTTTTGCAAAAAGAAATTAGGCATAGAAAGGGTTTACAAATCGTATAATTTATCTAAAATAAAAATCGACAATTCTCCATACGTACTACCAGACATTAAACTTAGTAACATGTATATGGAAAATGCTAAAAAAGTCTTAAGTTTCTCAAAAAGAAAACCGGAGGACATAGGACTTCTTACAACAATTAATGACAATCAACAAAATTTAGATCCTTCACCGACTGTAGAAATTACATCAAGATTAGGCTTGAATAAAGGTGTACGTACACAAAATTTTCAAGGTATGGCATGTTCATCTTTTTCAGAAGCTCTCGTAAATGCGGCAGGACACTTTGCCTTGGGTTATGGAGGGGATGTACTTGTTCTGATCGGCACTTATTATACAAGTTGGTTTTTAGACAGAATAAAACAAATTGATCGTATTTCCATAAGAAACAGAAAGGAGTTTAACAATTTTATTTACTTCCTTATTTTTAGTGATGTCACAGCAGCTACATTATTATCGAAGCCAGGAGAATCGGATAAAGTTTTAGCACAGATAGATATTAGAACTATTTCTTCACGCAAAGATACTAGTGTGCATGGTTATAAAAAAGCCACAATAAAACTTTCACCTGACAAGACCCACAGAGTAATCTTTGACATGGATGTAAATTCAAAAATGTTAAAAGAAAGCATGGCACATCTTTCTTTAGAAAATGTTTCTTACATCAAGCAAAGATTTCCACAGGAATTTAATAATATAAAATTCTGGGGTTTCCATTCTGCAGGTAAAACATTTGTAGACTACGTTAGAAAAATATGCGGTATAGAAAAAAAGAGATCTGAATTGACTTATGAACTAATGAGGAAAACTGGAAATACTGGTGCGGTTAGTTCTTTACAGCTTATAAAAGAATCAGTAGAACAAAATATTGTAAGAACAGGCGAACTGGGTGGTATAGTTGATTATGGTTGGGAAGGAGCGAACGCATTTCTTTACAAAGTACCCTAATGAAGTTTTAATCTGTTCTATACATAAATCTGTAACACAAGAACAACAATTATTGTAAAAATTTGTAAAGAATTCCCTAAAAAATTAGAATTCTAGCCAAACAGTGCAGATAGGCCTTCCATTGCCTGCTCTTCTGTTTTTGCGGATGGAGTTTCAACTTCTTTTGTCTTTTCTTCTTTTCCACCAGCTGCATGGGCTGCAGGCGCTGCGGCAACAGCTACTGGTGCAGCTTTTATTGCCTCGTCGATATCTACATCGGCAAGGGCAGCAACAAGTGCTTTCACTTGGGCTTCTTTAACTTCCGCTCCAGAAGCTTTGATTATGTTTGTAATATTAGCTTCGTTGATCTCTTTTTTCTGCTTATGTAAAAGCAACGCAGCGTATACGTATTCCATTGTAAGCGAATTTTGCTATAGGTATAATATAAAACTATGGAAGATAAAGTGAACCAAACTGAGTCAATAGAACAATTTTAGATCGATTCAACTATGTCAATTGAGAATCTTTAAGCTTCTACAGATTGAGTAGAGATATTTTTTCAAATCTTTATCGTATAAAGTATCCATTCTTTGTTTTAGAATTCTTTTTGCTTGTTCCTTTTCAGAACCATCTGGAAGAGAAAGTACATTATTTATTAACTCAGGCAATGATTCCCTAACCCAACCATCAATAATTGCATGTATTTTCTTGTGTATCTTTACCACGGGATCAGAATTTACATCAAATACGCCAGTAAAATTTTCATGTTCTACTCGATAAATCAGTGCAAGTACATAGTTTTCATAGTTTGGATTTTTTAAAATCTCTATAGATTTTGGGCCGGCTTTTTCTTGTGAAACTTTGTTTTTCAAACCAACAGGATTTATTATTATACCATTTACTCCTATTTTTGAATCTTCAACTCCTGTCACTATGCCAACTATTACATTAGTATATTCTCCATCTGGTTGTGTTGCAAATACATAGTCACCTTCCTTCCAGCTCTTTTTACCAAACATGACAAATTTTCAAAAGTGATCATATTTAATGTGTTGCCTCAGAATACTTAATATCAGTCAAAGCAAAAACCTCTCAAAGATGAATAAAGATCAAATTCTTGCAAAGTTTTCAGCTGATCCTGACAGGTATTACAAAGTAACATTATTTGAAAAAGAAGGATTTCAACGAAAATCCTGTGTAAAATGTAGGCGGTTTTTCTGGACAATTGATCATGCACAGAATTTTTGTCCAGAAGATGCTGAAAACAATTATTCATTCATAGGAAATCCACCTACCAAAAAAAGATTCGATTATGTTCAAGCATGGAAAGAAGTGGAAGCATTTTTTGTACAAAATGGTCACAAATCAGTAAGTAGATATCCGGTAGTATGTAGGTGGCGCGATGACCTATATTTTACAATAGCATCTATTGTAGACTTTCAGCGAGTTATGGGTTCAAAAGTTGTTTTTGAATTTCCAGCAAATCCGCTAATCGTACCACAAACTTGTCTTAGATTCAAGGATATTGAAAATGTAGGTGTTACTGGTAGACATTTTTCTAGTTTTTGTATGATTGGTCAACACAGCATACCAAACTCACAAGGATATTGGAAAGATAGATGCATAGAATTAGATTTTAGGCTTTTAACTGAGCGATTTGGAATTGATAAAAAAGAAATTGTATTTGTAGAGGATGTTTGGGCTGGAGGAGGCTCATTTGGATCTTCACTAGAATATTTTGTGCGAGGTCTTGAGCTTGGAAATGCAGTATTTACAGAATTTCAAGGAGATTTGGAAAATTATTCAGTCTTAGAACAAAAAATAATAGACATGGGAGCTGGTCTTGAGAGATTTGCTTGGATAACCATGGGAACTCCCACTGCGTACGATTGTTGTTTTGGTCCTATAACAAATAATCTAATACAAAAAGTTGGCATAGATATAGATCCTAAGGTATTATCATCATATTTCACTGCAATATCAAAAGGACTCAGAGAACATAGTGATTTAATACAAGTTAGAAATAATGCAATAAAACAAGCAGGAATTGACGAGACGATATTCAACAAAATGATAGTTCCCCTTGAAGGGATATACCTGATTGCCGATCATCTAAGAACTTTGGTATTTGCAATTTCAGATGGAGCCCTTCCAAGCAATGTAGGTGGGGGTTACAACTTGAGGATGATTTTGAGAAGAGCGGTTGCTACAATGGACAGACTTGGTTGGAATCTTGATCTAAGAGAATTAGCAGATATGCATATTGATTATTTGAAATCAACTTATCCCGAGCTGCAAGAAACTCGTGAGGAAGTAAAGACGATAATTGGAATAGAAAGAGAAAGATATGCAGAATCAAAAATCAGAATGAAAGTCATAGTAAATACCATAAAGACTCAAAATAAAAAATTAACAGTAGGTGATCTAATCAGACTATACGAATCAGATGGTATTACTCCTGATTTTCTAAAAGAAGCACAGATAATTTCAGAAATTCCATCTACCTTTTATGAGAAACTCTCAGAATTACATCAATCAGAAAGAGCTGAAAAGAAAGAGGTTCTCAACATAGGTGGGATCCCAGATACCGAACCATTATACTATAAAGATGATCCTGTTGAATTTGAAGCAAAAGTTCTCAAGGTTATTAATAAAAAATTAATTATTTTGGATAGAACTTCATTTTATCCAAGAGGAGGAGGCCAAGAGCCAGATCATGGTAAGATCGGAGATTATGACGTAGTAGATGTAAACAAACATGGAAATGTCATTGTGCACGAATTGAAAGGAGGAACGCCAAAAGAAGGCGAGGCAGTAAAGTGTAAAATCGATCATATCCGTCGTTATGGTATAACAAGGAATCATACTAGTACTCATGTGTTAAACGCATCAGCAAGAAACACACTAGGTTCATGGGTATGGCAACATTCTGCGTTTAAGGAAAGAGATTATGGTAGACTGGACATAACACATCATTCAAACCTAACAGAAGAAGACATTACGAAGATAGAAGGTTTAGCAAATCTTATCATCAGAAAAAATTTACCTATTTTAATAAATGAATATGAGAGAGGTAAAGCCGAACAAAAATTTGGATTTAGAATATATCAAGGTGGAGTAGTTCCAGTCAAGTCAGTTAGAATTGTAAACATCGATGGGTTTGATGTGGAAGCATGCGGTGGAACTCATGTAAAAAAGACTGGAGAGCTTGGATTGATAAAGATAACAAAAGCTGAACGTATTCAGGATGGAGTTGTAAGGATGGAATTTGTATCAGGAGATACAGCTGTAAAGTATACACAGGATCAAGATAGAAAGATTTCACAGATTGTAAAGTCTTTAGGTTCTAGCAAAGAGAAGATGTTAGAATCATTTGAACATATCATGTCAGATGCTGATGCATCTAAGAAAAAATTGAAACAACTCATCAAACGAGTTTCTACATCTACTGCAAAAAGTGCAATTTCAGATGCGAAGAGTCTAGGAAAAATAAAGTTACACTCTACTGTGGACGAAGAACTTGATGAGGAATTTCACATTGCAGTTGGTGAGCAAGTAATAAAACTTGATTCCAGTATGATATACTGTGCTTTAATTTTGAAAAATGATGGAATAAGAATAGTTGCATTTGCAGGTTCAGAAGCGGCAAAGATCAAAAAAGCTGGTGATTTGGTAAGAGAAATTTCAAAGGTTCTTGGTGGTTCTGGCGGCGGAAATGATAGTTTTGGTCAAGGTGGAGGAAAGGATGTCTTAAAGCTAAAAGACGCACTTCTTGCGGCAGAACAATCAATTTTGGTAAAGTGATTTTTTGATAGATTGGTCATCAATAGAATCCAAATGGCGTAAAAGGTGGCACGATGAAAAATACTTTGAAACAGATCCTACCGAGGAAAAAAAATTCTTTGTAACAGTAGCTTATCCTTATCCAAATTCACCACAACACATAGGGCATGGAAGAACATACACTTTGGCTGACGTTCATGCACGATTTATGCGCATGCGTGGATACAATGTACTTTTCCCAATGGGATTTCATTATACAGGAACCCCAATTCTTGGCATGTCAAGACGTGTTCAGGAAAATGATAAAGAATTGATAGAAGCATTCAGAACAATTTACAAAGTACCAGAACAGAACATAAAAGAATTTGCAGAGCCTGTAAAAATTGCAAGGTATTTCCATCAAGAGATAAAGTCAGGCATGATAGAGATGGGATATTCTATAGATTGGAGAAGGGAATTTACAACAATTGATCCTGTATACAACAAATTCATAGAATGGCAATTTAGGAAACTAAAAAGCAAAAATCTTGTCATACAAGGATCTCATCCAGTTGGTTGGTGCCCAAAAGATCAGAACCCAGTATCACAACATGATACTTTGGGAGATGTAGAGCCTAGTTTTACTGAATACGTGCTCATCAAATTTAGGTATGATAAATATATCATTCCCACAGCCACACTCAGACCAGAAACAATATTTGGAGTTACAAATCTCTGGGTAAATCCAGATGTAACATACAAAATTGTTGATGTTGATGGAGAAAATTGGATTGTGAGTGAAGAGTGTTCACGAAAGTTGGAGTTTATGAATAAAAAAGTCATTTCAGTTGATGAGATCAAGGGTTCTGCTCTTGTTGGTAAGAAAGTCAAAGTTCCAGAAAGAAATGATCAGGTGGTAATACTTCCTGCTAGCTTTGTTAAAAGTGAAAACGGTACCGGTATGGTGATGTCCGTACCAGCTCATGCACCATTTGATTATCAAGCTCTAGAAGATATTAAGAAAAATGCAGACAGTTTTGAACAGGATGTTTTGAATTTTGTTAGAGCAATAAATCCAATATCAATAATACAAACTGAAGGATATGGTGAGATTCCTGCTAAAGAAGTTACGAAAAAGTTCAAAATAGAAGATCAAAATAGTCCTCGTCTTGAAGAGGCCACAAAAGAGCTTTATGGAAAAGAATTCTACGAGGGAAGATTAAAAAGCAACACGGGTCAATTTGCAGGAAAAAAGATCGCTGATGTTAAAGAGGAGGTAAAAAAATGGATTTTACAACAAAATAATGCAGACATTCTATTTGAGCTAAATGATGGTCCAATCAGATGTAGATGTGGTGCTGAATGTGTTGTAAAGATTTTAAGCGATCAGTGGTTTTTGGATTATTCTAACAAAAATTGGAAAAAAGACGCACATTCCTGCATCAATGAGATGAAGATTCTCCCAGAAGACATACGTAATGAATTCAATTATGTAGTAGATTGGTTACGTGAAAGAGCTTGTGCAAGACAACATGGCCTAGGAACCAAATTGCCATGGGATAAAAATTGGATAGTAGAAAGTCTTTCTGACTCTGTAATTTACATGGCGTATTATATTCTTGCAAAATATGTAAATAAAAAACAAATTACTGCTGAAAATCTAGGAGATGAGTTTTTTGACTATATATTTTTGGGAGATGGTGATACCAAGAAAGTTGCTTCTAATTGTAAGATAACAGAAAACCTTTTGGAAAGCATCAGGGATGAATTTGCATATTTCTATCCTGTAAATGCAAGACATTCAGGACGAGATCTTGTTCCAAATCATTTAACATTTTTTGTATTTAATCACATTGCAATTTTTCCAAAAAAATACTGGCCAGAAGAAATTGTAGTAAATGGCTCTGTTCTAATGGATGGAAAAAAAATGTCAAAATCAATGGGCAATATCATTCCTCTTCGTGATGCAATACGAACCTATGGTGCAGATCCTATTAGATTAGCAATATTAATTTCGGCTGAACTCTTGCAAGATGCAGATTTCAATCTTGAAGCAGTAAAAGGAATTAAAAACAAGCTTGAAAACATGTTAGAAGATTGTTCTAAATACAAATTAAACGAAAAGTCAAATATGCAACAAGAGGATAAATGGCTTGTAAGTAGATTACAGCAGTTAGTGTTAGAGACCACCTCAGCTATGGAAAAAATGAGATTACGTGAGGCATTGCATTATGTTTTGTACGAATTTGATTCTGACATGCAGTGGTATCTTAAGAGAACAAATGCAAAGAACAGAACAGATATCTCAAGTACGCTTCACAATGTATTATCTACCAGAGTAGCAATGCTTTCTCCTTTTGCACCACACATTACAGAAGAAATGTGGGAGAAATTGGGAAATGCTGGTTTAGTTTCAAAATCACTTTGGCCATCAGTGTACAATGATGAGATCGACAGTGCACCATTACAA
>CAYGLP010000019.1:0-25930 GCA_964350965.1 uncultured Nitrosopumilaceae archaeon | reverse complement strand
CCCCCCTCTTTGTGAGGGAAAGTATGTGGTAAGCACGTAAAGGTTAAGATTTGAAATTCAACAATATCATTATGAATAATAAGTTCAAAGTAATTTCAGATCTGGTTTCCTTTTTTCCCAAATGGCTATCCGAAGATCCAGCTATTGTAATAATGTGGTTCATTGCTATTGCGGGTTCCTTTGGGCAAATCTTGTATAAGGTATGGTTTGAATCTCCCGAAAGCATTACTTTCTATTTTTTCTTGTTCGTATTCATAATTGTAATTCCCACTACAATTGCATTAATTATAGAATTCAGAAATAAGTTACGAGATAAATCTCCTGTAAAAATCAAAAGACCTGTGATTTATGCTATTATTATAGCAGGGTTAGTAACAGGTGTGATAGCAATAGAAGCGGTTTCTTTTAGTATTAAATTTGAATTATTTATGACAAAATCCTCACCATATGTTAAACTGATTGAGGGATTTGAATTGAGAGAAAAAATAGGTACGATTTATTCTCTGTATGTTGTACCTCCTTACCTTTTTGGTATGGCATATTGGATAAAGAAACTGAAATTTAATTAGATGCAACTTGATACAAAAAGGCCAACGAAATCATTACAACATGAAACTTCACGGTTATGGCGTTTCTATCAATCTAAAAGATAACAAAATAATTCTAAAAGATGGAATGTCTATGTGTCAGGAAATTACTATTGCTAAGATTACAGTTAAGAGTTTAGCAGATTTCTGCATAAGATCGGTTAGTTACCGTTTCTTTTTCTAGTTCTTGCACCCTTCTTGCCTGCTGCTACATAAGATGCATGTGATCTCTTTTTCATACTTGAATTGGAGTGTGTGTAGTCATTATAGGGAGCTAGTCGCCAATAGTTGCTTTGTTAATGGAATTTTTTAAGCTGGTAAGAGGTAGAATCAAAAAAAGTCGAAAGGTATTATTGGTTGGTAAAAAAAATTGAGTTATTATAAACGAAAACGCTGTGAGGATTGTAGCAGGGTTAATTGCATGAAAGGATGTAACTGCGATTGTCATTATGATCCAAGAGGCTAAAGAGTTTGGAATTTAGCTGATTTTTGTGAGTAAAATATATGGTTTAGTTTAGATCATGATTTCTTAGATGAATACTCTGGTAATAGGAATCATTATTGCTATGGGCATTCTAACTACAATAATCCTTCTAGGAATTTACAATACTTGAAGAAAAAACGATCAAAGTAATCAACACTGATTTTTCAATACGCTACATGATTACAGGAGGCAAAGTATTAGGTGGTAAAGCAGATTTCTAGGAACAAAACGAGTGTTCTATTTTTATCGATTAAGAGTAAAAATGCAAAACATCAGATCTGAAATAAAAAAGAATAACAATGAAATACTAAGAAAGTCGATAGCAAGCATGGTAGCTGCGATAATTATCCCAATGACTATAGTGGCAATACTTGGAATTACAATGTATCTTATCTACCGCTTCGTAATTTACGATTTTTTATGCAAACAATCAGTTGTTAAAACACTTCAAAAATATAACATAAAGAAAACTCCAGCTCAAATTATAAAAGAATACCATAACAGTAAAGGAGAAAACATATCAGAAAAAGAAATCCAAAGGCTTGAAAAACACTACAGACAACATGAACCCGAACAATTTCTTGCAATGTATGATGCTATGAGAGACAAGTCAAAAACTAATGAAAATGACTAAGTTTTCATTCAAATAAAATACTCAGGGTCTAACGGGTATCTGGATAAAAGGTGTTCCGCCTTCACCCACTACAAGAGGTAGCCTTCCATCCCATTTTTGCGTTTTTAGCCATTCCAGATAGTTTGGATTGTTTGCCAAGGCTTGGTTAATAATTTGGATGGCTTCTGATTCACCTTGAGCTTCAGCGATATTGGCTTTTGCAACACCTTGTGCTAGGGCTTCACGTTGCTGTGCCTCCACTTGAATTCTCCTAAGGTCATTTTCGGCTCTAAGGGCATTTTGTTCGGCTTCTACCTTTGATTCTATTGCTTGTGCAAAAAGTGGTGAGAATTGAAAATCAGTAATTGATACAACATCTGTTAAAATGTTGAATGCATTCAATCTCTCCCTGATAGCTTCTTCAATATCTGATTTTACTAGGGGCCTTTTTGTGATCAGTTCCTCAGCGTTATATTTTGCAGTTACCTGCTTTACGGTTTCATCTATGGCCGGTTGAATCACCCTATTCTGATAATCAAGACCCAAATTCTGGTACAAGTGATGGACAGATTCTGGACTTGGACGGTAGTTGACAGTGACAGTAGTTGATACTGTCTGGAGATCTTTAGAAGCTGATGTTGTTGATCTATCGACCTTTAGTGTTCTAACTTCGATATTGATTACGTCATTAGCAAAAGGGGTTACAAAATGAAGTCCTTCTTGAAGTGGAGGAATTGCTGTGTCAACTGCACTCCAATAAAGTAGTACCCCTCTATGACCAGAATCTACTATTTTTACAGAAGCACTTACTATCACCGCTATAGCGATAAGCGCTATGATGCCAATTAAAATTGCTTTAGCTGCACCGATATTGACATTTAATTTTGGAGATTCAAACTTGGACAACTATGTAATTGATTGGTATTTCCCCTTAATTATATCAACTGTTAATGTATTGCAAGTCAGTTTTTGTATTTGAAAATGGAGATTTTATCTTAACCATCAACAAATTTATACTATTATTACATAAAATAATATCAAAATGTTTGACGATTTTGCATGGATTTACTTGTTATTTTTCTTGATTCCATTGGTACGAATAATCCCACGTTTCCTACGAAAAATGAAAAAATACGGTACAAATCAAACTTTGCAAGGAGGACAGTTTGTACTGCGTTCTGATAACACAGTACAAAAACCTTCAAGAGACTTATCGAGATCGCAAACAAAAGACATGCTTGTCTTGGGAGAACTTTATAGAGGAATAAAGACATTTGAAAATGTTAAAAAAAATACAGGTCTTGAGAGCAGTGAACTGAATTCAATCTTAGAAGATTTAGAAAAACAGGAGTTAATGAGAGTAGAACAAAAAAATGGCCTCTTTGGTCCAAAAGTAGAACTATATGCCACTGAAAAAGGATTTAGGAAATATCAGTCTTAAAGACAAATTCCTGATAGTATCATTCGATCAGAATAATTTGTTGGAGAGAAGTTAATTATTACGAAAATAATGATTTTCGAATGGTAAGGAAACTGAGATTTTCAGAAAGCGATTTTAATGCTCATGATAAATACGAGTTCTCTGATAAAGGAAAAAAGATCATTAACATCATAAAATCATATCCGAATAATTCGATTATTGATTCATTTGTTTCGCTACACAATGGTTAGAGATGCAATTATTCACCTTATGGGGAATTTTTCTACTACATGAGATGGATGACAAATTCAAACCTTTGGAAAAATTTTGGGATTATGCTACCAGCTTAGAATTGTTATTTCAATGTGGAGTTACTGACTTATCATTACGATCTAATCTATGTGCATTTAAAACAGGTAGAGATACTGTAGCACATCTGATTACCAACCAGTTTAAAAAGAGTAAAAAAGCTCAAAACAATACTTCCTATTACGAGATGAATTTAAAAATAATTGCTGGTATTGCAGTTTTAGTCTTGTTAGCTGGAGTTGTAAGTTCGATGCAAAATTTCGCATTTGCTCAATCAAGTACAAATAAAACAAAGCTCAGTACATATGAAGCAAAAAAACTAGCTGCAGAAAAAGCAGCTGCAAAAGCAAAGGAGCGTGAAGCTGCAAGAAAGGCCGCGGCAGAAAACAAGGTACAGAAACTAAAAGAAAAGGAGATAGCTAAGAAAGATTCGTTAGATGATGAAGCACAAAAAGCACAGGCAAAACTGCAAGAGGTTTTAGAAGAAAATCAAAACAAATCAGATACAGCATCATCCAAACAAAAGACTGCTAAAGAGATAAGAGAGGAGGCAAAGGCAGAAAGAGAAAAGAACAAAGAAAAGAGTGCGGAAGAAAAAAGCAAGGCAAAAGAAGCGGAGAAAAAAGCAAAGCAGGAAGCAAGAGAAGCTAAAAAGAAAACAAAATAACAAGTTTCAGAGTGGGTATAACTGGTTTTGCGCATCACATTAAATTCTGAATCAGATTAAAAATAAATCATCTAAATGAAAACACATGTAGGTTAACCATTTTTATAGATAAAGAGTAAAAATGCAAAACCTCTAGTGTGCTTACACAAATCAGCTAAATTCCAAACTCTTTAGCCTCTTGGATCATAATGACAATCGCAGTTACATCCTTTCATGCAATTAACCCTGCTACAATCCTCACAGCGTTTTCGTTTATAATAACTCAATTTTTTTTACCAATCCAAGAGTGAACCAGCTCTTAACGATGATTCTACACTTTGTGGATTTTTGTTGTATTTGTTTACTATGTACAGTGCTTTATCATCGCCTTCTGGTAATGGGTTGGCACAACGGCCACATTTTGGAAGCACAACTACTGCATCACAATCAAGTTCTCCTATGAACTTGTCACACTTGCAACAATGGATTGATTTCATATCATATATATTCAAATCTGGTCACTTCGGTACAGAGAATTTTTTGTTAAGATTTTCAAAATTTCTTATTATTTCCGTTTTAATTTTTTTAATAACTTCTAACATCGATCCTAGTAGTGTCTATCACTTATAACAGTGTGGAAAGAGTATCATTTGGTGCATAACAGTCAAAGACTGGTACGATAAGCTCTGAAATTTAGAGAAGGATAATGCATGAGAATTTATTCGTCTTTGGCAGAAATTAAACGTGCACAAAGACAGAGGGATTTGCAAAGGTGTTTGCAAGGAATACAAGGTTAGAAAGCCAAGAGATGGAACTAGCCGTTATTTGTCAGGTCAGGTACGATGCCAGATTTGTGGAGTTTTCATCACAAGGCAAGGGTGTCATGACAGAGAAGAAAACCCTGCAACTGACGATACGGTAGATTTGTACTGTAACTGTTGTAATTGTATGGTAAGATCAAAACCAAGAAACAAGCAGGGAATAAAACATATTAAAAAAACTCCACAAGAAGAATATGATGAACTATGAAAGGCATGGATTACAAAAAATTTAGAGAGTCAAAAAAAGAGTATTATATCACAAAAGAAGGCAAGTTTACCAAAAAAGAAGTGATTCAAAAAATGGCAGAGTGGTTAAAACAAAACGAAACTGGGGAGCCAGAAGATTTCCTTGAGGATTACGAAGTAAAAGAAGATAAATAAAAAGGGGCAAATCAATCTAATCTGAATTCTTTGAATGCAAAGAGCCCAAACGAATCAAAAGCAGAGATAATAGTACGCATGTTTCCATCGGATGCAAATCCAGCTGGAAATGTATTTGGAGGCGAGATCCTAAAACAAATTGATCTTGCAGCTGGTCTTGTAGCACAAAGACACGCTCAGACAAATACAGTTACTGCAAGCATTGACAGAGTCAACTTTCTAAAACCAGTCTATGTAGGAAATGCATTGATTGTCAATGCCAGACTAAATTATGTCAGCAAATCATCTATGGAAATTGAGATCAAAGTAGAAGCAGAAGACATGACAAAAAATACTCAAACTCTTACAGGTACGGCCTATGTTACTATAGTAGCACTTGACAATAATGGCAAACCAACTTCTGTGCCAGAACTAATACTTGAGACAGATGAGGACAAGAGAAAGTTTGCAGAAGGGAAAACAAGAATGGAGCAAAGAGCAAAAGAGCACAAAATAGCAAAGGAGAGAGGAGAACATGGGTAGACCATCAAGTTATCTGCCAAAAATAGGAACGTTTGATGGGTCAGGATTTTGGAAAAATGCTTTTGCGCATCAACGTGGAATCCTGTTAAGAAAAGTCAGTGTCCCAGATGATCAAATCACAATTCTAGTAGACAAGCAATATCATGAATTACCAGCACCATTAAGATATGAAATTGAAACTAGCGGAATAAAAAAAGAAGATTTGCAATAGACTAGAACAATTCCATTTTAATAGCAGTATAATCTTAATATCAACATGGGTCTTTTCAAGAAAAAATCCGTTGAAACAAAATGCAAAGAATGCGGTATTGAACTAAATGATCCTGTTCGATTAGAAAGACATATGAAAAAAGCTCACGCCCGCCCGTCTCAGAAAAACTTTGACAGTCCAGGTGGCGGCGGTGGCATGTGGTAAATTAACAGAGTTACTTGTTAGAATCGAACTTGTCGGCCCAGTGGGTTCTTGTTTCCATTTTAAATGACGATCGTGGCGTACTGCCTTCAGCTTCTTGTTTTATTGCAAGAACAGCTTGTTCTGTGTGAACTTGAAAATCACTGTTTAGTTTTCCTGACATCAATCCTGCTATTCCTTTGAATTTGATATCCCATGTTATTTCTAAGAGCGTTCCATTATCTCGGGGTGTCAGCATAGTTGTTTTTGTGCCACCAATTATTCCCTTGGTGAATTCTGCAAGAATTTTTTGTTGTGGATAAAGTGTTACAGTTTGTAGGCATCGGTCCACTTTTCCTATCGTTATCTCACGTTTTACAACATCGTTTTCTGTGGATATGGTTCTGACCTTTGTGATATTGTTCCAAAATTTTGATTCTCTGTCAAGATCAGATACAATATTCCAGACTTTGTCTACGGGAGAGTTAATCTGAATAGATGCCTTTATCTCAGTCATACAAAATCACCTTTTATCGTACAATATAGGTTTTCTATTTTATGGATTAGTTTCAGTTATGTTAATTTTGTCGTATTTCCCCGAGCCAGATAGCGCAGTATCAGTTGTGTTAAAGCTGTGTTTGTATTTGAAGTAAAGACCTTTTTCTATATCTTTTCTCGTGCTTTCTCCATCGCTTGTCACGTATCTAAAGAACGCTTTTTTTTCTTTCAAAAATGCCCTTAGTTTTTCATTTGCTTCATTATCTGACAAATGTTTTGCGTAGATTCGCTGTAAATTATCAGTTGTACCAACAAATCTTCTTGTATATCCACCGTCTGCAGTTTTTCGCCCTTGAATTTCATACACGCCAGCACCAGAAGGGATCTTGGATGTGTTAGCATTTTCATATCCGATTCTGCCTGACCATGTTATTTTGAAATTACAATTTAGCAACAACAAGATAGATCGCCCTGATAAGGCAATAAAAGTGTAGCATTTACAGAAATTTTGTATTTTTAATTACCACAACTGCAGTCATCAGAGACAAATTTCAGTTTGTTTTTTTCTTCATATTTTGTTTTCTGGTAATGTGCTATGTTCATTATACGATCTACGACAGATTTATCTTTCCATGAACCTTCAAGTGCAAACCAAGATTCTATCTCATAGATGTCGTATCTTCCACCACCTTCAACTATGTTTTTGAAGACATTTTTGATCATGCTCTCATCGTCTTGTGAGAGATGTTTCTTATTAGAAACAGATGTAGTGATTTCGTTTAATCGTATTATGATGTCATTTGCAAGTGGCATATTACAGATTTTATTTTTATTGTATAAGAAAGTTTCAGATCATACGCATGTAAAGTACTGTCAATAGGAAAGAATACAAAGCTAATCAAAAGACAATTGCATATAGTTGACTAGGATAGGAATTATCGGAACGGGAATGCTTGGAAAAGCTGTAGCAACCAGACTTTTAAAATCAGGCTACCAGTTGACTGTTTACAACAGAACCAGAGAGAAAGCAGACCAGCTAAAAACTCTTGGAGCTACAGTAGCTGATTCACCAGAAGATGTTGCCAAGTCTTCTGATTTAGTAATAACCATAGTAAAAGATGCCCAGTCTGTGGAAGATGTTTCTTTTGGAAAAAATGGAATCGTCGACGGGAAACATGACGGATTAGTAGTGGCTGACATGAGCACAATAAATCCAGTGTCGTCAAGAGATATCGCAAAAAAATATACAGAAAAAGGAATTTTCATCCTTGATACACCAGTCATGGGCGGTCCAATTCAAGCAGAAAGTGGCGAGCTTGTGGTCATGGTGGGTGGAGACAAAATAGTTTATGAAAATCATAAAAAAATCTTTGATACAATTGGAAACAAGACATTTTACCTAGGTGAAAATGGCTCAGGTCATGCAATGAAACTTGCTATGAACTTGCAGATTGCGATTCTTGCATTGTCTTTATCAGAAAGCATCACTTTAGTCAGAGGAGCAGATCTTGATCCAGAAATTTTCTTAGAAATTCTAAACTCTACATACTTCAAGACAGGAATGAGTGTAAACAAAGGTCCTAAGATGGTAAGAGGGGATTTCAAACCAACCTTTACTCTTAAGATGATGAAAAAGGATCTTGATACAATAAACCAGGCTGCAAAAAAATTCAATCTGGATTTACCAATGACAATACTTGCAAACAAATTATACCAAGATGCAGTCGATAATGGCTTTGGAGAGTTGGATTATACTGGAATACTTGAATTTGTTAAGAAGATAAACAAGAAATGAAACTTCTAACTAGTATATATCGACAATCTGTTTAGAAATAACATTGGTCTCCATCAATCCAATTCAAGTTCTTTTGTGGACGTTTAGACGCAATGAGCAAGATGTAATCAATCTCTACAATTCACTTTCTCCTGTTATGCAGCTTGCAACTGGAGGCAACATGCTCAACTTTGGATATTGGAATCAAAATACAAAAGATCCCGCTGAAGCTCAGCGTGAACTCTGCAGTATAGTGAACAATCTAGCTGAATTAGATTCTGCAAAAACGGTCATTGATGTTGGTAGCGGTTTTTCTGCACCAGCAATGCATTGGAAATCAATGCATGATTTGTTGCACATTACATGTGTGAATATTAATTTTCACCAGTTAAAGACATCAACTATGAACAATGGCGTATCATTTGTAAATTCTACTTCAACAACCTTGCCACTTGCAAACAATTGTGCTGACAGAGTAATTGCACTAGAATCTGCACAGCATTTCAAACCACTAACTGATTTTATCAGGGAATCAAAGCGAGTCTTAAACAAAAATGGGATCTTAGTCATGGTAATCCCCGTTACAACTCAGGAATCGCTTACGTCATTTGTGAAGCTAGGAATTCTTTCTTTGACGTGGTCATCAGAACACTACACATTAGATAGTGTAAAATCTGCAATAGCAAGAGAAGGTTTTCAGATAAGCGATCTTCAGAAAATAGGAAAAAATGTGTACGGACCATTAACTGATTATTACATCCAGAACAGAGAGATATTGAGACACAAAATTTTAAAAGAATATCCGTCATATCTTGAAAATATTCTTTACAAATCATTACTAAAAATGAAAGACGCATCACAAAAAGGAATCATAGATTATGCACTCATCAAATGTGTTTTATCAAAAACATGATCGATGTGTAATTATCAAAATTGAAAATCACAATACTTAGTTAAATATCTAAATCACGTATTGATACTTGCCGGAAACGTGAGGTAATAACCTTAAAGCATAATGTACACTGGTATGCTACGTTTCATGCGTTTTCGGATCTTATAATTTAAAGAACTTTTTATTGAACCACATCCAATTTTTGACATGGATATCTGCGATACCAGAACAAGAGCCTACAAAAACGGCAAGACATTTGACCAGTGCAGACAGATTGCAGAAGCAATTACAGGTCAGCTTTCAAAAAAAATTGATCAGGAAGGCAAAGTATCCTGGAAAGAAATACTAGAAACAGTCGATCATGACGAGCTTGTCTACAAGCTTACACTGAAATTTCTCAGATGTGATGGTTACAATATTGGAGATTGGAAGACACCTGAAGTAAAAAGATCAGCTATGGTTTAGAGTCTACAGCACAGCTTCCAAGAGTAAATTTTCTGATGTTTCTTGCCATTATTACAGGAGTTACAAGTAATACAGGAATTGATGCTACAATAAAGACAGTTTGAAGTTGTGTCAGTGCTATTGTAAACACACCTACTGCCCCAGCTCCAACAAGTGTACTTAGCAACGTTCCAGCACAGGTAGGACATGCTATGAAAAGGCCAGTCACTGCACCAAATCCACCCATTCCTCCTGCTTTTTTGTATATTGAAAAGGCTTTGGAGGCAAGTGCAAAGTTAAGACCGACTAGAAACGAGACAGTAATCTGTAATACAAAATTAATTGGAATTATCTTAAAGCCTAAATGTTCTGTAAAGTAACCAACTATTGATGGCATGTAACCGACAGGACCACAACAAGGTGTTATGTGTACGGATGGAACTATTGCTCCATAGTGTTGTGAAAATATTACTTCGGGTTGGTATACAAGTATTCCAGACGTCAATGAAAAAAATATTCCATAACCTATCGCACTTGTAACAAAGACTTGCTTTGATCTTTTATTATTAATTGAATTTACAATTATTGAAGAAATAGAATTACCACCTTGTGCAATTTTTACCTTGTAGAATTTGTATAATCCATATGCAATTGCACCAAATGACATAAAGAGTACAACATACATCGCTACTGCAATTCTTTCAAGAAGAGGAACCATTTCTTGTGTTACTGCAACATAATCATATTTTGTGTAGATTAGAAATGATATTACAATTGATAAAAATCCTACAATAATCATTGCACTATAGGAACGCTGCATTGTCACCTGCTTTTCCATTATATGCAAACTCAATTTTTGCGACATTAAATTGTATCTGTATTTGCCAAAGGCTTTATCTGCAATGAATGGCTCAGATAATCAAACGTGAAGATCAACGAAGTTCAAGACTCGGATTATGAGGATGCCAAGATAACGTATGTAGGCTTTGTTGATCCCTATGGCGTAGAGGGCATTCTGATTCTAAGGTCAGAGGATGGAAAAGAATTCCACATGAGAGCGTTTTCTGGCGAGGTTGCAAGACACATAACAAATTTCATCGAGGGTCACAGAGATTCTATTCCAACCATATACAACATGATTGAAGAGATTGCAGAACTAAACGAATTGCTCATGGTAAAGATCAAAGTATACGAAAGTGGCACAGTATTGCGGGCAAACCTCTACTTTACTGGAAAGACAGAACTTGTCATGCGAAACTATCGAGCTTCTGACGCAGTTGCACTTGCATCGTTTTACAATGTTCCAATTCTTGTAAGAAAGAGTTTGCTAAAAGAAAAGATGGAAGCTTAGGTTACTATTTCTGCTAGTCTTCCTTCTTGCTGAGCTTTTCGAAGCTCCATTGCAATTCTTCGTCCAACACCAAATGTAGTTCCGTATTTGTATTTTGTATATGGGCTTGTTGTTGCAAGGATCGGATTTCCAGGAACTCGCAATGAAACATCATATACTATGATTTCCAAGTCACGTGTTATCACACTCTGCAAAGAAAACGGCCCTATTATTCCAGGAGCATATTCTCTTTTTACTGCGTTAGCAAACTTGTCACCAGCTGATATGACTTTGTCTAATAACGATTCGCGAATACTAGCAGGTGTGTGACCAACTTCGATGTTTTGTAAGGATATATCGATTTCAAGTTGTTGTCTTGCAGGAAGTGCATTAAAGTCATGCAGGTTTGTCTGCAGTCTTCTTTCTATTCCAAGAAAATCTACTTCATCTGAAATCGGAGTAGAAAAGTAATTGAAGTTAAAGTAAGTACCTATTACTAATTCCTCGATGCTTGCAATCCTGAGATCCTCTTTTGATATCAGACCATGTTTTATCTTGGTTTCAGTTTTTTCTTTGTAATCAGAGTATGACGAGACATTGAAAAAGGCCCTTTCAAGTTTGCGTGATTTTTCCTGCACCTTTACTATGGCTGGTCTATCGATGTCTTTTGGAGATTTGAATAATTTTGGATGCTTTATCCTTGCCTTTTCTAAGAGATAGTACTGGTTTTTTCTGTGTGATCTTTCTTCTGCCTGAAAGAGTGTACGATTTCCAAATATTGGAACTTTAAAGTTATTTTCTATTTCTTTGTAGCCAAGATAGGCAGTAAGTGCACGGTGTGGCACAATTATCGTACTTGATGCGCGCAGTTTGTTCTGAACTTTTGAAGAAAGCATGTCTTTGAATTTATCTAAAATGATAATTTCGTCAGCAATTCGAGAGAATCTTTTGTATGGAGTTTCTCTCCCCCTTTGACACACAACTACAGTAGGGAGATTTTCGTCTTTTGCACCATCCATTATTTCAAGTGCAGAGTGGCTTCCAAGTGTACCCACAGTAAGATCAGAATATCCATTGACGATTTCTTGAATTTCAGATCTTCTAATCACAAGCTAATGAATTGTTTGTAGGTAAAAAAGCGTTGTTTTATTTCGGGTCTTGTTTTTCTTTAAATTCTTTTAGTTCCTTGTCTGCCTCAATTTTTCCTTTTTCAAATTCACCTTTGGCTTTACCAAAAGTGCGTGCAAGCTCAGGAATCTTTTTTGCACCAAATACCAGTACAGCTATTGCAATTATAATCCAAATCCATTCGGTGCCACCTGGCAGTGCCATGTCTTAATTTTGTCAGATTAAGATTTAAGTGTTGCAATCTGTCTGCCTTGTCGCTCAACAAAAATCATACCCATGAGATACAGTGCCATCATTGGGCCTGCAATGAACCACATTGTAATTCCGCTCCCATCAGGAGTAACGACAGCTCCAAAGATCACAATTACTATTATGGCATATCTGATATTTTTTCTCCAGAATTTTGTATCAGTCATTCCAGATGCAGATATAGCATACATTATCAATGGCAGTTGGAAGGATATTCCAAAAGCTAGAAGAAACTGAAGTACAAATGTGATAAAATCAACTACGTTAAGAAACGTAACAAGCCCACTTGCCTCACCATATTTGTAAAGAAATTCCAAGATGTAAGGTGTTACAAAAAAATACGAAAAGAGAGATCCTGTTATGAAAAGACATATCGCAGGAATTGTTATGTTTCTGATAATTTTGGTTTCTTTTTTATTCAAAGCAGGAGATGCAAAACCAACCAGTTCTTTTACAATTACAGGCATTCCAAAGACAACGCCAAGCAGACCTGCAACATAAAACTGGGCAAAAAAAGCTTGTCCAGGTGCAGTCTGAATTAGTTGCACAGATTCTGGAACCATCTGATCCTTCATTACTACAGTTATTTGCGCTGCAATGTTGTCAAGAGGATCAGGAGTTGGATAGTAAAGTGTCACTCCATTGTAGTCAAATGCGTTTAGATGAAAAGAAAGAACAAAAACGGAAATTATTCCAACAGCTAAAACCATTCTAATTAGTCGCTTTCTTAGTTCCTCAAGATGTGTGCCAATTTCTTTTATTTCATCCATCGGAGATCTAAAAATTGGCCAAATCCATATTTATCTACTTGCCCGGAATTGGCAAGAGTTTGCTTGAAGGAAAGTTGCTTTGTTCCTGTTCTTGCGGTGTAAAGTTTTCAAGCTCAACCGAAATCTCAACACCTGTCTCAAACTTGTTTCCAACCTCAGTTGCAAGGTTAGCAATATTGTTTGGAGAGTAAATCTCACGAGAACCTACCAAGAAAACACGGTCTCCTTTTTCTTTTGGTTCACCACCAAACTTGCCTTTTAGAAATTCAGATATTTTGTTAACTTCATCGCGTGAAATCATGTTATAATAAAACACAATTCCCTTAATTTCTTTGTAATCCCACGGTGTGCCGTTTCTATAAGAGAATACTCCAAAGTGCGCACCACTATCGTCTTTTGCGCATTTGATTTCCCATGCAAGCACCTTTTTTGGATCATAAGTTACCTTTTTGATCTCCTCTATTGACAGGTGCCAGTACCTACAGCGGGTCATCTTTATCAATGAATAAATATTCGCTTATAAAATTGTGTGCATGGAAGTTATTCCCAGTTCACGAATTGAACTGTTAGCAGAGATGGAAGAGAGATACGAAAAAAAGGATAAGGAATACTTTGTACAGCTTTTGGATCACAAAGACTATGTAATCAGAACAAGAGCAGTATGCATCCTTGTAGACTTTGGTGGTGAAGAAATGGTTTCATATGTTTCTAAGGTTTTAAAAAACGATCCAAACGAGCTTGTAAGACATGAGGCTGCCTTTTCACTTGGACAGATGTGTTATAGAAACGGAGTAAAACCACTTGAAGATGCAGTAAAAAACGATCCAAGTTTCTTTGTAAGACATGAAGCTGCAATTGCTCTTGGTGTGATAGGAAGTCAGGATGCAAGAAAGACTTTGCAAGATGCACTTTCAGATTCAAGTGAACCAGTAAGAGAATCAGCAGTTGTTGCGTTATCAAACCTGCACTTTATGGAAAAACTAAGCAAAAATGAGAGATTTGCTAAGCTTACTGGTGGCTAGAGTGGAGTTACCTTTGTGCCCTCTGCGGTGGACTCGAAATTGTATATCATATCTACATTAGAGTTCTCAAATATTTCTGAATCATGAGTTATTATGATAAATTGTGATATGGACCCCAAGTTTGCCTCAAAAGCTTGAGACAAGACATTAACAAGTGATTTTCTGCGTTCCTCATCAAGATGTGCTGTTGGTTCATCAAGTATAATGAAATTCAGATTTGATGCGCCAAGGATGTGCGCCATGCCAAGTCGCAGTGCTAGTGCTACACTAACTTTTTCTCCACCACTGAGTGATTCTAAATCTAATACAGTGTTTCCAGAATGACAAGAAATTCCAACATCTCTTGTTTTTTCTTGAAGTGAAACTCGCTGAATTTTTACGTTAAATGCCGTGAGATATTCTGATGCCTTTTGTGAAATCAGATTCAAAGCCCATGAACGCAGGCTTGTTGCAACAGGTCCATCCCTATTGAAAATTTGACTACGTATTTCATCTAGCTCTGAGACATATTGTTTTACGAAAACAAGCTCGCCTAGAACTTTTGATATTTTTTCTTGCTGCTCTTTTGCATCTTGTATCTTTTGTGTTATTGCGCCAAGCTGTTGATCTGTAATGCTAAGAGATTTTCTTACTTGTTCAAAAGAAATTTTTAGATTTTTGAATTCATTTAGATCAAAATCTTTTGTTTCTTCCTGTAATAGTGAAATTATCTCCAAAATAGTCTGAGAATGTGAGTCTATTGCAAGATGTACTAAGTTTCCTGAAGAATCAAGATTTGTTGGAATCTTTCCTATGTTATTTTTCAGTTTAGAGATTTCCTCTTCCAGATGTATCAGATCTTTTGGGCTTGAAACACCATGTGCACTAAGCGTGTTTTCTGCTTTTATCGCCTTTTGATGTTTTTGTTCAAGTTCACGTTTGCCCAAAACTCCCTCTTTTTCAGCATCAGTCAGAGAAGAGATATTCTCTCTCATCTTTGTGATTTCTTCCCGTATGTGCTCTTCTTGGAATAGTGGATTTAGATGCTCCACAACAGAATCACATACTGGACATTTCCCATCTTTTAGATTTAGTTTTGTTGCAAGCTCTTCTTGCCCTCCAAGTTTACCAATTTTTTCTGAAAGCTTGCGGATTTCATCTCTTACTAATTCTAGCATACTTTCAGTTTTTTCAATATTGGTTTCAATTTCATTTTTAGATTCAAGATAATCAAAACATCCTTCACAGTCTGAAAGTTTTCTTTCCTTTTCTTGGATTTCTTTTTGAAGTGATACAATAGCTGTTTTCACATATTTTACAAGTTCTGATCTTCGTGTATCAATCTCTTTTAGCTTAGATTCTTTTGGTGCGTCTGCGTCTATTTTGTCTTGCAGCATTCTAAGATCATGTTCTTGTTTTTCTTTTTTTGTAACCAGTATTTCTTTTTCTGGCTCTGCATCTTTGATCTCTTTTGTAATTGATTCAAGCTTTGGGTTTAGTGTTTCAATGTCAGTATCATCATATTCTAATTCTTTTCTTATCGAGTCACGAAAGTTTCCGACTATATCTTTCATGTGACCAAAAGCAGTGTCAAGTTTGTCTATTCCAATTATTGCATTCACTAGTTCTTTGAATTTTTTTGGGTCGGCATCAATTATAGAATTAAGTTCTCCTTGTCGTACAATTGATGCAATTTTGAGCTTGCCAAAATCCATCCCAATTAATGATTCTATCTCGTGCGTCATAGATTCGCCAAATTGTTTTCTTTCCCCAGAGGCAAGAGGCATTAGACTACCGTCTTTTTTCTCAAAAAACTGCGCAGCAAGAGTTCCCTTGGAATCGATTTTTCGCACTGCCTCAAACGTCCTTCCTGAGATAGTAAAGTCAACCTTGGCATAGGCCTGATTTGAGCCACGGCGGATCAACCCCTTGTTTGAGTTTCTTGTGTGCCGCCCAAAGAGTGCAAAGGTTATGGCATCAATGACACTTGACTTTCCTGCGCCATTATGGCCTACAAATACGGTAACTCCCTTCTCAAATGGAAGTTTAGTATTAGAATGTGAAAGGAAATTTCCAAGTTCGATTTCAATTAACATTTTTTTTCTCCTTTTTGAAGCGATTAAAGTTTTCAATCACAAGATGGTTTGCTTCCTCAGTTTGATTTGCAGAAAGTAACGGTAAGAGATCTCTTATTGCAAAGTTTGCCCAGGGTTCCGAGTTTAAGATGTTTTTTGTAAGCTTGAACATTTCGTCATCGATCTTTGCTGGTCTGTCCACAAATGTTGAGCCGTTATTTTCTTCTGTTTGCATAACTTTCCAAAAGCATCGTAATGAAAGATGATGCAGTCTTGCAATTTGTGACTGTACTAGATCAATTTCTATGTCATCGCCATGAATTTTTATTTCCACTATTGGTTTTCGTGCAAATGTTTTCAGCTTTTCTGATAACAAGTCTACTTCATTTTTGAGATTTTCAAATTCAGTCTTTACTGATAGTTGTGGTCGTGTGTCAAGTTTTATCCAAGTTGGTTTTGCCTCAGCTGATGAAATATCAACTTCGTAAAATCCTTTTTGTGTTTCTTTTATTCCCTCACTTGACGTAAGCTCAATCGAACCAGGATATGCAAGCGGTCCACCAAGATTATTAAATTTCTGGAGTTCTCTCTCATGCAGGTGCCCCATAGCGTAATAAGTAAAGTTCTTTGGAAGATCAGTAGAGTTTAGCTCCCCTGCAAACTTGTTTATTTCTGCAATTCCCTGATGCAAAACAAGAATTTTGTGTCCTGTGTGTTTTTTTGCTTCAGAATCTGCTTGCGCAAAGTCATTTTCAAATGTGTGAGCCTCTGTCTTTCTTCGCTTGTCAAACCCAACAAGCATGATATCCTTGTAGTAAAACGGTTTGCCGTTTCCAATATATTTTGAAAACTCTAGATTATTGTACACAAAAGGAACTGGTGTTGCACGTATTCTGCTTATATCGTGCTCGCCAAGTATGAAAAATGAATCTATGTTGTTTTGTTTTAATCTCCTTAGTGCATTTGCCAAAACCAAGATTGCCTTTCCGCTTGGGTTTGGCACATGAAATATGTCTCCTGCAAAGATAACAAAATCAACATGATCTTTTATGGAAACATCAATAGATTCATCAAAAGCAGTGTAGACGTCTTGTTCTCTTTCTTCTGAATAATATTGTACAAATCCAAGATGTGTGTCAGATATGTGAGAAAATATCATATCAATCCATTAACAAGTCTTTTTGAATAAGACCCCGTGTAGATTCTGCTGCAATGTCTTTGTATTTTGTAGATTCAGACCACTCTGCTACTGCATCTAGATCAGAGCCTATTGCCTTTCCTTTTACTTCATCAACATGTACAATTGACGGAAGGTTTACCCATTGTCCAACTAAAACTGCATCTCCAATGTTTAATGACGAGAGTTGTGTAAGAAGATCCTTGCTTAGAGACTCTGCTGCTGAAGCAATTTGTTGCTGGTCGTCGTCTTGGACTATTTTCATGATTGCAAGAGAGCCCATCTGGCTAAGCACGTTTGGATCAATGTTTCGAGGTCTTTGTGAAACGATTCCAAGACCAACTCCAAACTTTCTTCCTTCTCTTGCCACTTTTGATGCCCAATACTTTGTGTCAGTGTGTTCTCCTTTTGGAATAAAGACGTGAGCTTCTTCAATTATTATAAATAGCGGCGCTGAAAATTTCGTAGTCTTTCTTGAAAGATTTCTTCCCTTTTTTGCCCAGTAAGAATCCTTTCTGTCATTTAGTAATTCTTGCAAATAGTAAGACAGTCCTACGTTTGCCTGTCTTTCGCTTAGCTCTGCAACACTTAGCACATTTACTCTTCCTTCTTTTATCAGATCAACAGGATCGCCACAGTCTGGATCCAAAATATCAGAAAACCTGTGCTTTGCATCATCAATTTTATCAAGCACTCGGCTTGCACTGTCTGCATATCCTTTTGTTGTGTGACCAAATTCAGAAACACTTTCTTCAAGTGCAGTCCAAAAGTCCTTTGCCTGTCTTACAGAGGTAGTAAAAGATTCGCGCAAGACTCTTTGTTGCTTGTCTGCGTTTTCTCTAAGCTCAATTACTTCAGCAAGCTTGTCTGCTTGTAATAATCTTGGATTTATCTTGGCATCTGTGACGCTTATCTTTGGAAGACTCAGATTTGTGTAATCATTATGGTAATCAAAAATTATCAAAGTTCCTTGCAGTGTTGATACATGTTTTGCAATCAGGGAAACAAGGTTACTTTTCCCCATACCAGTCATGGCAAGTATTCCTATGTGTCTTGAGACGATTCGATTTAGGTTAATTTTTGCCTCAATTTCCGAATTTCTTAAAAGAGAACCGATTCTAATCCATTCTTTCGATTTGGGTGCAAATATCACACCAAGATCTTGTTGTGTTGCTTCAAGTATCGATGTTCCAGGAAGTGGTGGAATCGCAGGAACAATTGTCTGACCTTTTTGCAATTTATCTAAAAATCCAAGAATTCCAATTTTTACTTTATAGTTTTTGTCGCGAGAGTTTAGATCAGCAACTTCTTTACTTTCCATTGCTTCATCAAAGTTTCTTACATCAGTTAATGCATCACTTGAAACAATAGAACGCTCAACCAATCCAAGAAGCTTGCCGTTTTGTGAATCTACTATTACATATTCACCAACAGAAAGCGGTCGTATCGATTGCGCTGTTACCTCAGTTGGTTTTGCCTCTCCTATTACTACACCAATGTTCATTCAAGTACCTCCCTTGACCCAATTTCATTGCCAAGACCATATAGACTAACAAGTCTTGCCAGATCAGTGTAGGATATCTTGCAGTTGTTGTGTGCAAGCTTTAGTGCATATGGATAACCGGATACACTGTTTTTGTAAAGTCTGTCCAAAAGTGATTTTATTTCTAATTCATCATGATCAGATCCTAACAATTCAATTTTTATCAGAGGAGTAGAGTCGCGCAGTCTTGCATATACAGATGAAATTACTTTGCCCGGTCCAAGATCTTTGTCTACAAAGGTTTTGCTAAAACCGGGCTTTTGTACTGCATGATTATAATAAAAAATGTCACCTGCCAGAGAACCAAATTTGCCAAACTCATTTTTTGTAACCGAGGTTTTTGAGACAAAAACAACATTGTTCTTCTTTTTTATGGTTGAAGTAAGGGAGGCTATGAGAGATGTCTGTCTTGTAAGAAATTGAGAGTATAGCGAACCGTCAAGTGCCACCAAATCAGCCTCATCTATAGAGGCTACGCAGGCACCAATTTCCATTTTGCTTGCCTGAGTCGCAAGTTCAGGATTTGGCGTTCCAAGCCCTTGGTTATGCAGTTCTGTGATCATCGTACCGTCAGACTTGATTGATACTGCTGCTACCACCCATAATTCTAACCCTTGAAATTTTGTACTGTTATAGCTACTGTCGATTCCTGCGATTACCGAGTCTTGTCTTTGTGGAGTGTACTCTATCCAGTTGTTTTTTGCTTCCTGTATTATCTGCTCAAATCTTTGTCCCTTTAGAATAGACAGTGCTTCTTCACGTTTTTTAAGAGCGTCAAGATAGACAGTGTTTCGCATAACCATCCTTTGCATCCATAGATAAAATGTTTATTTTTTGAAAATGTATTGCGTACAAGCTAATAGATAATCAATTTATGGCATAGATATCAAAGATAGTTGTGTTTGAAAATGAAAAAACGTGGGCAAAAGCTGTATCAAACAATGCCACTGATGAGTTTCATAAAAAATTTGATCATGCAGTAGAATCAGTAAGAAAAGATTTTGGTAAAAAATACCCAATGATAATAGGCGGGAAAGAAATCTATTCTGAAAATCAGTTTCAGGTAAGATCACCTGCAGACAGAAATATTGTAATTGCCAATTTCCCGGCTGCTACAAAAGAAGACACCTTACGTGCTATTGAATCAGCAAAAGATGCCTTTTCCAAGTGGAGCATAACACCATATCAAAAAAGAGTGCACGTATTCAGAGAAGTATCTGATGATTTTTCATCTCAGAAATTTACACTTGCTGCCATAATGGCTTTTGAAAACGGAAAAAACAGACTAGAAGCCATGGGCGATGTAGATGAGGCAATTGATTTTCTAAGATTCTATTCAGAGCAGCTTGAGGTAAACGGGGGGTATTCTAAAGAGACAAAGAGCTCCAATCCAAATGAAAAGACCCGTAGTGTGTTAAAACCCTACGGAGCGTGGGGAATCATTTCGCCTTTCAATTTTCCTTCTGCAATAGCAATAGGAATGACTAGTGGTGCTCTTCTTACAGGGAACACTGCCGTGCTAAAACCAGCAAGTGACACCCCACTTTCAGCATACAAGTTTGTTGAGGCAATTTATCACAAGATTCCTCCTGCTGTACTAAACTTTGTCACTGGTTCAGGGAGTGTCATAGGAAAAACAATACTTGAAAGTCCACTTGTTGATGGAATTGCATTTACTGGATCCAAAGAAGTTGGAATGTCAGGATTTCGAACTTTTATTGAAAAAAATCCACGCCCATTTATTTCAGAAATGGGAGGAAAAAACCCAGTCATAGTTACAGAATCGGCAGATATTGAAAAGGCTGCAGATGGAGTCATGAACGCTGCATTTGGATATGGTGGACAAAAGTGTAGTGCATGCTCTAGAGTGTATGTTCAAAAAAATATTGCAAATCAGTTCATGGAAAAACTTGTTGCAAAAACAAAATCGCTAAAGATTGGGCATCCTTGGCAAGAGGATGTCTTTTTAGGACCAATCATTAATGATACTGCAGTAAAAAAATTTGAAAAAGCAGTAGAGATTGCAAAGAAAGATGGAAAAATAATTCATGGCGGTTCAGTTCTAAAAGATTCTGAACACCAGAATGGTTATTTTGTACAACCCACAATTGTTACTGGTTTACCACAAGAGCATGAGCTTGTAAAAGAAGAGTTGTTTTTGCCCTTTGTTTGTGTCTCAGAGTTTGATAGTTTTGATGAGGCAATCAAACAAGCAAACAAGTCAAACTATGGATTAACTGCGGGAATATTTAGCCAAGATAAAAACCAGGTTGAGTTGTTTTTTAATAAAATTGAGGCAGGAGTCACATATGCAAACAGATCAGCAAGCGCTACTACTGGCGCACTAGTTAGTGCACAGCCGTTTGTTGGCTGGAAAGATTCCGGGATTTCAGGCAAGGGAGCCGGAGGAGCATACTACTTGCTGCAGTTTATGCGAGAACAGACTCAGACTCGATGTGAGTGAATAAACGAGCTCCCCAAAAGCAAGATGTTGCGTTTTCTTTCTTTTAGTCGTCTAATAGAATAAGGAAGCCAGTTTGTTCCATATGGGATGTATTCTGAAACTGAAAATCCTTTTTTCAAAAGATCTGGTTTTAGATCATCACGAATTCCTTTAAGCATTTGAAACTCGAATTTTTTTTCATGTGCCTTTGAAAGTTTGATTGCCTTTTCAATCAATACAGAGTCGTGTGTTGCAATGCCAAACTCATTTCCTTTTACAAAAAGCATTTCCATCAAGGTTCGGTAGTTTTCATCGACTTCTTTTTTTGACTGAAACGCAACTTCTTTTTTTTCTCGATATGCTCCCTTAACAAGGCGTATCTTTGCTCCTTTTTCTAGCAGTCGCATCAAGTCTCCCCTAGAACGCCTAAGGTTTGCCTGTATTGCAATACCAAGCCTTTCATATTTATCAAACAAATCAAGATAAATTCCAATGGTGTCATCAGTGTGCTCAGACGACTCCATGTCAATCCATACAAACGACTGCGACAAGGCAGCCCTTTCAATTATGATTTCATAGTTTTTTAGGCACTCTTTCTTGTTTCGTGATAAACCAAGCTGTGTTGGTTTGATAGATACACCGCCTTCCACCTTTGACTTTCGTAGGTGAGAAATAAGAACAAGATATTCTTTGACCGTGTTTTCAACTTGGTTTTTTGTTGTTATGTGTTCCCCAAGTTTGTTTATGATTGCATCCATTCCTTTTTTGTTCGCAAGCCATGCAGACTCGAGGGCCTGCTGCATAGAATCACCCGCTATCCACTGCTTTGCTATCCTAAAGAGGAATCTTTCCATCATACCAGAGCTCATTTTCTAAACAAGACCCGTATGGTTCAAAACTTGTTTAAAGTTATAGCTTTAACAAGGGCATACTACAAAGCTTTGATCATCGTGAAAAGAATCGGACTTTTGGGATGTGGCGCTATCGGTACAGAGATTGCATTAGCAATAGATTCCGGAAGGATCCTAGCCAATCTTACTCATGTATTTGATTTTTCAAAGGATGCATCAAAAAAACTTGTAGAGAAATTAAAAAACAAACCAGAAATAACAGAAAACATCGGATTGCTTGCTGCCGCACCACTAGATCTAATAGTTGAAGCTGCATCACAAGATGCAATACGTGACAATGCTCTCACCATACTTCAAAACAAAAAAGATCTTATGATCATGAGTGTTGGCGCACTTTTAGATGAATCAATTTTTGATATAATACTAGAAGGTTGCCAAGATTTTAAGAAATCAGTCTATCTTCCTTCTGGTGCAATACTTGGTCTTGATGGAATGCGTGCTGTAAAAGACGGACTGGAATCAGTGACTTTGGTTACAACAAAAAATCCAAAAGCACTGAAGGGAGCCAAGTTTTTTGAAACATCAGATATCGATCCTGATAAAATTACAAAGCCAACTACGATTTACGATGGCATTGCTCAAGAAGCAGTAAGGCTCTTTCCTGCAAACATTAACGTCGCTGCGCTTTTAAGTTTGGCAGGTCTTGGCAGTAAAAAGACCAAGGTAAGAATCGTCGTAGATCCAAATACAGACAAGAACACTCATGAGATAATAGCGCAAGGAAAGTTTGGCAAGTTTTCAATCAAAGTGGAAAATGTCCCAAGTGAGTCAAACCCAAAGACAAGCAAGCTTGCAATTTTATCTGCAATTGAGTGCCTTAGAACAATTTGCAGACAAGACATCAGAGTAGGAACTTGAGCTGGCAAATATTGCCAAAGTATCCAAAGGTCTCGTAAAAACTGCCTTTTACATTATACTTTAAATGCACATTTCTACCGGTTTATTTTGGATAGATGGATTTAAAGTCAGAAATTTTGAGACTCAAAAAAGAGAAAGACGTTCTCATTTTGGCTCACAATTACCAAATTCCTGAGGTACAGGATGTTGCCGACTATATCGGCGACTCGTTAGGATTATCAAGACAAGCTGCAAAGACAGATCAGAAAACAATTCTATTTTGTGGAGTTCACTTTATGGCAGAGACTGCAGCAATCACATGTCCTGACAAAAAAGTACTCATTCCAGATCTGTCAGCAGGATGTTCACTTGCTGATACCATAACAGTAGATGAGCTGCGAAAATGGAAAGCACAGCACCCCGATGCGTTAGCTGTTGGTTATGTCAACACAACTGCAGAAGTAAAGGCAGAGCTTGATTATTGCTGTACTTCATCAAATGCAGTAAATGTTGTAAGATCAATTCCAGAAAATAAGGAAATCCTGTTTTTGCCTGACATGTTTTTGGGCTCATATGTAGCAAAGATGACAAACAGAAAGAACATGTTCATCTGGGCAGGCGAATGCCATGTTCATGCAGGAATAAGATCACAAGACGTACAAGAGAAGCTCAACCAGCATGTACATTCAGAATTTCTCGTTCATCCAGAGTGTGGCTGCACAACTTCATTGATGTATGGCATGGCTCAAGGCGATTATGGAAGCCGCCAGGTGCAGTTGTTGTCTACAGAAGGAATGATGAATTATGCAAAAAGTTCACCAGCAAAGAGTTTTGTTGTGGCAACAGAGACAGGAATTTTGTACAGAATGAAACAACAAAATCCAGAAAAGGAGTTCATCCCAGTTTCTGAAAATGCAGTTTGCCAATACATGAAGATGATAACACTTGACAAGGTCTATGCATCACTAAAAGAAGACAAATATGAAGTCAAGGTTCCAAAAAACATTGCACAAAAGGCACGACTTTCAATAGACAGAATGCTTGCTATTAACTAACTTCTAGACTCAGATCAAGACCCGCAACTGAACTTGTAATTTTTCCGACAGATATCATATCAATTCCTGTCTTTGCATATGATTGGATGTTTGTAGAATCAATCCCACCAGATGCTTCAATCTTTACTTTATTTCGCAGCCCAAGTTTTTTCAAAGTATCAACAACCTCAGAAATTTCTTTTGGGGTCATGTTATCAAGCATTATAATTGATGCACCCCCCTGTGCAGAGATAACCGCATCATGAAGGTTTTCAACTTCGACTTCAATTTTTTTGTATTTTTTTCTTGCCTTTTCAAGAAGTGGATAAACGGAGCCAGATATTGCAAGATGATTGTCTTTTATCATTATCATTTGATCAAGTGACATTCTGTGTTTATGGCCACCACCTATTGCTACTGCTTCCTTGTCAAAATATCGTAGTCCAGGAGCAGTCTTTCTTGTTGAGTAAAGATGCACTTTAGGATTTATCTTGCGTATCTTTTGTACAAGCATGTTTGTTTGTGTAGCAATTCCGCTCATCCTAGACAGAAGATTTAGTGCAGTTCTTTCACACGAGAGTACAGTCTGTGCTGTGCCTGAGATAGTCATTATTTCCTCGTTTGGCTTTACATGAGAGCCGTCTTTTTTCATTGTCTTAACTTGACATCCTTTTGAGACAAAGATTTCTTTTACGTATTGAACACCAGCTATGATTCCATTTTGTCTTGAAATTATTTTTGCAGAGATTTTTTTTCTTGGTAATAAATCACTTGTAATGTCGCCTTTTCCAATATCCTCAGCTAAAAAACTTGCAAGTGCCTTTTTTGCACGTATATGCAATCTAGGTTACCTTAAGTGCATACTTGCCTTTTTCTGTAATTCCTAAAGACTTTGCTACTACAGAGTTTACTGGATCAACTACCAGTACAGAACCACGCCAGTCTGGAGTCAGGTCAGATGATTTGCATATTGGACAAACTTTACCTATAGTGACAAATTTGCACTTTCTGCATGCCATTTCTTTTACCATATTATTTTCACTTTTCTGCTTTCTTTGCCTTTTCAGCTGGAGCTTTTGCCTTTTCAGCGACTGGAGATTTTGCTTTCTTTAACTCTTCTTCAATCCATTCGTCTGCTCCAAGGAAAGGTTGTCTACATGTAATACCAATTTTCATTGCAGCTGATTTTCCAAGTGATACAGCAGTAATTCTTGCGCGAATTGTAGAACCAATCTTTAGTGTTCTTCCGCTTTGGTTTGCCAAGATCATACCTGACTTTACATCGCTTTTTAGATAATCATCCATGACTTGGGACAAGTGTAGCAGTGCGTCTGTTGCACCAATTCTTACAAATGCACCAAAGTCTGTAATTTCAACAATTTCTCCGCGTACAATTTCTTGCAATTTTGGATAAAATGTTAATGCAGTAAACTCTACTTTGTGAAATGTTCCCCCGTCGCCAGAAACTATCTTTCCCATTTCATCTACTTTTGTATCAAGAATCATGATGACATATCCAAGATCTGGATTTATCATACTCTCATATTTTTCTCTCAAAATTGTAATTGCGGCCTTTTTTAGGGACTCACCAAACAGTTTTGGCGGAATTCTGACTACATCAGTAAGGGTAGATATAGAAAACATCTAAAG
>CAYGLP010000018.1:16571-27962 GCA_964350965.1 uncultured Nitrosopumilaceae archaeon | reverse complement strand
TTGTGGCTGGGGCCAACTCTCTAAGAGGATTGATTTTTTTTGTCCAAACATTGCTCTGTGAAGATACTCTGTAGTAAACGGACAAATTGGATGCAGCATGATGTCAAATACTCTGAGAATCTCTGACAAAGTGGCATATATTGCAAGCCTTCTTTCTTTCTGAGATTCTTCTTCTGCCCAAATCTCAGGCCTTGTTATAGGAATGTAGACTTGGCTTACAGCATTTATGACAAAGTCATCCACTGCTTTTGCTGCCTCATGGAATCTACACTTGTTTTGTGATTCTGTAACATAAGAAATGAGTTTTTGAAGCTTTGACAAAATCCAAACTTCTGGAGATTTGATCAAGTCTTTCTTTTTTGCCCACTCCAGCGTATGGGATTTTTCAAACTTGTCGTACTCACTATTTTGTTTTAAATAAAGGTGCAAGTGGTATAGTGTACTAAGAACTTGGTATGGTCTTGACATTAATTCGTCCGTGCTAAAATTGAGTGGTTCTATAGGACTTGATTTCCATATGAAATAGAATCTGATTAGATCCACTGGATATTTTGTCATAAGCTCAATTGCATCCAAAACATTTCCAAGGCTTTTGCTCATCTTGTTGCCATTTTTATCAAGGACATGACCTTGAAACAAAAATGACTTGAATGGAGAAATTGGTTTGTTGTTAAAGATCACATTTTCCATAAGAAGTGTATATGCCCAACCGCGTGTTTGATCAATTCCTTCTGTGAGAAAAACTGCTGGAATGTTTTCTGCGTATTCAGAGTCAGTAAGAGATGCATATGGTGCCGCACCACTATTATGCCAAGTATCCAGCACAAATGGTTCTCGCTCCATTCTTGAATTGCATTTTTTGCATTTTATTACGATTTTATCTATCCATGGTCTGTGGAGTTCAAAGTTTTCTCCGTCGGGAAGATCTGACGCATTATTGATTATATCTTTTCTTGAAAAAAACCACACATGTTCGCCACAATTCTTGCAGCTCCATCGTGGTAATGGGCATCCCCATACTCTCTCACGTGATATGCCCCATGGATGCTTGTCTTTGATTATTTCAAGAAATCTATTCTTTGGTTGATCAAAAAAATACTCTACATTACTAGCTGCCTCTATGGCTTTGTCTCCAAGTCTATCTAAAAAGTAGAAAAATCCTCTTCTTGCAAGCCATAACAACTTGTGCTGTGAACGCCAACACAACGGATACTGGTGTTTTATTTTGCCTATCCTGACAAGTGCTCCCCTGTCACGCAGTGCTTCTACTACTCTTTCATCTGCATCTCTTACAAATAATCCTACATATGCTCCTGCCTTGTTTGTAAATTTAGCTTCATCATTTATCGGATTGTTATATGGCATTGATCTCTTTTTTGCAATTTCAAAATCCTCTTCACCATTTACTGGAGAAAGGTGAACAAGACCGCTGCCAGTCTGGATGTCAACAAAATTTTCTGCCACAGTTGTATGAAATTTAGGATTCTTAACAGCTAATTCTTTTAGCTCAGGTATTTGATCAAGTAATGGATGGATGTATCTCTTACCTTCAATCTCTGAACCTTTGATGGTTTTTGTTACTGTGTAACCTTCTATCTTTACTTCTTTCATAAATTCTTGTAATCTTTTTTCACCAACAAGCCACGTTTCATTTCCAACTTGTACATACACATAATTTTCATCGGGGTTTACACCAACCATTGCATCAGTAACAAGAGTAAACGGCATTGTAGTCCATACTATCAAAAACAAATCTTCATCTTGCAGTTTTACTTTGTAGTAAAGTGAAGGGTCCTGAACTGTATCATATCCCTGATTAACTTCTGCATTGCTAAGTGAGGTCTGACAGCTTGGGCAGTATGCAACAACACGGAAACTTTCTGCAATGATTCCATTTTCATGTGCTTTTTTGAGATACTGCCATTCTCGTTCAATGTACTGATCTTTGTATGTCCAGTATGCCTTTTCCTGATTAAACGACATTCCAAGCATTTTGTCAGCTTCAACCCATTTTTCGTTAAACATGTGAACAATTTTCTTGCACTCTGAAACAATCTTTTCAATTCCTGCAGATTCGATTACTTCGGATTTACTTCCTGTAATGCCAAGCTCTTTTTCTGCTTGTAATTCAACTGGAAGTCCCTGAGTGTCCCATCCTGCGTTGAATATGACTTTACTTCCATTCAATGTCATGTACCTGTACCACAGGTCTTTGATAACACGACCACGCAAATGACCTGCATGTGGTACGCCATTCATTGTAGGTGGGCCTTCAATAAACGCAGTTTTTTTTGTTTTATCAGGTGATTCGAAAATTAGTTTTTGCAAATCAATAGGAGAAAGATGATTTCTAATTTCTTCCTCTATCTTTTTCGCATTAAATTCATGAGATATCGCCATTTACAGTTGTGGTAAATTCTATGACATTATAAAGTTAACAAGTTTAGTTTGTTTCTAGTTTGGAATCAACTTTGATGTGTATCTTTTCACTATTGTGTTGGTCATAGTACATCATTTTTGTTTTGAATCCTTTCTTGCCAAGATATCCATTTAGAAGCATTGCCCATGGAAGCGAGTGACCACTATTTAGCTTTGATTCAATGATGATGTGGTTTCCTTGAGGCTCATATCGCGCTTGGCCAGAACAGGTTATCTGTAAGGTGGAATCAACAAGTGTAATTATCTCATCAATTGTCTTTGATTCCAAATCTATGCCGTTTTTTTGCAAAAACTCTAACATATCGATTTCTTTATTTTTTGAACGCACCATGGAATTTAGAACAAAACCAAGACCATCCCCATTTATCATCTCAATTATCTTGAGTACTTCTTGTGCGTCTGTCTTTGTCATGGTGGATAAACTGTTAATTTTAGTAGCATTCTTCCATGTCTGCTCAAAGAGTTTTGCCTGATTTGTTCCCAAAACTTCGGTTGAAAGAAATATTGCACCTTTTCCATTATTGCTGTTTATCATAAGTATTTCAGAATCATCAAATGTGATTGAATTGTGGGAAATATCTGCAGTTTTTATCTTTATGCCATCCGGAATTGTTTGAAAAGTTTCTGAACATACAAGACTGGTAGGAATTATTATTCTGACATCTATGTTTTTTCTGGCAGCAAGAATGAGACTGTCTTTACACTGTGAAAAAAGATTTAATCCCCATGAATCAATCATCGCATGAATCGAAGTTTTAGAACCTTCAATCATACCTTCAAGTTGCTTAAAGACATAGTTTGGAGTAAGATGGAAGTATCTCTTTTCTTCAGAACCACGAGCCTTTTTGCTGTCTTCACTTACTTGCTTTAGTTTTGTTACAAGACTGTTCATTCCATTTACTTTGTTGATCTGTTCCTGAACTATTTCATCAAAAGCATCTTCAGGTGATATTCCGGTACACATTATTGGTTTACTTTTTGAAATTATAGCAAGTTTTTTCTTTACAAGCTTTAACAAAGTCGGATAAACCTTTGTCCTTGGAAGATTAGAATAGTATGCAAGTTCTCCTGCAGAAATTGTGCCCTTTGTGATCAAAGTGACATATGCCTGGGCTTCGTATTTGCTCAAACCAAACTCTTCTAGGCTTACTGCTAAGTCCTGTCCTTTTGCCATTGCCAAACTTTTGTTATTTACAAGGTAAGTTCAATAGCTAAATTCATTGAACAAATGTTTGAAAAAATACTAAGCTGTATCTACAGATGGTGTTACTGTAGTCACACAAAACCGTGTAACACGAGTCTGATATACAAAAATCCATTCATTTACTTGATATGTTTGCACAATCAAAATGGATAGTAACTGATAATACCACAAATACAATCATACGGGCAACCACATTAAAACCAAGGCTTGATTACGCTGCAACTCTTGTTGACATGATACTTGATACGCTTGTTCAAAAAAGATTTGAGCTTGGCAAAACAAATATGATTCTTTATACAAAAACTAACAAAGGCGCACTCGACTCAGATTTCAAAGAAACACTTGCATCCGAATTAGAAATTTCTCGTGCAATAGAATCACTACGACAAGCTAGAAGATGTTTAGATTCTGTTTTTGGATTGGGAAACATCATACTTGTATTGGCTCCGACAATATCTATTGTACGAACAGTCCGCTCACAGCTTTATGGTTTACTTGCTGATACTGATGTTTCTCTTGGAGAACTCTCCTTGATACTAGGAGGCCTTATCATAGATGCTGGTCAGCTTACAGGTGCTAATATTGACTTTGAAGAGGCAAATAGACAGTCTTGCCGACTCTTGGATGAAGCTAAATTGATTGCCGACTCTAAAATTTACAAGCAGTTCCCTAATGTAGATTCCCTGTAAGCATGAGTCGTTATGCTTAATTTTAAAAAAACAGAATCAGTAAAAGACATTCCAAATCACATTGACAAAATTAAGCTCCTTTCATCCAAAATAGAACAGAGAATTGTTCAAAAAGGCATAGACAAAAATGATCAATTCATTGAAACCCTATCTGTAGAGGAACTAAAAGACCTCAGACAAGTCATGTTGGCGGCGGATTATTTGCTGTCAAAATATCAAGATAAAAAAGATGTTAAAGAGTTTTTGGAGGAATTTATAGGAATCATAATGCATGCAGCTAATTCTGTAAACATATTGCGAGACGATTTGGATGGCCTTCTTATATCTGCAGAAACTGCACTAAAACAGATTCAAGATTTACATGAGGACGTTACTCAGAACCTGGCTTTGGGCAGATTAGTACAAACAAAGCTTGATGAATATAAAGAACAAAAGATAGAACCGCAACCTAGTTCAATTAATTTAACCAATCCTGCTACACCGGTTTACACACAAGCATACCTAACAAAAACCGCAGTGGAAATTTAGTTGTGATATGAGTCTAGCTCCTCAAGAATTAGAAAATAGTGCAAGCAGATTTGCAGCCGAGGCAATTAAACTTGATTCTCAAGGTGCACGAGGCATGGCTATAACAAATTACCAAAGAGCCATAGAATCTCTTGTAAAACTAATCCAACTATACCCTGATAACAAACTAAACAAAGTCTACATGGAACGCTCTGCAGCATATCAAAACAGGATTAAGGCACTACAACTCACTAATGTTGCATTAGAACCTGTGGTAGACCCAAGAGCAACTCCTGAACAACAAAAACAACAACTTGCCAAAAATGACTTTGATGAAATGGTAATGAAAGAAAAACCAAACGTTAGCTGGGAAGAGGTAATTGGCCTTGATGATGCAAAGAGCGCACTTCGTGAATCAATAGTATATCCAAGTAAGAGACCAGATCTTTTCCCGCTTGGTTGGCCAAGAGGAATGTTGCTCTACGGTCCACCTGGATGCGGAAAAACAATTCTTGCTGCAGCTACGGCAAGTGAGATTGATGGGTATTTCATTAATGTTGATGCAGCTTCGATGATGAGCAAGTGGCTTGGTGAAGCAGAAAAAAATGTATCAAAGCTTTTCACAATGGCACGTGGTTATGCTGAAAAGGAAGGCTTGCCAGTAATATTATTTGTAGATGAAGTAGATTCGCTTTTAGGAAATAGAAACAGCGAAGTTGGTGGAGAAATTAGAGTAAAGAACCAATTCCTTACTGAAATGGATGGAATTAACGGCAAAGGAAAAGATCTAAGATTGTACGTGATTGGTGCAACAAACAAACCATGGAGCCTTGACTGGCCATTTCTTAGAAGATTCACAAAAAGAATCTATGTTCCACTTCCAACACTTGATGCAAGAACAAACTTGTTTGAACTTTACAGCGCACCACTAAAAATGGATGATAAAGTAAAACCGTCGGAGCTTGCAAAACTTGCAGATGGATACAGTGCAAGTGATATCAGAGACATATGTCAATCTGCACAATTGATGGTGGTAAACGAATTATTCAACTCTCCAAATTATTCGCCTGAACCAGTTATTGGCGAAGAAAAACAGCAGCCACGAAACCTCACTATGACAGACTTTAAGACAATTCTTGAAAGAAGAAAACCAAGTGTAAGCATGGAAATGATTCGCGCCTATTACAAATGGAGCGAGCAATTCAGAGCACTGTAAAATCCATCATCAAAATCTGATCGCTAAAATTTTTCACATCGCATTTTCTCACTCATTTTATCAAAAAACTTAAATCCCCAATAGAATTCACATGCTGAGGGTTCAAAATTCCAATAAAAAAAGCCAAACATGTAAACAAGTTTGGTAAGCTCATCCTTGAGGATGGAACCGTTTTTGATGGGATGGGTTTTGGTTATTCCACTACTGTTTTTGGTGAAGCCGTATTCAATACTGGAATGGTAGGCTATACTGAAGCCTTGACCGATCCTTCTTACAGTGGACAAATTCTTGCACTTACCTATCCTCTTGTAGGAAATTATGGTGTACCTGACCCATTAAAAAAGGACAAGGATGGAATTTCAGAATATTTTGAATCTGAAAGAATCCAAGCACGCGGTCTTGTTGTGCATGAACTTTCATTGACTGCAAATCACTGGAATATTTCTCTAACACTTGATGAGTGGTTATATGATGAAAAAATTCCTGGAATCTCAGGAATAGATACAAGGGCACTGACAAAAAAACTCCGAATAAATGGTGTTATGATGGCAGCACTTGCTGTTTCTGAAAAAGAAATTGACGAAAATGATTTGAAACAGAAATTAGCATCTGCACAAAAATACGCAAACGAAGAATTCATGAGTGTTGTATCAACCAAAGAACCGCGAGTTTATGGGACAGAATCCGATACAGTTGTAGTCATTGATACAGGAGTAAAAAATGCAATTTTACGAAACATACGAAAAATCGGATACAAAGTAATTCAACTTCCATGGAATACTTCAATTGATAAAATACTTTCATACAAACCAAGAGGCGTCGTATTAAGCAACGGACCTGGTGATCCTCAAAAATGCGCTGATACCATGAAAACTGCAAAGGAACTTTTAAACAAAAACATACCTACTCTTGGAATCTGTCTTGGCGCTCAAATAATGGGACTTGCAGGTGGTGCAGATACATTCAAGCTAAAATATGGACATCGAGGACAAAATAAATCATGTATCAACCTAGATAACAACCAAGTTTACGTGACAAGTCAGAACCATGGATATGGAATAGATCCAGATTCATTAAAAAAATCAGATTTCAAATTATGGTTTTCTAATGCAGACGATCAAACTGTTGAAGGAATAAAACACAAAGAAAAAAAATTCATCGCAGTTCAATTTCATCCTGAGGCATCTCCTGGACCTTTCGATTGCAAGTTTGTTTTTGAAGAGCTAAAACGCCTTATGGAGGAGGAAAAAACTGCCAAAAGATGAATCGCTAAAAAAGATTCTTGTTCTTGGAAGTGGGGCAATAAAAATCGGAGAAGCAGGCGAAAGTCGCTAAAACGACCGCAAATTCGACTACTCCGGTAGCCAGTGCCTCAAAGCCATTAAAGAAGACGGAATCAAAAGCGTACTTATAAATCCGAATATCGCAACCATACAGACAGACACTAGGTTTGCAGACAAGGTATATTCTATCCCAGTAAATCCAGAATATGTTGAATCCATCATAGAGTCAGAGCGTCCAGACGGTCTGATGCTTGGATTCGGTGGACAAACCGCACTTAACTGTGGAGTAAAACTTGAAGAATTTGTGGTCCTAAAAAAATATGGTGTCAAAGTTCTTGGTACATCGGTTGCAGGAATACAAACTACAGAAGATAGGCAACTTTTCAAAGACGCCATGATATCATGCGGTGTTCCTGTACTGAAAAGCAAAACTGTTTACAACTTTGAAGAAGCAAAACAAGCTGCAAAAGAACTTGGATATCCAGTAATTGTCCGTGTAGCATATACCTTGGGAGGAAAAGGAGGTGGAGTAGCACACAACGAAATTGAATTATATGAAATAGTTAGTCGAGGTCTTAATGCCAGTCTTGTTGGTCAAGTCTTAATTGAAGAATACATTGGTCACTGGAAACAAATCGAATACGAAGTCATGCGTGATCATCTTGGAAACAACGTCATAGTATGCAACATGGAAAATGTACTTTCAATGAGAGTGCATACAGGTGACAATATTGTTGTAGCTCCGTCGCAGACACTTAACAATAATGAATACCATATGTTAAGATCAGCTGCCTTACGTGCTACGCAACATATTGGAATTGTAGGCGAATGCAATATCCAGTTTGCACTTGATCCGGAATCTGATAAATATGTGGCAATAGAGATGAATCCAAGACTTTCTCGTTCATCTGCACTTGCAAGCAAAGCCACAGGATATCCAATTGCATACATGGCAGCAAAAATTGTAATGGGACATTCACTCCCAGAACTAGTCAATCGTATTACAAAGACAACTACTGCGTGTTTTGAACCTTCACTTGACTATATTGTTTGCAAACACCCACGGTGGGATTTTACAAAGTTTGAACTTGCAAACCGCAATCTTGGACCTACCATGAAGTCTGTTGGAGAGGTAATGGCAGTAGGTCGTTGCTTTGAGGAATCACTACAAAAATCAATTAGGATGTTAGAGATTGGAAACGATGGTCTTGTAGCAAACCGAGATAATGGCAAAGTCTATGATATTGAAGAAATTGAAAACAAACTCCAGAACACTGACGACAGAATTTTGTACTATGTTGCAGCTGCACTGCGACAAGGCATATCAGTTGAACAAATTTACAAACTTTCTGTAATAGATCCTTGGTTTATTGAAAAAATCAGAAACATAGTAGAAATGGAAAAGAATCTTAAAGAATCAAAATTCACACCAAAGTTATTACGCGATGCAAAGAAACTAGGATTCTCAGACAAGCAGGTTGGAAGAATAATAGGAAAAGATGATCTTGAGGTCAGAAAAATTCGTAAAGATGCAGGAATCATTCCTGCTGTAAAACAAATAGACACACTTGCTGCCGAGTGGCCTGCAAAGACAAACTATCTGTATTTGACATATGGTGGTGATACCAACGACTTTGAAGTGCAATCAGACCAAGAAAAAATCATAGTTTTGGGTGCAGGGCCTTACAGGATAGGAAGTAGTGTAGAGTTTGATTGGGGAACTGTAAACATGGTCTGGGGCTTACAAGAAAATGGAATCAAAGAAGTGTCTGTAATCAACTGTAATCCAGAAACTGTCTCAACTGATTACGACATTTGCAGTAGGCTGTACTTTGAGGAACTAACACTTGAGAGAATACTTGACATTGTTGACTTTGAAAAACCAACTGGAATAGTTACTGCTGTAGGAGGACAAACAGCAAATAATCTTACTCCAAAACTTGCTAAAAATGGAATCAAGATAATTGGTACCGCCTTTGAAGACATTGACAGGGCAGAAAACCGTTCCAAATTCAGCCACGTTCTTGATGAATTACACATCATGCAGCCTCTGTGGCAAGCATTCGCAAAACTATCTGATGCCAAAAAGTTTGCAAACAATGTAGGTTTTCCTGTATTGGTTAGGCCATCATATGTCTTAAGCGGGGCAGCAATGAAAGTTGTGTGGTCACAAGAACAATTAAAAAAATTTCTGGAAGAAGCAACCAGTGTGTCGCCAGATTATCCTGTTGTGATTACAAAATTCATGCTAAATTCACTTGAAGTTGAAGTAGATGGCGTCTGTGATGGAAAAAATGTTGTAATTGGTGCAGTAATTGAACACATTGAAAGCGCTGGAGTTCATTCTGGTGATGCGATGATGTGCATTCCGCCATGGAGATTAAGTAATAAAGTAATTGAAACTATAACTGATTACACAACTAAAATTGCTACCGCGTTTTCAATAAAAGGTCCTTTTAATTTGCAATTCCTAATTAATTCTGATCAAGTCTATGTGATTGAATTAAACATTCGCGCATCACGATCAATGCCTTTTGTTTCAAAATTTGTAAAAATGAATCTGATCAACTTAGCTGCACGTGCAGTTCTTGGTAAAACATTACCAAAAATACCAAAAGACAGGTGGCGCAAAATTCATTCGTATGGAATAAAAGTGCCACAGTTTTCATTTATGCAACTAGAAGGTGCTGACATTATTCTTGGAGTTGAAATGCAGTCAACTGGCGAAGCTGCATGTTTTGGTGACAGTTTCTATGACGCACTCGCAAAAGGTCTGATATCTGTGGGGTATTCCTTGCCAAAAGAAGGTGCTGCCCTCATAACAGTTGGCGGTGCAGAAAACAAAGAAAAACTACTTCAAACAGCAGTATTGCTAAAAAATCTTGGGTACAAGATACTTGCAACTGAACACACTGCAGAGTTCTTGTCAGATAAAAGAATAGGAAACATTGAGGTCGTATACAAAATTAGTGAACCTCAGAGAAAACCAAACATTGCAGATTTACTTTATGAACATAAGATAAACTTTATAGTAAATGTTCCAAGCACTGCAACTTTGGAAAAATATGTTGGGATGCTTTATGATGAATACCAAATACGAAGAAAAGCAGTAGAACTTGGTATTCCGGTGCTTACCACTACCGAGTTGGCAGATTCATTTGCAAAAACACTAGAATGGCTACGACACAATGAAACTACAAAAAAGCCACTTGAGCCATACGAATCAATTAATTAAAATACATTTTCAAGCAAAGATTCGTTCCCTATGATGGACCCATCAAGTGTCACAATCTTTGCTGAATGAGATCCTTTTACCCGATCAATTATTGGAGAGATTGATTTTTTGTATTTTTTATGACTTGCGTAAAAGTATTTGTTAAAAGTTGGTACAATAATAATCTCAATCTCTCCTTGCAAAGATGGAAAGATGTTTCTTCTTTCTGTCTTCAAAGATATCCACACTCTTTGTCCATCTAGCACTGAACCTTCGCTAAAAAATACTGGGTGCACATGACCCATGATTATTTTGTTCACATGAGAAAAATTTTCTGATGGTAACGTGTGACCATGAGTCAAAAGTGTATCTTCTATAATAATGCCTAAAGAACTTGCAACTCTGACATTTTCTGGTAACAATCTCTGTATGTTGCCATCATGATTTCCAGGGACTAGAACTGTATCAATTTCCTTTGATATTTCAAAAAACAATGGAACTGCTTGCCATTCTATTTTTGATATTGAATCTATGCCTGATTTAATATCCCCTAAAAGTATTAGCGAGTCAGGTTTTTCAGATTTTATAATTGATCTAAGTTCGCTTAGTGTTTCTTGAACAATAGTGGTTGATTCAACATAGATATCGTTTGCAGCAAGGGTGTTTTCAAAACCAATGTGTAAATCAGTAACAACAAGGTGACGTTTTGTATCTTCTAACATTAAAGCAGGATGTGATTGGATGATCCTGGTTTTAGACATCAATATTTCACATACAATTTTGAATTATTGCTTAATTTTAGGTAATTGAATACAGCAATGGCCAGGATATCCTGGCCA
>CAYGLP010000018.1:0-16561 GCA_964350965.1 uncultured Nitrosopumilaceae archaeon | reverse complement strand
GTAAAGATGGCATGTTATTTTTTATAGGATTGTCTTGACCATGATTTTGTGAAAAAGGATTCATCTAACTTGGACGCAGTAGTGTCTGGAAAGGGTGTAAAGCTTCATTATTTTGAACCTAGCCAACGTAAAATCTGGACGGTAGTAGGAAAAGAAAACGAGCATTGGCTTGACCCAGAATTGGGATTTTGCTCTTGCGAAGATTATTTTTTTAATACGCTAAATGGAGGCAGCGAATGTTATCACCTAAAATCTGTGAAAATTGCTAAAGAGCAAAACAAAGTTGAGGTCATAAAATTCTCAGATGATGAGTTTACAAATTTTATATCCGCCTTAATTTCTGATCTCTGAATTTATTTCAGTTTTATTTGGAACAAATCCTCTTTTGAGACGCCCTTCCACAACCCAGTCATACCTTCAGGGCTTACTTGCTCCACTTTTGTTATTCTCTGAATCTTGATATGATCTGGATTTGGTGGCATCCAAAGCATGGCCATGTAATCCCCTACGTTTCCAACTTTGTCTGGGCTAGCATGTGCTATCTTGTCTTTTGAAAAACCATTTGATACTAACGCATTGATTGCCGCAGATTCAAGATCCATTCTGCCATGGACGAAAAGATAGACTTGTTTTTGATTGTCTATTTGGCTCATTTGTCATGATTAGAATACAACATTAATCAATATTTCTAAAATCAATCTTGGATTATATACAAGATAAGAAAAGGCAGTTTATTGACAGACGTTTTAGTTGTTGGTTCGGGTGGACGGGAACATGCTCTTGGCTGGAAACTCTCTCAAAGCAAACAAGTTGGCAAAGTATACTTTGCGCCAGGCAATGGTGGCACAGATAATAACGTGCCAATATTCATTGAAGACATTGACAATCTAGCAAAGTTTGCCTCTGAAAAAAACTGTATAACTGTAGTAGGACCAGAATCACCATTATCTTTAGGCATAGTTGATGAATTTGCAAAAAAAGATCTAAAAATATTTGGGCCTACGAAAATGGCTGCACAACTTGAATCAAGCAAGGTTTGGGCAAAAAACTTTATGAAAAGAAATGGAATTTTTACAGCACAATTTGAAATTTTTGATGATGCAAAAGAAGCTAAAGAATATGCAAAGTCAGTTGATCATCCACTTGTAGTAAAAGCAGATGGTCTTGCAGCTGGAAAAGGCGTCATAGTTTGTAGCAATACAAACGAAGCAATTTCTGCAATAGATACGATGTTGATTGACAAAATCTTTGGTAGCGCAGGCTCTAGAATAATTTTAGAAGAAAGAATTGATGGAATAGAAGCATCATACATTGCGCTTTCGGATGGAGACACAGCTATCCCTATGGCAACAAGCCAAGATCATAAAAGAATCTATGATGATGATAAAGGTCCAAACACTGGAGGGATGGGAGCGTATTCCCCCACGCCAGTGATTAACGAATCTTTGGCAGAAACAATTCAGAAAAATGTAATTAACAAAACAATTGATTCTATGAAAAAAGAAGGTAATCGGTTCAAAGGATTCCTGTATGCTGGAATAATGTTAAAGGATGGAAAGCCATATGTTTTAGAATATAATGCAAGAATGGGAGATCCCGAATGTCAGCCAATTATGATGTGTATGGATTCTGATTTGTATGAATACATTAATGCTAGTATAGATGGGACTCTCTCGAAACTACCTCCTATCTCATGGAAAAAACAAAGTGCTGTTTGTGTAGTGCTTGCATCAAAAGGATACCCTGGCTCATATCCTAAAAATGAGGAGATTACTGGTCTTGATTTGCAAGATAAAGACTCGTTTGTGTTTCATGCAGGAACAAGACGTGATGACGGTAAAGTACTCACAAGTGGTGGTAGAGTTCTTGGTGTTACCGCATTAGGCGATACGCTGAACTCTGCAATCTATAACGCTTATTTTAGAGTTGAAAAAATTTCTTGGCCGAGCAAATACTTTAGAAAAGACATTGGTAAAAAGGGTCTACTTGCCCTTTGACATGATGACTTCGTCTTCTGTAACCATGCAATCGATTCTTACATCATGATCTGAGTGCGTAAATGATTTGATTATTTGTTTAGCATAACTCAAAGCAACCGTCTTTGATTTTTTCCCTGAAAGATATCTATCATAATACCCAAAACCATATCCAAGTCTATGTCCGTCTCTTGTAAGTGCTATTGCAGGAACTATTATCACATCGATTTTTTTTACATCCTCACAATCTTCTTTTGGTTCCATAACAGAAAAGTTTCCTTGTTCAAGATCTGAAAGACCATTTATTTTTTTGAATACGAGATCTTTTTTGACAACTTTTGGCAAGGACAATTCTTTTCCGGCTTTTAATATCTCTTGTAATGTGTCTATAGTCCTTACTTCGCTTCCTATCGAATAATATGCCCCTACACTCTTTGCATTTCTAAAAAAGTCTATTTTTCTTAGATTGTCTTGTATCTGTTTACTTGTTATGTTGATAAAGTCTAGCGATAAAGAATCCCTTGCATCTAAAAGTTGCTTTCGCAACCTTGCCTTTTCAACCTGAGACAAATCCCTTGCTAATAGAAGATGCCATAACTGTATTTTTTAAAAGCATCGCAACTGTCATAGGACCAACTCCGCCTGGTACGGGTGTAGCATAAGACGCTTTCTTTATTATCTCATCATAATCTGTATCTCCAACAATTTTTCCATTCTGCCTACTTATGCCAACATCAATAACAATAGCTCCTTTTTTTATCATGTCAGCAGTAAGAACAAACTTTGTTCTGTCGCCTATTGCTGTGATTATAACGTCTGCTTTTTGGCAGTGTTCTTGAAGGTTTTTTGTTTTAGAATGACATGTAGTAACGGTGGCATTTTTTTCAAGTAAAAGATGGTATAACGGTTTACCGACAAGATTGCTTCTGTTAACCATCACTACATGTTTTCCTGTCAAGTCTATGTTGTAATAATCAAACATCTCCATAATCCCTGACGGCGTGCATGGCTTTAGGATTGCTTTACCAGCTGCCAAAAGACCTGCACTATATGGAGTCAAACCGTCTACGTCTTTTATTGGAGAAATTCTTGATATTGTTGAAAATTCATCTAGTTGTTTTGGTAGTGGTAATTGAATCAGAATGCCATGTACTGAATCATCTTTGTTTAACAAATCTACAAGTGAATTCATTTCTTGCTGTGAAAATGATTCTGGAAGTACATGATCTTTTGTTATCATTCCCACATCAGTACATGCCTTTTGTTTGTTTTTCACATATGTAGCAGAAGCTAGATTCTTACCAACAAGCACTGTTGCAAGACATGGCGTGATTCCTTCCGTCTTTAGTGTTTCTACTGCCTTTCTTACTCTATCTTTGACTGAATTTGCAACTACAACACCGTCAATTTTTTGTCCTGTCACAAGCTTGTGTACTGTGTAGGATATTTAATCTTTGGAATATTCTTAATTATGTACAAAGAGATATGAACATTGATGGAACATGATGTGTCTTCAGATTTCATTAGAAAAGAATTAGATAAAATCAAAGAACACAGAGTTGACCTACATGGTGGCTGTGTTGCATGCCACATGATCTTTACATTAAAAGAAAATCTTGAAAGCTCAGAACAAAACTCTGCTGATCTGCTTTCTGAGATTCTTACTCATGATTCTGATCTAAATCGAGAATTCATTGACATAGTAGAACAGATACACATGAACGAAAGACAACTTGGTAGTTCTTTTGCACTAAGGGAAAGGGAATCAAAGGACAACTATCTAGAAGTATATTTTTCTAATGTTTTAGATGAATTGACATCAGATCTTATCACGTCATCACATCAAATAATACTTCGAAAACTGCTTCTAAGCTATTTGGCATTGTATCTTGCTCAAACCATAGGTGTGGATTATCATGCAGCCACTGAGGAACTCTATTATCTGTTAAGAAAAGATGACAGTAAAAACTCCAAGATAAGCCAGCTTATTGCAAAGTTTGAATCAAAAATAAAAACACATGTAGGCTCGTAGAAAGTTGTTAATATGGTAAAATATTGAATGAATGAGCATATGAAAATTGAGTTTGATACAAATGAATACCTAAGAAACATTGCAAAAAGCACATCTTACTTTCATACTTTTATCAATAAGGATAACTTGGCTGCTGGAATCTTAAGATTAGAACCAGGCGAGGAAGACACACAATCTACACATGAGAGTGATGAAATTTATTATATTGTGCGAGGAGATGGATTTCTCAATATATCTGGAAAAGATTATCCTGTATCAGAAGCAAAAGCATTCTTTGTTGGCAAAAACATGGACCACAAATTTCATGGAAATAAGAAGGAACTTGTAGTGTTATATTTTTTTGGTGGTCCTGATTCTTAAGAAATTATTATTTTTCTACCTATTATCTTAATTCTTCCTTCTGCAAAAAGTTTGACAGCTTCTGGATAAATTTTGTGTTCTTTTGCAAGAATTCTTTTTGATAATGTCGCTTCACTATCATCGTTTTTTACTCTAACAACTGCTTGTAGGATTATCGGACCTGTATCTACACCTTCGTCAACAAAGTGAACTGTACATCCTGAATATTTTACTCCATGATCAAGTGCCTGTTTTTGTGAATGAAGCCCTGGAAACGAAGGTAAGATTGCAGGATGGATATTCATGATTCTTCCTTTGAAATGTCTAATAAATTCCGGACTCATTATCCGCATAAATCCAGCAAGGCAGACAAGCCCATTTTTTGGAGTCACATTATATTTTTCCAAAAGTACTACAATTTTTTTATCATATTCCCAGCTTCCACCTTTGATTCCCTGTGATTCTATTACTTCGGTCTTTACACCACGTCTTTTTGCAATATAGAGTCCTTTTGCATCAGGTTTGTTTGAAATAACTATTGATGGTATTATTGGAATCTTATCTTTTTTTATTGATCTTAAAATATACTCCATATTGCTTCCTAGTCCTGAAATTAGGATGGCAAGATTGATCAATATAAAAAACTAATTTTACATTCAAATAAAGATGGCGTAACTAATTCAAAACATGCCTTTAGAGAGATACATGATAAGAAATTTATGATAATGCACATGATACCTGTAAAAAATTACATGCTTTTACTTTACACATCATAATTCATATAGGCTTTTTAAATAACAATTGATGATTTAGCCTGTGGACATAACAGATAGCCAAATTAAAAAGGCCATAGTCGCAATAACCATAGAAAAAGTTCTTCTTGATATGGGAAAACCAGTTCTTGATACATTTACTAAAAAACTACTCAAGAATTACAACTGTTACATTCCTGACTGCAGCGACCACCCTGAATATCTCAATCAAATATTAAAAGAAATGTATGGAAATTCCTATAAAACTATAGTTGATAAAATAACGGATCATTTGGCAGAATTTTCTTATCAAAAATCCATTGATGAATTTATTAAAATCATTAGTGGCTGACATGCAAACACGTTTAGAAAAAATAAACTCACACAAATTTCTGTTATTCTCACTATTAGCCACCGGTTTCATAATGTTGTATGCAAATTTTCTTTCTGACGAAACTAGAACTCTCATTACAAATTTGCTATACGTACCTGTACCAGGAGCTATGGTGATTCTATCAATAATCCTATCTACAAGGTTTCGAACATCTGGAAAACATGGAAAAGCTTGGATTCTATTTGCATTACTTGCTGTGTTATGGTTTACTGCAGAACAAATTTGGATAGTTTATGAATTGATATATCATATAGATCCGTGGCCATCTGTTGCTGATTTTTTCTATATTGCTGGTTATCCATTTTTATTTGCATTTTCAATATTTTACTTGTTACCGTTAAGAAAAGCAATTTCAAGAAAACTCATAATTGCTACATCTCTCGTTTCTATTGCATTATTTATACCAACAATTATCTTAGTATATGAAAATAGCTCCTCAGAAAATAATTTTGAAATTGTATTGGCATCAAGCTATCCTATTTTGGATGCCATAATCTTATGTCCAGCATTGATAGGGATCTCCCTATTTTTTAAAGGAGAAGCAAATATTCTATGGACAGTAATTTGTGCTGCAATTATACTCAATGTAGTTGCAGATACAGGTTTCCTAATGCTCACAATAGATGATTCGTATTACACTGGTCATCCAGTGGACTTGTTATTCCTCTGGCAGTATCTCTTATTTTCATTTGGTGTACATCATCACATTAGGATATTCAAAAGTCACATCAAAGATCCATATGAAAACATAGATGAGCTGATATAATTTCTTACAGCTAATTTTCATATGTAAAGTGTTTTGTTAAATTTGATCTTGTTTAAATTTGCCTCTTAACTCATTTATGGTCGGTTCATCCTAAAATGATTCTTCAGATATTGTGGATTCCATGTTAATTCTTGGTAGTTACATACTGTTCACTCGATCTAACTGTATTAGTAAAACAAAGAAAATAATTTTCTATTAGCTAAGATTCGATCAATCCAGAAATTTATATCCTATCTATTTGTTGTGAGTTTGGATTTGCCAGCAAGAATTAGGATGACCAGAACAGGAATCGTTGTCACACAAAAAGACATGCAAGTTCATCTTGATCCAAAGCGAGCAGTAAACAAAGGAATTTCATTTGTGTCACATGCGCATATGGATCATTTACATAATCAAAATGGTGGTCTTTTGCTAACTACAAAACCAACAAGCGAGATAGCAAAACTTCGTGGTTACTATCTAGATAATTTTGTAGAAGAATTTAAGAATTTTTCAATGATTGATGCTGGGCACATCTTAGGTGCACGTGGTCTTTTGTTTGATGATGTATTTTACACTGGAGACGTTTGTACACGTGATAGAGGATTTCTAAAAGGCGCTAAAGTACCAAAATGTAAAACACTCATTACAGAATCTACGTTTGGCATACCAGAATTTGTTTTTCCACAAGTAGAAGAGACAGTAAAAAAAGTAAATGGCATAATATCTGAAATGTATTCAAAGGGAAGGCCAGTAATTTTACATGGGTATGAACTTGGTAAAGCGCAAACTCTCTCATACCTATTTGGCAATTGGGATCCTCTTTACTATCATGACTCTGTTAAACAAATAAATGATTTACATCGAACTTTTGGAGTTAATCTAAAGGATGTTATAGGACACACCGAGGCTGAAAAAAGCGGCTTACTTGACAAAAAACCATGGGTAATGATTGCACCAAGTATGGGCAGCAAAAGTCATTTTGTAAATTATATGAAATCAAAATATAATGCAATAACAATAGGATTTAGTGGTTGGGCACAATCTAATAGATATTCATTTGCAAGGCAACATGATTATTCTATTGTACTCAGTGATCATTGTGATTACAATGATCTTGTTGATCTTGTAAAAAAAGCACAACCTGAAAAAGTTTACACAGTGCATGGATTTGTTGAAGAATTTGCAAATGATCTTGTAAAAATGGGGGTTGACGCACAGCCATTACGCGAAGAATCCCTTGACGATTATTTCTAATTATATGACTAGATCTTACGCAATGCTCTGTTGTATGAAATGCCAAATCTATGCGCTTCATCTCGTGCATATTGCAAAATTTTCAACGCGTGATTCTCTTTTGGAATTATGATTGGCTCTTTTATCTTTGGCAAATAGATCTCCTCATTTTCTTTAGCTAATGAAATACATGGAATATCTATTCCAACATTTTTTAATGCATCTAAAGCTGCACCGAGTTGCCCTTTGCCGCCATCTATGAGTATGAGATCGGGCATGATTGCTTTCTCTATTCTTAACTTGAGGTAGCGCCGTTTTATTACCTCTTGAATCATTGCATAATCATTTCTTCCCTCAACAGTTTTGATTCTAAATTTTCTATATTCTGATTTAGAGGGCTTTCCATCCACGAATTTAGACATAGAACCAACAGCATAGTCTGCACCATGATTTGAAATATCAAAACATTCTATTATTTTTGGAATCTCAGAAAGGTTAAGCTTCTCTTGTAGTTCAACAAGTGCCGGGTCTGCACCTTTTGAATGATATAATGTAATATTTCTCATAATAAGATCAATCATTTCCTTTCTTTTGCCACTTGTAGGAACAATTATGTTGACTCTGAGACCTGTTGCACGAGAAAATATCTCTTCTAAAATCTCTTTTCTCTCTGGAATTTTATTTGTTACAATGAATTTTGGAATTGAATTTGTGCTATAATATTGGGATAGAAAGCTTGAAAATGAATTGTCCCCAACAAGATCGAAAGAAAATCTGTTTCTATCTTTGATTACGCCGTTAACTTGTCTTAAACTCATAACAAGAGCTGCCTGTTCCTTTACTTTTATTCCAAAGTACTCTTCATCATAGTTTCTTGTCACTTCCATTTTTTGTCTTGTTTGTAGATTTTGTAGTCTCTGCAATGTATCATGAATTTCTTTTGCCTTTTCGTATTGTTGCGCTGCAGATGATTCTTTCATTTCGTTTTCAAGTTTTTTTTGAAAATCTGCTAGCTTTTCTTTTCCTCTTAGAATTGATTCTAGTTCTTCAACATGTTGTGCATATCTTTTTTGTGCTTTGTTAAACTGACACGGTGCTTCACAATTTCCAAGATGATATTCTAGGCATGCCTCTTTTGGGAGTTTTTTACAAATTCTTATTTTGAATGTCTTACGCAACAACCCAGCTGACAGCATCTTTGAGCTTCCATAAGTAAATGGGCCATAAATTCTGCCTCCACCAATAAATTCGCCCGTTCTTGTTCGTCTTGCTACTAAGAGACGTGGATATTCCTCGTTTGTTATTCTAAGGTAGGTGTAGCGCTGCTGATCCTTGAGCTCTATGTTATACATAGGCCTGTATCGCTTTATCATATTTGCTTCTAACAAAAACGCTTCACTTTCGTTATCTGTTAAAATGAATTCAATATCGTGAATTTTTTGAACAAGCTTTTTTGTTTTGTAATTTTGGTTTTTGGTAAAGTATGACTTTACACGATTTTTGAGGTTTTTTGCCTTTCCGATGTAAATGATTTTGTCATCTATGTCCTTCATTAGGTAAATTCCATAATGTGAAGGGATTGCTATTTTTGAATGATCAAATACACTTGCTACAATGGGTTTTGGGATCAATGTTTTTGGTATGTATGGTAGCAAAAATAAGTGTTAAAACAAAAAGCAATATACAAAAGAGGCTTTTTAGCATTTTTTGTATATTCCCACCACTTGCCTATTTTATTGGATTTGAAGATTAGTTTCTATAGTTTGGAGTGATGTATTAGCAAGATTTAGAATCTTTTTGAGATATTGGCCAGTATAGCTTTTTGAGTTTTGGGCTATTTGTTCTGGTGTACCGCAGGCAACAACTTGTCCGCCCTCGTCCCCTCCTTCAGGCCCCAAATCTATTATCCAATCCGAGTTTTTTATCACATCCATGTTGTGTTCTATTATGATTACAGTATTTCCAAGATTCGCCAATCTGTTTAAAACATCAAGTAGCTTTTGCACATCAGCAAAATGTAGACCTGTCGTAGGTTCATCTAGGATGTAAACTGTCTTTCCAGTATCTCTTTTTGAAAGCTCAGCTGCAAGTTTTACTCTTTGCGCTTCTCCACCTGATAATGTAGTTGCAGCTTGTCCAAGCTTGATGTATCCAAGCCCTACATCAGCAATTGTTTGCAACTTTCTTTGAATTGAAGGTATGTTTACAAAAAATTCAAGTGCCTCATCAACTGTCATGGAGAGAATATCTGAAATGTTTTTTCCCTTGTAAAGAACGGAGAGTGTTTCCGAATTGTAACGCTTTCCTTTGCATTCATCGCACATAACATAGACATCTGACAAAAATTGCATCTCTATCTTTTTTACACCATCTCCTTCACACGCAAAGCATCTACCGTCTGCTACATTAAAAGAGAATTGACCTGGTGTATATCCTCTTTCCTTTGACGTTTCAGTATTTGCATAAAGTTCACGAATTGGAGTAAATGCACCAATATATGTAGCAGGATTTGATCTTGGCGTTCTACCAATTGGGGACTGATCAATTCCTATTACTTTGTCAATGTGCTCTGTTCCGAGTATTTCTTTGTGTTTTCCGGGTCTTTCTGTTGAAGCGTAAAAGTGTGTGGCAAGTGCTTTGTATAAAATGTCATTTACAAGGGTAGATTTTCCAGAACCTGATACTCCTGTAACTGTAATCATCATTCCTAAAGGAAACTCAATATCAATTTTTTTGAGATTGTTTTCTGCTGCTCCTTTTACAACCAATTTTCCTTTCTGCTTTCGAGTCTTTTTTACAAGCTTTATTGAATCATGGTTTTTTAGATATCTGGCAGTGACTGATTTGTGATCATTTAGAATCTCTTTTATTGTTCCCTCGAAGACCACATTTCCTCCATGAATTCCGGCACCTGGCCCAAGATCTATTATCCAATCAGAATTTCGAATAACTTCTTCATCGTGTTCAACTACAAGTATGGTGTTTCCAAGATCACGTAGTTTGGTTAGTGTTTTTATGAGCTTGGCATTATCCCTTTGATGTAAACCAATTGTAGGTTCGTCAAGAACGTATAGTACTCCTGTTAGATTGGAACCTATCTGAGTTGCAAGTCTAATCCTTTGTGATTCTCCCCCAGATAAGGTAGCGCTGACCCTGTTTAACGTAAGATAATTCAGACCAACGTTTTTCAAAAACTCTAATCTTGAGAGGATTTCTTTTAGAACTGCTTTTGCAATGTATTTTTCTGTTTCAGTCAGTTTGAGATTTTGTACAAAGTCATAACATGTATCAATTGAAAGATCACATACATCCATTATTGATATGGAATTAATTTTGACAGCTAATGCTTCATCTTTGAGCTTTCTTCCTTTACATGAACCACATGGAGTTTCACGCATAAACTTGCTAATTTCTTCTCTTTTAGATTCTGAATCTGTCTCAACAAAATTACGTTGTAGGCTGGGTATGACCCCGCTGAAACTATTCGCATATTGCCACTTTGAATCAGTTGTTTGCGATTCATAGGAAAACTGTACTACTTCCTCAGTACCATACAAAATGACTTGCATCTGCTTTGGCGTCATCTTGTTCATTGGCGTCATAAGATTAAAGCCAAATTTCTTACCAACATCCCTGAGTGTTTGTCTTCTAAATGAGGAAAACCTACCTGACCATGGCACAATTGCACCATCAAGTATTGATTTTGATTTGTCTGGAATTAGTAAATCCTGATCAAACTCCATCTTAACTCCAAGGCCATGGCACATCTTACATGCACCAAAAGGAGAGTTGAATGAAAACGTCCTTGGTTCTAGTTCCCCTATTGTAATTCCACAATGTGGACACGCGTTATTTTGTGAAAATATGTGTTCATCGTTTCCTGAAATCAGAACAGTTCCTTTTGTTGCCTTTAGCGCGTTCTGAACAGCCTCAAATAATCTACTTTTTTCTTCTTTTGATGCCTTTATTCTGTCCACAACTATCTCTATGTCATGCCATTTCTGTTTATCAAGAATTGGCATCTCGCTATTTAATTCAATTATCGCTTTGTCTACTCGGATTCTAGAATATCCTGATTTTTTTACTTGCTCAAAGAGCTTCTCATACGTTCCTTTTTTTCTTCTAATTAGAGGTGCAAGTACCATTATGTTTTTACCATCTGATTCCTTTAAGATTGACTCACAAATTGATTCAGCAGATTGATTAGAGATACGTCTTCCACATTTTGTACAGTGTGGAATTCCTATTCTAGCATAAAGCAGCCTTAGATAGTCATAGATTTCTGTTATGGTTCCAACAGTAGAACGTGGATTTTTACTTGTAGTTTTTTGTTGTATTGAAATTGCAGGTGATAAACCATCAATTGAATCAAGATCTGGTTTGTCCATCATTTCTAAAAATTGGCGAGCATAAGCTGATAATGATTCTACATATCTTCTTTGACCTTCTGCATAGATTGTGTCAAATGCAAGTGTAGACTTGCCAGAACCAGAAAGTCCACTAATTACAACAAGTTTATTCTTTGGGATATCAAGGTTAATATTTTTTAGATTATGTTCCCTTGCTCCACGAATTATCAGTTTATCATTCATTTTTTTAGCACCTTATGAATTTGAACAAGTTTTTCACGATGTTCTATGGCCCGTTCAAAGTCAAGATCTTCTGCAAATCTTTTCATCATATCTTCTGTTTCAATTGCATATTTGATTAAATCATGTTGTGACATGTGATTTATCTCATCTAGTTTTACAGTCATTTGTGGTATTGCTTTTACAATTGTGCTTGGTGTGATTCTCATATTTTTGTTATAAGAAATTTGTTTCTTCCTCCTCCTTTCTGTTTCTGTAATTGCAAGATTCATTGATTTTGTTGTGAAATCTGCATACATTATTACCGTACCGTCAATGTTTCTTGCAGCTCTTCCAAAAGTCTGGATAAGACTAGTTATGTTTCTAAGAAAACCTTCCTTGTCAGCGTCTAGTATGGCAACGAGGGAGACTTCCGGTATGTCTAGTCCTTCTCGCAGTAGGTTTATGCCTACAAGTACATTAAACTCGCCAAGGCGTAATTGTCGTATTAGTTCAGTTCTCTGGAGATTTTCAATTTCAGAATGTAAGTATCTTACCTTTACTTGTTTTTTGGACAGGTATTCTGCAAGGTCTTCTGCCATGCGTTTTGTAAGGGTAGTAACAAGAACACGTTGGTCTTTTTCTACTCTTTTTTTGATTTCTGATACCAAGTTATCCATCTGGTTTTTGGTGCTTCTTATCTCAACTTGAGGGTCAACCAGCCCTGTAGGACGAATTAACTGTTCAACTATTTGAAAACTTTTTTTGCGTTCGTAATCCCCCGGAGTTGCAGATACAAAGATTGTATTTTTTACGTATTTTTCAAACTCTTCAAACTTTAATGGCCTGTTATCAAAAGCACTTGGTAGTCTAAACCCATGATCTATCAGTGACTTTTTGCGTGAATAATCACCTTTGTACATTCCATGAAGCTGTGGTAAGGTGACATGTGATTCGTCTATTACAAGTAAGAAATCATCCCCAAAAAAGTCAAGTAAGCAAAATGCTGGTTCTCCTGACTTTCTTCCATCAAAGTGCCTTGAATAATTTTCAATACCAGAACAATATCCTAGTTCTTCTATCATTTCAAGATCAAAGTTTGTTCGCATTTCAAGGCGTTGCCTTTCTAATTCTCTAAGCTCCGGTAGTCTCTGCCTGAGTTCGTTTTTAATTGAATTTACTGCAATCTGTCTTGCATCATCTGCAACAAGATAATGTTTTGCAGGAAATATCTTAATTTGCGGAATGGTTTTCTTTTCCTTTAATGAAACTGGATCATGAATTGATATTTTTTCTATCTCATCACCAAACATGGATATTCGTATTATGTCATCTGAATATGCAGGAATGATATCGATAGTATCTCCCTTTATTCTGAATCTTCCTGAGACCAGTTCAGTATCGTTTCTCTCATATCTCGCATTGACGAGCTTTTTAATTAGACTAGAGCGACTCGAAATCAGACCTTTTTCAATACTAATTGACATTGACTCCCAATCACGTGGAGAACCAAGCGAATAGATGCACGACACAGTTGCAATTATGACAGTTGGCTCTCCAGAAAGAAGCATTGCAGTTGCCTCAAGACGCATTTTTTCTATTTTTTCATTTATCTGTGTATCTTTTTCTATGTAGGTATCTGTTTGTGGAATGTAACTTTCTGGTTGATAATAATCATAATAGCTAACAAAATATCCAACATTATTTTTTGGAAAAAACTGTTTTAATTCAGAATAAAGTTGTGCAGCTAGAGTCTTATTATGGGATATGACTAATGTGTTTTTTCCCATTTTTTGTATGACATTTGCAACAGTGAATGTTTTTCCACTTCCTGTTACACCAAGCAGCGTCTGAATTTTCTTTTTTCTGACTCCTTCCACTAATAGATCTATTGCTTGAGGCTGATCACCTGTAGGCCGAAATTCAGATGATATCTCAAAGCTTTGACTTTGTAGCACACCAAAAATTGTTAAAAACGAAATTTAAAGCAATGGTAATTTTACTATGCCTACCAAAGAGGATCTTCTGATACTTCTAGTCCATTTTTTGTTTGTCTGATTCCCATAATTTCAAGCGTGTTTTTAGCAGTAGGTGTATTTCGTTCTAAAATTTTTTTGGCAAGATCAAGACGAGTCTTTCTGTCCCAATGCTGACCTATTTTGTATTTTCCACGCATCGTAGTAGGGATAACTTTGATTATCGCAACTTCGTCTATGACTTTCATATCTGATCTCATGCCCTCATATCCTCCTTCCGGCTGATACTTTTTCATGAGTGCATTGAGAGCAAGTGTTTTTTCGTTTTTATCTGACACTAAAGCGGCAATTCCCTTTATCACGACGCTAATGTATAGGGTGTCTGCTTGTGATGCATCTGAAGGATCAGTAAAATATGAAGGAAGGAATTCTATGCTTTTATCGACCTCAAAACCAACTTTGTTGTTTCTTTTTATGTTTTCAATCTTTTCGCCTTTTGTATGAGAATGCATGTAAATTACATCATTTGTATGGACAAAATTCATAGGAATCACCTGCGGGTACCCATCCTTGTCAGTACTACATATTCTGCCCGTATCTTGCTCATTTAGGAATTTGATGATCCTTTCTTTTGACTTGATCTCAAGTCTGCCAAGAAGCTGCATACAGTTTGATTACTAGAGTTTGATATTTCTGTATATAGTTTTTAATAGATAAATGTGGGTAGTTATTACTACTTAGTATGAAAATAACATCACAACTCATTGATTTTAAAGTATTCTTGCTTGCCGGTAGCGCAGTAATGGCGTTTTCACATTTTGTCTATACATTGTTTGGATATACAATCCCTGAAATAGTTGTACAGTTTTTCAAGGAATTTGGAACGGTAATAGTAATGATGGCCGTATTTGTTTTTGCAGTATCTTGGCTTTTAAAGGCAAAACCGCACAAAAAACCACAACACTATTCAGTAGTTGCGTATGATGTGTTTGGAAATGCATCTAAAATAGATGGATTAAGAACTGACTTTAAAACACATGATGTGGCATGGAGTTTCATGAAACAATACAAAAAATCTTATCCGTTGTATAATTTTGCTATGGTCTCAGATCTACCAAATTCTGAAAAAATGACCATATTCAAATACATATAAACATGAATTTATGACTAGTTAAAATTTTTGCATTATTAAGCGTAATAGCGAGTCAATCATTAATGAATTCAGCTTTTGCTCAAAATTATATTCAACCTGAAAAAAATCCTAGAAGAGGCAAAGAAAATGTTGCAAAAAAGGAGAGTTAGAATCTGGAATGAAAAAAACTAAAGCAGAGATCTAGTCTGCTATGGAAAAAGCAAAGACAGATACAAAAGATCTTAAAGACAAAGCAAATGGCAAAAACAAACTAGAATAGAAAAACAATAGAAAAGACAAAATCTGCGAAAGATGTAGACACAAAAACGATTGAAGAAAAAAATAAATACAGCCAAAAAAGGAAGGCTAGGGGCTGACTAAAACCATATGTTATTCACTCGTGTCTAAAAATACGCTAAAATCATAGAACTATGCCTGTCTTAATATGTAATAGTAAACAGGGTTACAATAATAGATAATGTGGTTCACAGATTTAACGCTAAAGGCTTTTTGATAAAATTGGACGAAAAAATGCGAATTTGAGATCATTATCTATTCTGGTTGTCTTGATACTGCTAATTGGTGTTATCACTTCATCATCAAATTTAGCTATTGCACAAAACGATAATTCGACTGAGAATGATTCATCAACAAAGATTAGTATAGAACAATTGGAAAAAGCACGAAAAGATATCAAAGATGCAAAAGATAGATCAGATGCATATGAAAAAGAAATTAGAGAAAAAGCTGAAGTAGCAAAACAGGCAAAACTAAACGCCATAGAAAAAGAAAAAATTAAAACATCGCTAGAAGAAGCAAGAGAAAAGGCAAAAGCAGAGATTGAAAACTTAAGGGAATCTACTAAAGCTTCCAAGATAGAAACTGAAAATTACAAAAAAATGATCATGGAAAAAGTACTTTTAGCTAAAGAAAATGTTCTACAAAACATAGAGAAATTCAAGTCTGAAATAGACATAGACGATCCAGTAGAAGCTGCAATAATGCATGAAAAAGCAAAAGACTATGCAAAACTATTGGAAGAGAAAGCAGAGGCTGAAAAGGAGACAGCTAAAGCGAAAGCTGAAGCAGAAGCAAAAGCCGATCTAGAGAAAATTGAAGCAGAAAAAAGAAGTATGCTGGCACAAGCAAGACTAGAAGCAAAGGCAAAAGTAGAAAAAATACTCTTAGGAATGAAAAATTCTAGAGAGCGTTCAGATGCATATCAAAAACTAATTTTGGAAAAAGCATCATCTGATACAACAGGAATTCTACAGAGCATTGAGAAAGTAAAATCTGAAGTAAAAATAGATAAATTAAGTGAAGTAACGAAATTCCAAGAACAACTTAGAGAATTTGAAAAATCAACTAAAGAAAATACGGCAGCAGAAGCCAAGTCCGTGCTAGAAAAGGC
>CAYGLP010000017.1:10698-30755 GCA_964350965.1 uncultured Nitrosopumilaceae archaeon | reverse complement strand
AATACAATATTAGTGTTGTAGAAAATTTTTAAAAAAAATATTATATTACGTAAATTTATAATCTATTTTTTATAATTAATCTATGAAATAGATTGTCTGATCAAAAAAGTTTAGTTTCTAATAACCACGTATTACCACGTAGACTCGAACTAAGCAAAATGTTTGGAAAAAAACAAGAGTTGACAGTTGAGGTAATAATTAACACAGTATGGGTTAGTACATTCCTTGCTTTGATACTCACAATTCCTTCCCTTATCATATTCATGGGAATATATTTTTCCACAGGAAACATTCTGTTAGGCACTGTGGTTGGTTTTGGACTACACTTTGTAGGTCTTGCTTATTCTGAAAAGATATCAAAGGGACTTTTACAAATAATGAGCTAAATATATTATAGACAGGTCTCCAAGAATAGTCACCTTGATGGGAGATAGAAATTACAGGCGTATTATTACAGATGTCATTGAACACCTTAGTCATGATATAAAACCAGAAACTGAAAAGGATAACAAAATAATACATTTTTCTGAAGTTGTAAGATGCTTACGTCGTTCATATTTTGACAGAGTGGATCCCCTCGAACAGAAGGGATTGAGATTTTCGGATATTTTTAGAGAGTTGATGAAAAAAACGCCATATAGCTCAGTGCAGGGAGAATTCGCCGTAGATGACATCAAACTAAAGATTTATGCTGATATGATAGTTGATGACGTAGTCATAATCTTTCGTCCAGTTCCAAAACCACCAGAAAAACTGGTTCCCAGTGATGCGTTATATCTAAATGCATGTCTATGGATTCTTAATAAAACAGATGGCATCGTATTGTACTTTGCCGAAAACGGCGACGAAGTATCATTTTTTATGATTCGAGAAAACAAGATGTTTGAAGAATCTATACGTAGAGTTAGAATTTTGAAAAACTTACTTGAAGAGAAAAAAATTCCTGTCCTAGAACCATCATCAGAGTGCAATACTTGCCAATACTATGAAAAATGTTATATTAAAGAGAAAAAGGCAGTGAGTTTTTCAATAGAATCTTTACTAGGTTTTAAGAATCAAGAGGAGTAAAAAAGTTCAGAAGGGAATTCGTTCCCCCTATGCTGGGCTATCAATTACAGTCTTGTGACCTTTGCCACGTGCTGCAAATAACAACACACCAAAGGCAACGAAGACGCCTGCAGTTATTTCATATGCTATCATTAAGTCTGCCATGTTAAGGAACCTCCTTCCTAGAATCTTATATGATTTATCTAAATAAGTTTCACTTTATACAAATAATCTAAATTTTGAAATTTTATGATATAAGATGATTTTTATTTAGTAAAATCAAAAACTGTAGAATCTGCCAAGCCACTAAATGCAGATGTGGTGCTATAGAATGCCTCACCTTTGATCCTCCATTCTGGAGTACCTTGTTGTAGTGTTAACCAAAATTCTGGATTATTTCCAGTGTTTTTTAGTGGTATTTTGTCGTGCACTATAAGTGAGGAACCAGATAAAACTGTGTAGTAATTAGAACTCGCATACTGTCCAGAAAGCCTTTCTCCAATTTCCCCATATCCCACTTTAATATCGTTTTCAAAAATATTAAAACTTATCATTTCTAGTAAGATTGGTTTATTATTTGGATTCGAAACATCAAATTTTAATTCCAATATAGCTTCTTTTTCAGAGACTGATAAAACAGAAATGTCGTTTAGTTGAACAGCTAACGGTTTGAGGTCTGAAGAGATGGTACTTAGACTTCCTGGCAGTTCAATATCTTTTGGTACTATATTTTTTAAAAAATCTGAACCAGGCAGTATTGAAACAACTATTATAACTACAGCAAGAATTCCTATTGCTGCTCCAACTAGAAGTTTTCTGTTCAATGATTTGAGGAATTTTTACTCTTCACTTAAATGTTGAGTTGAAAAGGCTTATAGTCGAAACTTTAGAAAATAATTTTGTGCAGTATCATCAGGCAGTTAGAATAGGACAAGAGAGAGCAAGAAAATCTCAAATGAATCTTTTTAATCACGCAGGATTTGCGATGCTAACACTTACTGTAAAAAAGTCAGAAGGGAAATTTGTTCCAGTTGGAGAACAGGAATTTGTTGCAGTTGTTAACAAACCTGAAGGATGGGTTACGGTTATAGTTGATGAAGAAGGATATGCGAAAGCCCAGTCTAAAGTTTTAGAAGAAAATGATGCACGCGAGATTCTGAAAAAAGCCGTTGCTGCAGGAATTCCTGAATATACTGGAAAGGTTAAACTAGTATAATTTCAGTTCCTTCTGAAGAACCTTTTACTGCCTTTTCTAAGGTTTTGATATCTGCTTTTATTATTCGCGTTTTAATTTTTGATCTTTCAATCACTTTTAGTGCGACTATATCCATCAAGTCATAACCACCAGCGATAGATTCTTGATGTACAAGCATCTTACGAAGTTTGGTGAGCTCAATACGCTTGAATTTTTTTGCATTCTTGTTTTTATTAGGATCTGAATCATAGATTGCGTCTACATCTGTTGCATTCAAAAATATTGAAGCGCGAACTTTCTCTGCAATAAGTGCAGCAGTTGCATTTGTACTCTGACCTGGGTGTAGACCGCCAGTTATGACAATAAGACCACTATCAGCTGCGTGTGTTACTTCCTTTAGGTTAGTTGGAGGATGTGGATATGCTTTGTCTTGCATAGCATAAATCAAGAGTTTTGCATTTAATCTTGATACTTCGATTCCTAATTCATCTAATGTTGATTCGTCTGCTCCAGACGATCTTGCATGAGAAATGTAATGTCTTGCAATTTTGCCACCACCTGCTACTATGATTGGTTGACAGAACTTGCTTATTCGCACAAAAAATGTTGCATAATCCTTTAAGATTTTGGAGTCATCAAACCCAAATAATCTTCCCGATAATTTTATTACGATTCTTTTTTTCATGGTTTGTTTTCACCAAGGATGACCTGCGCTGCAATTTCAACCTTTTTTCTATTTCTTTCTGCCGTATAAACTCGTAACATGTTCATAAAACCTGAGATTGCAGACACTAATGGAATCTCAGAAATTGGTAGCTCATATCCTTCCTTTTGCATGGAGCCTTTTTTTGATGTCAATATAATTGATTGAGATTCTTTTTTAGAAGGCGTTAGTGGAATGGTTGGAGTTGTTGACATATCTATAAAAATCTCAGATTCATCTACTTTAGATTTTTTAGAAATTTCTTTTTTTATCTCAGATGATTTTGTGCTAAATCTTTCTTTACGTGTAAGGATTTTTTCAAATACACATTTGAGTAATCTACGATTTTGATAGTCTTTTGCAAGTTTACTTGCTCTTTTTAGATCGGAAGATTTTGGTGGGAGTGCTATTAATTTTGATATAACAAATTCATCTGTCAGTTGAATGTATTTATCAAGATCATATGAAGTAAATTCAAGTTCATCATCTGCAAGACTCATTGATTCAAGCAACATCACTTCTGCTGATCGTACAGTTTTATGAAAGTAAACAGCTTTGAACATTTGGTATCGTGAAATCATCATAGATTCAAATGAATAAAGAGATGATCTGTCAAGAGAAAGTTTTTTTTCGTAAACACCAAGAGATTGAACTATTCTTTTAAAATCAATTTTTGCGTGTTCTGCACCTGTAAAGTATCCGTCTCTTGGGAGATAATCCATCATGTCTGCACTTAATCCACCAGATATGATCTCATTCATGAATTGATGTTTCGAATTACCAAACGCAAGCTGTGTAAGAAATTTCTTATCAAAACCAGATTGTGAGAGGAAATCTCCGATTTCTGTCTGAAGTATGAGCTTCTTACCAATTTCTTCATGCGTGATTTTCTTTTTCTTTTGTAAAACTTCCTCAAAAAGATGAGAAAATGGACCGTGACCAACATCATGTAAGAGTCCACCAAGTCTAAGATTTGCTATATCATCTGAATTCAAAAATCCTTTATCTTTGAGCACATCAGCTGCTTGACCAGCTATGTGCATCACACCTAAAGAATGTTCAAACCTTGAATGTTGTGCACTGGGATAAACAAGATGTGCACCTGCAAGCTGTCTTATTCTGCGTAGTCTTTGAAAGATGGATGTATCAATTACTTTAATCTCTGGTTCATAAATTCTGATAAAGTCATGAATCGGATCAACTATCTCAAGGTATTTTTTTGTCATTTCTTTATTTGATGTATCTTAGAACAACTTCCATTACATCTTTGTGAACTTGTGACTTGGTTTGTAATGCGTTTATTATTTCCCATCCAAGCTCTTTTGCCAGAGTTCGATAAGTGCGAACTATTTTTTGTGCAAACTCTTTGTCCTTTTCAAATTTGTCACGTTGGATTTTTTTACGATTAAAAGATTCTTTTGGTTTCACATCAAGAACTATCACAAGATCCTCTTTTGGAAGACCTGCATCGAGATTCGATAACCATTCTAATTCAAGCCCATTTGTGATACCATAAACTAGATTTGATTGATAATATCTATTCATTATTAGTACATAGTCTTTTGAAAGGGCGTCCTCTATCTCTTTTGATTTTTCCCATCTGTTTGCAGCAAGAAGACAATGAATTACTTGTGGTGGAAATTTTCTTTTCCCACTCAGATAGTGTTTGATTTCTTTTCCTATAGGAGTTGAGTAATCAGGAAAATTGAAAATTTTGCATTTTAGTTTTCTAGTAGTTAAGGCCTTAGCAAGGAGCCTTGATTGAGTCCCTTTGCCTGCTTGGTCAAATCCTTCTAAAACTATTATCATCAAATTGTAATTAATGGAGTTCTAGATAAATTGTGAATCTACAACATTTATAACTAAAAAAACGCTTTATTACATAAAGATGGGTCTAGTACATTATATGGCAAAAGAAGTTTTAAAAGAAATAGGCAATAGATCGAGAGAGTTCTACGAGTTTGTATTACCACCTGTAGACATAATGTTAGATAACGACAACCTGATCGTTACAATTGATTTACCAGGTTTTGATAAAAAAGATATCAAATTGAGAATAAATGGAAACATTCTTTCTATAAATGCAAAAAGAGAGACAGACCATGATGGAACAATGATCTGGCATCAAAGACCACATGAAATTGATAAGAAAATTAGACTTCCAATTGATGTTAAAGAAGGTGAAGAGGCTGTTGGTTCAGCTAAATATCTTCATGGTGTTCTTACACTAAAGATCCCCATCAAGAATGGGAAAGACATAACAATAGAATAGCTAACGTTTTCTGAGAAGTACAGACATTACCATTATAATTACAGAACCTAGCATACCAACTTGCCCTGCAAATTCATTTGTTGTATATAACACTGCAGAGCCAACAAACACTGCAGAAGAAAGAATACTCCCAGAAAGTAAAATGTTTCCAGAATTTTTTGGTATCATATTTTGAAAAGATCTATTTTCATCAAGATATCGTTTGAGTTCTGGTGCTATAGATATTGTAGCATCAATTGATTTTGCAAATCTGTTAATGAAATACTTTAGTTCCTCAACGTATGCATCTTTGATCAGATGTTCTTCTTCCAAAATGTTTCGCAAAATATTGATGAATCTAAATTTTACTTTGTGGGTGAGATAAATTCCTTCAAGGATTGATGCCATTCTCATATAAAGCGCCAAATGTTTTGGGAGCTTAAATGGAAATTTGCTCATTGTTTTATTTGCAAGCTCCATTAGTGCCCTTACTTCCATGGTGTCTGGTTTTTTTCCATGCATTGCATGGATTGACATTTCTATTCCTTTTTCTATTACACCTGCATTAAAGCCAGGAATGAGCATACCAAGATCATTCATTGCGTTTACTGTTCTTGGAGGATCCTTTTCAACAAGTGAAAGATACAGTCTGATTAGCTTTAGCCTTGTTTCGTTGTCAAGTCTTCCTACCATACCAAAGTCATAAAGAATCAAGGAACCATCGTTTGTCACAGATATGTTTCCGGGATGAGGATCTGCATGAAATATTTCGTGATGTAAAAGCATCGTGAAAAAGACTTTGTGAGCCTTGATTACAATTTGTTCTCTATCTATTCCAGCCTCATCTAAAGCTTGTACATTAGTTATTTTGATTCCTGGTATGTACTCCATTGTAAGTACATGTTCTGATGAATGATCATCCATCACGGAAGGAATTATTACTTTTGGATAATTACGCATGTTTCTTTTGATTGTCTTCAGATTTTGTGATTCAATTCTGTAATCCATTTCTTCATGTATTGTTTCTATAAATTGTGATAACATTGCTTCTGCAGAATAACGTAAATTTGGATCTACAAATTTCATTGCAATAGGAAGAAACTTTTTGAGAAGTCTGATGTCTTCTTCTACAATTTTGTCAATGTTTGGCCTTTGTACCTTGATAATGACATCTTTTTCTTTTATTTTGGCCAGATACACTTGGCCAAGAGATGCCCCAGAAAGGACATTGGTGTTGACATAATCAAAGTTTTGTTCAATTGGCCCAAGATCTTTTTCTATTATTGGTTTAACTTGTTCAAAAGGAGCTGCTGGTACATCATCTTGTAATTTTGCAAGTTCTTCCATGTATGGTTGTGGCAAAATGTCAGCTCTTGAGGAAAGCCATTGACCAAGTTTGATATAAACTGGGCCAAGACTAACAAATGAGTTTAGAACTTTTCGTGCATTTTTTTGATATCTTTGTACTTTGATATTCTTTCCTTCTTTTTTAACCCATTCTCTTCTATCTTTTCGAAGTATTAGAATAAGTGGTATAAGTTTGAGAAAAACCTTGGTAGTTCTTGATTTTGATAAGACAGTTCTACTCCTAGAAATTTTTGATCTTTTTTGTCAGAGAATATCCAAGATAACCAAGCGCTACAGATGCTAGAAACCCTGTAACTAAAGAAAGATTTTTTGATTTTTGATTTTTATAAATTTGTGTAGCTACTTTTTCTCCACCAATTGCTGCAGTTGCAAGACCAATCAAAACTTCAGGAGCATCAAATATCAGATGACCTATGGGATCCTTTCTTGGATCAACCGTATCCATATGGATTAGATATTTATCGTCATATTCTCTGATGTGCAAGTTGCCATATCGATATTGCTTATTTGAACCGTTTTTTTGGCCCAGTTTTGTTTCTTCGGCCTGTTCAAGCATAAAAGGTCTGATTTCTTTTGGGACCTCTATTTCAGCCCAAGTCATAAACAAAAATCTTCTATACTAAATATAACTTTAGCTTGTTTGATTTGCTGTTTTCTTATTTTTCTTTTTTATTCTAGTGTATACAAATACTCCAATTCCAGCTAACACACCTAAAATTATGAATGGGACAAGATCTTGGAAGTTGTTTGTCTCCTCTTTTGACATGTCTTTGTAGAAAATTGTTGTATCATATGAGATGGTATTTTCATTTCGTAAAGAGTCCTTGTATCGCACAGTTATACGTATGTCATGTTCACCCTCTTTTGATTCATCGTTAAATTCAAGTGGAAAATTAAATGGTACAGGAGAATCTGGTTCTAGTTTATCGATATACTGAGTTGACTTCTTTATGTTAGAGTTGCCAAGAGGTTCTAAGGTAACAAATGCAAACAAGCCATCAACGTTACCTTCGTTGAAAACTTCACCAATTACAGTCTGTTTTTTAGATAAAGTGATTACATCTACATTGTGGATTGATGCATCAATTAGCCCGTTAATGTAAAAGTCAATAGTTCTTGTAACTGTTTTCTTATCACCTTGTGCATTATAATATATTATCTCTACTGGTGCATGAAGTGGTTCATCCTTTAGATTTTCTGGAATGTATACGTTAAACGAAAATCGCTTACTTGATTTTGGATCTATGTTTCCAATGTCCCAGTTATTTTGATCAAACACAGCATTTTCCAAATTAGTAACTGATTGTGCAGTTGATGAAACACTGGTTTGGGTGTTTTGCAAAACAATATCAACATTTGATAGTGGTGCTGTACCCAAGTTAGAAATTTCTATAACCACTGCATTATTTTTTATCGAAGTTAATATTGGATCGACTGCTTTGATGTTTAGTATACTATCTCCAGTTAGTTTGAAATCAAAATTGAAAAAGGCATTTCTTTGTCCTGTTTCCCTTAGTCTAGAATAATCTACTTTGATGGTCCCATGATATTGGCCTACATTTAGATTCTTATCTACATTAACAAAAAATGTTAATGAAAACACATCACCTGCAAGGGAGTTATCGTCTTTGTCTGCTACAAGAAGGGCGTCCTTACCGTCAGATGGGCTAAATCCCATAGGTAATGATAATTGGCCTTTTATTCCAGTAATATCTTGCGTTCCTATATTTGCCATAACTACTGTAAGTGGCACATTCTGGTCTCCTGCTTCTACTTCGATTTTTTCTTCGGAGGTACCAAAGTAGGCATCAAGAAACTTTATGTCAGCAAATTCTCTCTCAAATGGAGAATCGGATTTAGTAAACTGTGCATGTGCATCTATAACAAAAAGTTGACTGACAAAAAATATTCCAAGTAACACAAGCAATTTTGTCATGATGCTGTTACCTCTATTCTTCTTTGTTCTTCCCCCTCGAAAGCACGACCGTCTTTTATGGTGATGACTCTATCCACATCACTAAATTGGTGCTTGTCATGTGTAACTATAATGAATGTCTGTCCTAGCTTCTTCGCAAGCGATTTCATAAGTTGTACAATTATTTCTGCAGTAACAGAATCCAAGTTGCCTGTAGGTTCGTCAGCTAAAACTATTGAAGGACTATTAATGAGTCCTCTTGCAATAGCTGCTCTCTGAGCTTGCCCACCAGATATTTTGTTTGCACGATTATTCATTTGTTTTTCAAGACCTACTGTTCTTAGCAATTTTTTTGCTTCATCAACAGAATTTTCATTAGTTCGCTGGATTTTTCTTGGAAGAAGAATATTTTCTAATACTGTTAGATCAGATAACAAATTTGCAAATTGAAAAACAAATCCTAGCTTAGAATTCCTAAAAGAGGACAATTCATTGTCGTTAAGCGTAGTTGTGTCTATTCCATCAAGAAATACTTTTCCGCTGGTTGGACGGTCCAATAATCCGATCATGTTCAATAGTGTAGATTTGCCAGAACCAGAGCTGCCTACAATAAGAAGCAGTTCTCCCTTTTTGACTGAAAATGATACATCTCTTAGTGCATTAACTGCTGTTTCTCCCTCACCGTATATTTTATTCAAGTTTTTAACTTCTAAAACAACATTAGACAGCTCTCATCGCCTCCACTGGTAAGAGTCTGGTTGCTCTAAATGCAGGATATATTGAAGCCACTATTGCTAGCACAAAGGAAGTCAAAGCAGTTTGGATTATTTTTTCCCAATTATAGGTGACTTCAAGGGCAAGACTTCCTTCGAACTCCATTTTAGTCTCTTTTGCATAGAAAGTATAAGCCAAACCAAGGGCAGTGCCTGCTGCTGCACCTATTGCACCTATTATCATTCCTTGAACTATGAACATGATGAGAATGTCTTTTCTTTGTGCACCTATTGCACGCATGATTCCTATTTCTCGAGTCTTGCTTGATACTAACATCATCTGGATTGTTACAATAGCAAAAGCAGAAGACATCATTCCAAAGTAACCAATCAAATTAATCAATGCAATGCCTGATCTAAATCCGCTTAATTGTGTTTCAGCAGATTCTTCTATTGTTTCTGCTTTAAAATCATCATTAGGAAATGATCTCAAAAATAAATCTCTAATCTCTATTGCTTTTGTTGGATCATTTAGTTTTACTAGAATAGCACCAGTTTCATCAGTTCGTCCTAATATGCTACGTAAGGTGTCAATATGAACAACAGCACTACCATCTAGTCCTTGTCCACCTGCTGAAGAAGTAATTCCAGTGACAACAAAACGTTTGAGTTTGTCTTCTCCATGTCTATCTACAAACTTTAACTTTACGTCATCTCCAACTTGAACTCCACCTAGATCACGAGCGACTCTTGAACCTAGAACTATGGAATTTCTTGCAAATACATATTGACCATCACCTACAGTATCATGAATTGTCGATACACGTGGATCCCTAAATGGATCAATTCCGACTACGGGAATACGAAACTCTTCCGTTTTTTTACCATCACTTGTTGCATTTATTGAAGCAGAAGAATCCATTCGAGCAGTTGCTGCTTCAACATCAGGAATTCTTTCAAACCAGTTTATCAATGCAATGTCAGCTTTATCGATGTAATCTTCTTCATTGGTTACCAAAATATCACCAAATCTATAGTCCTTCAAATCTCTGACAATTGCATCATACAATCCCTGAAAAATTACGAAATTTACGTGGATAACAAGGATACCAATAGATACTGCCAAAACAGCGCCAATAAGACTACCCTTTTTGTTAGTTAGCATTCTTTTCGCTAGATGAACTCGGTAATCCATAATTTAGTAAAAATAGTCTGATATTTAATGTATATGAAGTATAATAGTGATATAAACGACATTTTTATTAATGAATAGTATTTTAATAATAATAAGTGAGGCCAAGAAATTAAGAATTGGACAAATTAGACATACAGATTATTACACAACTTTTGAACAATTGTAGAACGCCAGATAGAAAGATTGGTCAAGAAGTTGGAATTTCTGGAGGTGCTGTGAAATCAAGAATTTCAAAAATGCTTGATCAAAAAATAATTGAAAAATTTGCATTAAAAATTGAGCCGCCAATTTTGGGATATAATGTTCTTTATTTTGTTGTAACTGGACAAGACTTGGATTATATCCTAAAACAAGTGAAACTTTTAGGAGAACCATTCTTTGTTGTTCCATGTGTTGGCGGCATAACTGTTTGTAGTATTGTAATAAAAGATGATCCAGAAAAGAAAATAGAGCTAGCAAAGAACTTGATGAAGGATGTAAGAGTTCTTAGTATTTTTGAAGCACAAAATCTTGGTTTCGGAACTGAACTGACAAAAACGGATCTTGAAATAATCGAAGTTCTTTTGAATGATCCGCGTGCACGAATTGATCAAATTTCAAAATCAACTGGATTATCAACAAAAACAATAACAAGATGTCTTGATAAGCTAGAAAATAACGATGCAATGCAATTCACTCTTGTCTATGATCCAAGGAAATTTACTGGGTACATTCCTTTTGCTATTCTTGTTTGGGTAGAAAAAGATGTAAAGAAGGTTCTTGCTAAACTTCAAGAAGAATTTGGAGAATCATTTTTACAGAAACCCTTTATTGCCATGAATCAGGTTGTTTTGTTTTTCTATAGTGATGATATCTTCAGACTTGATGAGATAGCACAAAATGTGCGTAAAATTAGTGGTGTTGCCTCAGCTGATCTTTTCATTCCAAAAAAGATTACTTTTCCTGAACAATGGGTTAAAAACAGCATCAAATCAGCAAAGAAATCAAAGCGACTTCATCTGACCTATCAATAGAATATATAACAAATTTCATATCCACAAGACGATGATCATGAAAAAGAAGAAGATTTTTGAGGGCAGGGTTCTCTCTTTGAGTCTTTATAATGGAATTATAGAAAAAAAAAGAGTTAGGAGAGAAATCATAGAACACCGAGGCGCTGCAGCAATGCTTGCTATAGAAAAGGATAAGATCATACTTGTAAAACAGCATCGTTTTCCTCATGGCTATGTTTTAGAAATACCTGCAGGTACCCTAAACAAAGGTGAAAAGGATCCAAAAAAATGTGCTTTTAGAGAACTAAAAGAAGAAACTGGTTATGAAGCTAAAAAAATGATTCCATTGATGAAATATTATCCTTCAATAGGATACAATACTGAATTGATTCATTGTTATGTTGCAACGGGTTTGAAAAAATCTAGCGACTTGAAGCTCGATGACGACGAAATACTTTCTGTTGTGAAAGTTGATTTTAAAAAAGTATTAAGGATGATCTTGTCTGGAAAGATAACTGATTCTAAAACAATTTGCGCTGTTTTGACATATGCAATAAAGAAAAAGTTAGTTTAGTTTTGATACACTGGTTTGACAAGATCTGCTACATCAGACCAACAACGTGCTATCTTTTCAAATGTATAGACTAGGTCTAATAGCTCAATTGACGCCTGTTTTTTAGGTTCAAGAGAGGAACGAACCTCGGTACTTCTTTTTTGATAACTGCGATGTAGTTTTATGGCTTCAATGGCAAGCGATCTGTTATTTTCAATAAAAGCCTCTATTGATTTTTCATGTATTTCCTCAATGTATTGTGCAGTATCATAAATTTTCTTGAATTCATTTTTCATTAAAGCAAGTTCTGAAATTGATTTTGCAAGCTCCACTATTGTATCCCCTGCAGCTTCAAGCAGGTTTGCAGCTATTCTATAATCCAAAATGTCGATGTTTTCTAGATTCAATGCATTAGCAAGCTTTGCATCAACCATTGTACTTCGAATCAATCTAACTAGTAGGAAATACTGTCTGTCAATTTCATCATCTCTATTTGCAATTGTTTGTAGTACCGTCTTGTCTTCTGACATCAACGTGTTTAAGGTATCACGAAACAATCCAAGTGTGATTGAGCTCATGCGTTTTAGGATTTTTTCTGGACTTAGTGTTGCTGCATCCAAAAGAAAGTGCATGATAACGTTGGAGGAATCCTCTTCTACGATTTCCATGCCAACAAGTCTTCGCATAGACGTTCTGATCTTTTCGCGATCTTCTGCTGAAATTACTGATCTGCCCTTTATCTTGATGATGTCATACCCAAGAAGATATGCACCGGTAATGTTGGCAATGATGTTTTCTTCCTTTGAAACAGGATATGATATTACAACTTCTTTTGGTAGCTTGTGATTTCCAGAAAGTGTGATGGAAATACTGTTGGTCCCTGTTTCCAACTCGACTTCGTCACTTTTTTCTAATTTATTTGCGTCAACCCACTCTTTTGGAAGTGAAACCAGTATGCTGCTTCCAATCTTCTGCAGGCGTCGAATAAATTTAGTCAGTTTAAATCAATATAAATTATTTAATCATTATTTTTATATTTTATGGGAATTTTAATGCGCTCATGCAGGCAGTTGCCTTTTGTCCAGGTCATATCACTGGCTTTTTCAAGGCCGAAGTAGACCAAAAAAGACCAGAACTTCAAGGCTCACTTGGAGCTGGTTTTTGCATAAATGAAGGTGTCACAACTACTGTAAAGGTCACAAGCTCTGACAAATCTCGCTTTAGGATAAAAGTAACTGGATACCAGACTGATAACACACAGGTTTCAGAATTTGTCATTAACGAATTTTTCAAAATTGCAAAAGAAAATTTCTTTGTTGATGTAGAACACGATAGTGCAATTCCAGTTGGATATGGATTAGGATCAAGTGGAGCTGTTGCACTAAGTCTTGCGTTTGCACTAAACGAAGCAATGGGAACAAATCTTTCCAGAACACAAATAGGACAAATAGCTCATAATGCTGAAATTTATTGCAAGACTGGTCTTGGAACTGTCTTATCATCATATTATGGAGGTTTTGAAATAAGAACAAAGCAAGGTGCACCTGGCATTGGAAGCTTAAAAAAAATTTACAACAACTCTTCTGCCATTGTAATTTGCTTTTCTCCAATTTCTACTAAAGAGTTCATCAAAAATCAACTGCCAAGAATAAACGGACTTGGAGGAAAAATGGTAGACAAGCTTCTAAAGTCAAGGAATTATCAGGACTTTCTTGACATGTCCTTGAAATTTGCAAAGTATGTTAATGTGATCACACCAAAAATGGATTCTGTCATAAAAGATCTTCAAAGAAATGGTTTCAAGTGTGGTGTTGCAATGTTTGGAGAAACTGTATTTACACTAGTTCCAAAATCAAAAGAAGATCAAGTGATGAAAATTTTGAAAAAATACGACGGCATTGTCATCCAATCAAAGATTGACAAAAGCGGAGCCAGAGTAGGTAATTGTTAATTCCGAAATCACATCCCAGGGCTGCATCCCTGTACATAAGAGAAAAGCTTGTCCAAGGCTACAGATCTGGTTTAGTTGTTGAGGAAGGTCTCATGGCTCATGGTAGAGGTGAGACATTTGACTATCTGATAGGCGAAAAGACCTCAAAAAACGCTCTAAAGGCCATAAATGCAGCAGCCAAAGCCCTTGTTTTGGCAAAATCGCCTGTAATTTCAGTAAATGGCAACTTTGCTGCACTATGCCCTAAAGAGATTGTAAATCTTGCAAAAACCGTCAATGCAAAAATTGAGATTAATCTTTTCTATGTTAGCCAAAAAAGAAAAAAAGCAATTGCAAATCTTTTAAGAAAAAATGGCGCAAAAGAAATTTTGGGATTAGATCCTAGATCTTCGCAAAAGATTCCAAGACTTGACAGTGCAAGACAAGTTGTTGATAAAGATGGAATATTTTCTGCCGATGTAGTTCTTGTACCACTAGAAGATGGAGACAGAACTTTGGCTCTGAAAAAATTTGGAAAAAAAGTGATCACTTTTGATCTTAATCCACTATCGCGTACAGCTCAGACAGCTGACATAACAATTGTGGACAATGTTATTCGTGGCATGAAGATTCTGATTTCTGTTTCTAAAAAATTAAAGAAGAAAAATCTCAAACAAGAGAGATTTAACAACAAAAAAAATCTTGCTCAAGCTATATTTGTGATGAAAAATAATCTTGGGAGGAAAACTTATGCCTAAGTCTGTAAAAGATATCAAATCAAAGAAAGGTTCTGCAAAGATTTCTGTAATTACTGCATATGATTACACTACAGCTTTACTTTGCGATAAAGCTGGAATGGACATCTTGCTTGTTGGAGACAGCGGTGGAATGGTTATGCTAGGATACCAAAATACAATTCCAGTTACAATGGAGCAGATGTGTTTTTTCACAGAAGCTGTTAGTAGAGGACGGCAAAATGCTATGGTTGTAGCTGATTTGCCATTCATGTCATATCAGGCAAGCAAGTCTCAGGCAATAGAAAATTCTGGTAGACTAATCAAAGTAGGTGCGGATGCTGTCAAGCTTGAAGGCGGTCGTGAGGTAGCTGAGACAGTACGTGCTATTGTGGAAACAGGCATACCAGTCATGGGCCACATAGGATTGCAGCCTCAAACTACTGTACTACAGGAAGGTTACAAGGTACAGGCAAAGACAAAGGATGCTGCAATAAGACTAATTGAAGATGCAAAGGCACTTGAAGAAGCTGGGGCGTTTAGTATTGCATTAGAGATGGTCACACAAGAAGTTGCAAAGATAATTACTAATTCTATTAAAATTCCAACAATAGGAATTGGATCGGGTCCAGATTGTGATGGACAGGTGCTTGTCTTTCATGATGTAGTTGGCTTGTATGACAAGCTAAAACCAAAGTTTGTCAAAAAATATCTTGAACTTTCGCAACAGATTGTAAAGGCAATTGAAGCTTACAAAAGTGATGTAATATCAGGCAAGTTTCCTGCAAAGGAACACTGCTTTTCCATAGACAAATCTGAGCTTGAAAGGTTGAAAAAAGAAATTGCGTAAACATCCTTCGCTTGACATTGTCAGCTCTGATGGTACAGAGCTTTCTGGAAAAAAAATTGTTTTATGTGTCAGCGGAAGTGTTGCTGCATACAAATCAATTGAGCTAGCTAGACTCTTTATGCGACATGGAGCAGATGTTATCTGTGTTGCAAGCAAAGCTGCAACCAGTTTGATAAAACCAAGCTACTTCAAGTGGGCAACAGGAAATGAAGTAATAACAAAGCTTACCGGTGATTTAGAACACATCAAGATTGCAGACTACAAGCAGTCTGATTTGATTGTGGTTTATCCATGTACTGCAAATACGCTTGGCAAACTAGCAAATGGAATTGATGATACGCCAATTTCTACTGTTTTGAGTGTGGGATTTGGCTCAAAGATACCTATCGTGATTGCTTTGGCCATGCATGAATCTATGTATGAGAATGCTGCTGTGAGAAAAAACATAGAGTTTCTTGATGGAAAAGTTGAGTTTATCGGTCCAAACATGGTTGAGGGCAAGGCAAAAGCTTCAGAGCCTGAGGAAGTGCTTGATCATGTTCTCAAAAAGTTTGGCTCTTCTTCTAAATTGCGTGGCAAAAAAGTGCTAATCACTGCAGGACCAACAATAGAGTACATCGATCCTGTACGGGTTATAACAAATCAGAGCACTGGTAAGACTGGAGTTTTGCTTGCTTCTGAGCTTGTTTCAGCTGGAGCTAAAGTTACTTTCATTTATGGTCCTGGAAGGGAATTTCCACCAAAAGGTGTCAAGCTTGTAAGAGTTAAGACAAGTCAAGATATGTTTGATGCTGTAAAAAAAGAAATGAAACAGAAATTCAATATTGTAATTTTAGCTGCGGCAGTTTCTGATTATATGCCAGAAAAATCAAGTGTAACAAAGATCAAAAGTGATCAGAATAGAATTATGATAAAATTAAAACGTGTTACTAAGATTATAGATCAGATTAAAAAAATTCAGAAAGATGTATTTCTTGTAGGATTCAAAGCAGAAACTAACCTACAAAAGGAGAAATTGATCAGTGAAGCTAAAAAAAGACTTAGAGAATCACGCCTCGATCTTATTGTTGCAAATGATATCGGGTTAAGAAAGTATAAAGAGAATTCTGATTATAATAATATCTTCATTGCAGATTCAAACAAAGTAATTCGATCCGGATGGAAAAAAAAATCAGAAATTGCTAGATTTATTCGTAAAGAGATAGAAGCTAGAATATGCTAATAGCTTATTTGGTTTTCGTATGTTCTTTGTGAATTTTGAAATATCTTCTCATAAACCATTGTAAAAAGTAAATATCATTTTGTTTTGTTTGTGCCTTTTCTAATGCAGTATAGTAACTGCGTCTGTCATTGTAGCGTATATCTAACATTGGATAGCCATATTTATTCAATATAAAATTCATCATCAGTCGTGAAATTCTACCATTTCCATCACCAAATGGATGTATTGACACAAATTTTAGGTGAACTAGCGCAGCAAGTTCAACTGGATTTATTCTTGTTTTATTGGAATCATACCATCTAAAGAATTTATTAAGCAATATCTTTACAGCCTCAGCCTTTGGTGGAATGAATTTGCTTCTTGCAATATTGACATTGTAATTTCTTATATTTCCTGAAATGTCAGGTTTTGTTTGAAAAAATAACCTATTATGCCAACCAAGTATAGTTACAAGTGAAAGATCTTTTTTTTCTTTGATTATCTGAAGAAATAACTTTTGATGGTTTTCAGCTTCCTTTACATCACCAAGTGGTCTATTTGCGGGAGAAATATTATACTCTAATAGAGCAGCTGTTTCATGTAATGTAAGAGTAGACCCTTCAATTCTGTCGGTATTGTATGTGAAGTTAATTGCAAAGTTTTGAATTTCTTTTTCAAATACACTTTTTGGAATTTTTTTTATTCTATTTGTATAAGACTCGTAGATGTGTTCCAGTGTTGGAATCCATTGTTTACGGTAAAATTCTAAGAGAAAGCTTTGCTCTATTTCTTCGATATTATCTGGGATTTTTGTGCCTAGATAGATTTCTCTTTGTATATTGTCCTTTCTGATTTTATGTTGTAAATAGTAATAGATGTTCCTTCCTCGTTTGCGCTTTACTATATTGACCATGTATTAGTTGCCCAGTGCATTTTAATAAATATTTGTAATTATTTTAAAATGCACTGGTCAAGTATAGTAAATACTATATGTAGGTTAGTAGTTTCTTCATTTTGGGCATTTTATTATGTATAAGAACTAGATTGACTCTCGAACTAGGGCAGTTTTTTGAGAATCAGATTAAAATGAAAGAAAACCAAGAGAAAATGAAAGAACTAGAAAAAAGCATTAAAGAGCTAAGTTCTAGTAGAGGACGGCACAGATTTTCATCTCCATATGCGCTCATGAAAAAATATGGACTGTGATTTTTTAGGCATGTCATGTTATAGTATCAGGGATATGTTTTTCCATGACAAACATCGCAAAATAGTTTAACAGGTGTAGAATTATTGATATTGTAATATCATCACACTAATGGCTAATTCTACTGAAAAGATTTTGGCTGACTTTATTCAGGCCGAACGAAATATCTACGCTCAATGTCCAGAATGCAAAACGATTCATCGATTAAATGAGTACAAGATATTTTATGGTAAAAAACCGCCTAAGGATTTACTAGATCAACTCAGGGAAGCAGCGGAAGAGTTTGAAGAAAGGAAAAAGAAGATAATAGAACAATCGATCGAGAAATCGAAACAAGTCTACATAGGAAAAACGCTAGAGCATCTTGCTCCTACGATATCTACATGGGGTCACAAACCAAGAGATTGTAGATTTCTTGCAGAACCAATTGATTTTATAGCGTTTGATGGTCTGTTTGAAAAAGATGAAGTCAGTAAGATTACGTTCATTGAGGCTAAAACTGGGAATGCGAAAACTTCATCACGAGAAAAGAGTATCAAGAATGCTGTTGAAAAAGGGGAAGTATATTTTGAAGAATTTAGACTAGCGACATAATTCCTTTTTGATGGATTAGTCTTTCAGACAAATTTTTCGGCTTCGCTCATTGTCCTTTACACATCAGGAAAATACGTTTTCATGATTGTAATTATCCTGTCGCTTTGTCTTGGATTGAGCGAGACCTGCATGCCGTAGTGTGTAGGTTTTGTTATTATCAGACCTTCTTTGATCAGTTCCTTTGCAATTTTATCTACTATTTTTGTTCCGTGCTTCCCAAACTCCCTCTCGTTGAATCCTTTTTTGATGTTGTCAAAGGCGGTGTGGCTCCCTCCCCAGTTTCCCCTCTTGTGGAGCTTGAAGATGACGGTTGCCTTTATCTGCGCCTCTGATAACATAAGTTCACTTTCAGTACTTTGAAAGTCTAAAGTTAAATACTTTGACTATTAATTATTTTGTATGCTGTACAAGCAGAACGAGACGCTTTTGCTCAAGTATCTGGGTTCGAGCCCGGTTCTTAGAATCATAGACTTTTTCCTAGACAATCCGCTCGCCGACTATTCCAAGAACGAGATTGTGAGAAATCTGGAGATGGGCAGGGTGACGTTCTTCAAGTACTGGGCAGAACTGGAGAAGTCCGGCGCAGTGAAGGTAACGAGAAGGATCGGGCGCGCCACGCTGTACAAGCTGGATAGGCAAAATGAAGTCGTAAAACACCTCATCAAATTCGACATGGCGCTTGCAAGACAGGCAATGGAAAAGGCTGCAGAAGAATACAAGAAGCCTGTCGTGGTAAAGTCAAGATAAAAAAAATTTTCCGAACTCGGCTTCGCTCATTGACCTTTTCCGTTGTTTCAATCCTTGTTTTGATGGTTTCTAGGAGCACATGTCTCAATTAAATTAAAAATGTGTGTTGATTTCACATATGAGACCTTTTGGCATTTCACATATCCCAAATTCGTTATGGTTTACCCTTTTGGTAATACTTTTAAAGTAATACCAATATTATAATACTATGAGCACGACAGTTTCAGCCAAGATTCCAGAGGAGCTAAAGGCAAAGGCAGACAAATACGGTGTAAAGATTGGAAAGCTTGTAAGAGAGGTACTTGAGGAGAAAATTAGAGCAATAGAAAGCCAAATGTTATCCTCCAAGCTTGATGAAGTCAGCAACAAGATTGGCTCCAAAATAAAAAAGGAAGATGTCGTAAAAGCCGTTAGATCATCAAGAGATGAAAGATAAAGAGAAATGGAAAGACTCTATGATACCAGCGCCCTGCTAAACATGCTATTAAACAAGGGCTCAAAATCAATTTCTATCTTGTCAGGCCAAGCAGTCCTTGACCTTACAACTTATGAGCTAGGCAATAGCATTTGGAAGCTATCATACTTGCAAAAAAAGATTACAAAAACAGAAGCCTGCGTACTTTTAGATGGTTGCCTAAAGGTTAGATCCAACATGAAGGTTTTAGATATAAGAGGTATGGAAGAGGATGTAAAAGAATTATCAGCTGATATAGGGCAATCATTTTATGATTCGGCGTACCTTGTTCTTGCAAAAAAACATTGCCTTGAGCTTGTCACAGACGACAAAAAATTACAAAAGGCAGCGTTAGGTTCAAAGATCAAGGTTTCTACATCAGACAAATAAGGTTTCAATCCTTGTTTTGAT
>CAYGLP010000017.1:0-10598 GCA_964350965.1 uncultured Nitrosopumilaceae archaeon | reverse complement strand
TTCAAAGATCAAGGTTTCTACATCAGACAAATAAGGTTTCAATCCTTGTTTTGATGGATTAGTCTTTCAGACTTATTTTTTCCATGCCAACCATCATCACCATAAAGTTTCAATCCTTGTTTTGATTTTTTAAATACAGTTCATATGCCAACATGATCTTCTTTAAGAGCGTGTGGATTTAAGTTTGATCAGACGGATCTGGATGAATTCAGTATTAGATTACAATCAAATCTTTTGTAAACTTGTGCATGACATCAGGTTTGTCTTTTACAATCAGAGAATCTTCAATTCTTACACCAAACTTGTTTGGAAGATAAATTCCCGGTTCCACCGTTATCGCCATATTTTTTTCAAGATTTGCTTTGCTTAAGTAGCTTAAACAGGGCAGCTCATGAACCTCAAGTCCTATCCCATGACCAGTGGAATGAATAAAGTACTTGCCGTATCCTTTCTTTTGTATCACTTTTCTGCAGGCATCATCAACTGATTTGCAAGAAGCTCCTACCTTAACAGCTTTAAGTCCAGTCTCTTGTGATACCTTTACAATCTCATACACTTTTTTTGCCTCAGCAGAAACAGAGCCAAGACCAAAAGTTCTTGTTGCATCAGAGACATATCCCTGATATCTCAAAGTTAAATCAACTACAATCATGTCACCATCTACAAATTTTCTTTTTGTAACTTGAGCATGTGGCAATGCGCCATTTGGTCCACTAGCTATTATCAATGGATTAAGAGTTGACTTGTAACCAGTTGCAAACATTCCACGCTCCATTGCATATGACATCAAGATTGTTTGCAGTTCAAGCTCTGACTGTCCAATTTTTATTTCATCAACGCAAAGCTCATACATTTCATCCAAAATAGAAGAAGCTTTTTTCAAAATGTTAATTTCTTGCAGGTCTTTTATTTCACGTGCACGATAAAACGGTTCTGTAGATGGTTTTACCATACCAAGAGATTTTTTCATTGATTGAATTGTATCATAATTGTTACTGTCTGTACACACTTTGGCTCCCTTTAATTTTGAAATCAGTATAGACAGTGCACCTTTTCCTCTTTCTGATTTTATCACTTTGCAATTAACAGACTCTTCTTTTGCTCGTTCAACTTCTAGCTCTGGCGCAATTATTGTAGCACCTGATTTATCCAAGACACCAATTGCTTCACCCCAAAAACCAGTCATGTAAAAGAGGTTTTCAGGCTCAAATGATACCAGAGTATCACATCCAGCTTTCTTGCAAAATTTTAGAAGGTTTTGCTGGCGCTTTTGCATTACAAAAAATCTACCAATTTGCCATTTATGTTTGCTGGAAGGTTTAGATATGGAAAAAGGTCCTTTTTTGCGTGGAAGAAAAAAAGAAGGTCGTAGCACTACTCTCAGGCGGTCTGGATAGTCGTCTAGCCGTGAAAATGATGCAAAATCAGGGCTTTGAGGTTGAAGCTGTAGCGATCAAAACACCATTTTGCGATTTTGACTGTGGAAGGGGTTGTGGATTTGAGATACGGGAAACTGCAGACACTCTAGGTGTTAAACTAAAAACAGTATACCTTGGCGATGATTATATCGAGATGCTAAAGCATCCAAAGCATGGATTTGGATCTGGAATGAATCCATGTATTGATTGCAGAGCAATGATGTTTGAAGCTGGAAAAAAACACATGGAGGAAATTGGTGCGGAATTTATTATTTCAGGTGAAGTTTTAGGCCAAAGACCAATGAGCCAGCATGGACCTGCATTAAAAACAATTGAAAAAGAATCTGGATTAGAAGGGAAAATTGTAAGACCACTTTCTGCAGCATTGTTACCACCAACAGAGCCAGAACTGAAGGGATTGATCAGAAGAGAAGATCTTGGAAAGATTCGCGGAAGATCCAGAAAGGATCAACTAAAAATGGCACAGGAATTTGGAATTGAAAACCCGCCAAATGCAGGAGGTGGCTGCTTGCTTACAGACCCAGCATTTGCTATCAGAGTAAAAGATCTTTTCAAACATATTGAGACTCCAACAACAAATGATATCGATCTTTTAAAGATTGGAAGACATTTCAGATTTGATGAAAAAACAAAACTTGTGGTTGGAAGAAACAAAGATGAAAACGAAGTCATCAAAGCATTAGCACTAGATGAAGACATTTTACTTGAAGCAAAAGATCATGTTGGTCCTGTTACATTGATTCGTGGAAAAAATGTACAAGACCATGTAGAGTTTGGAGCTGCAATTACACTAAGATATGGCGATGCCCCAAAGGATATTCCAAGTGTTGTCACAGTACAGAAAAATGATGTAAAATCTGAAGTTTCAGCAGTACCATCTATAGAGTCAATATACCTACAATATAGAATTTAGACGTACAACGTAGTCTGTGAAATGCTCTTGACTAGTAAGACTTTTTGAGGGAGTGCCTCGCAATATCTTTGAAGATGCAAGCCCAAAAAGCACCAACGTATCTGAAGGCAATTACGTTAAGAGATGTCAGCGATGTACATGCAGTAAAAGAGGACATCAAAAAAAGTATGATTTTGGTGTTAAGGGTTACCCCACTTGCACAAAAAAACGTTGATGAGTTAAGAAAGGCAGTAGAAGAGATTTATGCGATTGCAAAAACTACTGGAGCTGACATTGCAAGATTGGGTGAAGAAAGAATTATTGTTACTCCACCAGGTGTAAAGATCTGGAGAGCAGAATACGATCTAAAATAATTTGATTGCTTCTTGAATTTGTGGACAATTTGTCATTATTCTAAACATTCTGTGTATCGACATGGAGAGGTTCTCACATTTTCTTCTTTCTCCATGATTTACAAGAACTCTGCGAAGTTTTGGTCGTAGCTTGTGTACAAATGACATTAGCTGGTTGTAATCGCTGTGACCGCTAAATCCATCAAGCTTTTCTGTAGAACAATTTATGTTGATGATTTCTATTTTTCCATCTTTACCCATTACAGACACTTGTCTTGATCCGTCAAGCACTCTTCTTCCAAGGGTTCCATTTACCTGATATGAAACAAACAGTATCTTATTTTTCTGAACTGGTGCAATATTTTTGAAATATTCTAAGACAGGCCCACCTTCTAGCATGCCAGATGTTGCAATGATTATACATGGTCCTTCTCTGAGTGCTTCTTCTCTCCCATCTGCGTGTTCAATGTTTGTAAAATATTCAGAATCAAATGGATTGTCGTCAGTTTCCAAAATCTTTTGTCGTAATTCGCGGGCAAGATATTCTGGGAATGCTTCATGAATTGATGTGGCTTCTGAGATCATTCCTTCCATGAATACTGGACATTCTACTATCTTACCTGCTTTCATGTACAGATCTATTACCATCAAGAGTTCCTGAGCACGGCCGACAGCAGGTATAGGAATTAGTACCTTGCCACCGTTTCTGAGGGTCTCATTTACAGACTTCATGAAGGCCCCCTCTACCTCTTCTCGTGTAGGCATGATGTCTTCTTTTGCGCCATAAGTACTCTCAATTAGAAGGGTTTCTACTCTTGGATAATTCCAGGATGCGCTTTCAAGAAGCATGGTCTTGCCAAACTTTAGGTCGCCGCTGTAGACAAAGTTGTGATCACCATTTCCTATATGGAAGTGACAAGTGGCAGAGCCTAGGATGTGGCCAGCGTTAGAAAATACAAGTTTGATGTCTGGAGAAATATCTGTAACAGTTCCATATGGAAGAGTTATTGTTTGTTTCATGACCTGTTTAACATCGCGTTCAGAATAAAGTGGAACTTTTCCCTGAGCTGCAGCAACTTTGATTGCATCAAGCTGAATCAGATTCATCATTGGCAGAGTAGGTTCTGTACAATATACAGGTCCTTTGTAACCATACTTGAAAAGTGCTGGTAAAAATCCAGTATGATCAAGATGTGCATGGCTTATTACAACTCCATCAAGCTCATCAAGTGTAATGTTTGCCCAGTCAAGTCTTGGATATGCTTCCAGTGCAGTTTTTGCACCGGGATTCACACCACAGTCAATCAAAATTTTACTTTCATGCGTTGTTAAAAGCATAGAAGATCTTCCTACTTGACTAAAGCCACCAAGAGTCATCAAAGAAACTTCGGTAGTTTCAGAAAGTTTTGGTCTAAAAATTTTTTCACCGACTTGCTTTAGATGCTTGCTTCTTTCTGCTGAAGATAGTTTTAGATTATAATTTATTGTTTGTATGGTTTGTGATTGAATTGTTGTAGCTTTTCTTATTCGGAATCTCCATCCAGTCTTTTCAACAAGTTCTGCTATGTTAAATGCCTCATTATTGAATAAAAGCCACGGTCGCTTTACCTCAATTGTCATTTCTCCTATGGCAGTATCAAAGAATGTACCACCCAGTTCTGCTTCTTTTGGCAAGGATTGTGTTAGTATTTGTCTTGATTCTTCTTCTGATTTTCTGATTGATTCTTCTGTTCTTACAACAATTCTTTTTTTGATCAGATTTACCATGTTAGAAATTACTTCGTTGTGTTCCATCAAGTAACGCGGTTTTTTTGTATAAATTGCAATTCGTGGACCTTCATAGTCTATCTTGGTTACATCAGCTTCCTTGGGAATACCTTGCAGTATGGTAGCCATTATATTTGTGGCAGGAAATAATTCACGTTGTTGTTGTTTTTTTTGCAAAATATCACTAAAGTGTAATGATGGCTTTCTTCTGTTCTTTTGTTAACAGTTTGTATCCTTGCTGATCTATTATTGCGACGTTGATGCCGTCGCCTGTTCCAATGTTTCTTGTTATTGCAGCTTTTACAGCTCGCAAAGCAATTACCTTGCCTTGTTCCACAGTTAGTCCATCACTGTATTCATTTTCTAAAAGACCGTATGCTACAGGAGAACCGCTTCCAGTTGTAACAAATGTTTTCTTGTCTAGTGAACCAAACATGTCTATGTTATACAAAGATGGTCCTAGTTTGTCATAGCCACCTACTAGTATGTCTGCAATAAATGGATAGTACCTGTTCTGGAAGAAAATCAGTGATGCAAGTCTTGCTATAGATTTGATTGGGAGGTATTCCTGTTTTTCCATTCTATGAATATTGGAATGATATCGTAACATGTCAGTGACGTTTTGTGCGTCAGCAACGCCTCCTGCCATAGTCATTCCTGCATGGTTGTCTATTTTTTGAATTTTCATAGTGTTGTTGTTTGCTATGAAATAACCCGCACTTGCTCTCATGTCTGCACACAATACTACACCGTCAGTACAACTAATTCCTACTGTAGTTGTTCCGTGTAGTGTGTGTTGTTCAACATAGTCAGACAAATAATATTTCTCCTTAACTCAGGATGTTTTGGATAAGTTAGCACCCTTTTAAATAACTTTGCGTCTCCAAACGGGAGATTGATAAATAATGACATTTCATCAAAAATCCATGTCCTCACATGTAATGGAGCTTCCAAGGCAAATAGTCATTGGTGAAAAAAACATTGGAAATATTGGAAAATTTATAGCTGATCTGGCAAATCCTAAGAAAGTTTCACTTGTTTCAGGAGATCAAGTAAGAAAAATAACATATGAAAAAGTTGTGAAATCTCTTGCAAATTCTAGAATAAAAAACATTTGGCACATAAGCACAAATAATGATGTTAAGGCTACAAAAAAAATTCAACAGGAAATAAAAAAAGACAAAAGTGATCTGATAATTGGAATTGGCGGAGGGAGATCTGTTGATATTGCAAAGATGGTTGCATTTAATTTAAAAAAACCATTTGTGAGTATTCCAACTTCTGCGTCACATGATGGAATTGCAAGTCCTTTTGTTTCTTTACGAGGAGATAAACCGTATTCGGTAATTGCTACTGCACCTTTGGGAGTCTTTGTAGATATTGAGATATTAAAGAAAGCACCAAGAAAACTTCTTGCTAGCGGTTGTGGTGATTTGATGGCAAAGGTCACTGCTGTTAGGGATTGGGAGCTTGCAAGAGATGACGTTGGGGAATATTTTGGAACATATGCAGCAAATCTTGCTTCAATGAGTGCAAAAATAGTAATTGAAAACTCGAAAAATTTTAGAAAAAAACCAGATGTTAGAATGATAGTAGAAGCTTTGATCAGTTCAGGGGTTGCCGCTTGTATTGCAGGAAGTAGCCGACCCTGTTCTGGAGCAGAACATCTCTTCTCTCATGCTTTGGATTATTTAGTACCTGGAGTTGGACTACATGGAGAAAAATGCGGTATAGGTTCCATTTTGATTTCTAAACTACAGGGTCAAGACTGGCAAAAAATTGTCACCATGTTAAAAAATGTAGGTGCTCCCACCACTGCAAAACAAATCGGCCTCAAACCAGAAATTCTTGCAAAAGCTCTTGTGATAGCCCCATCACTTAGACCTGAGAGATATACAATTCTAAATAAAGTAAAGATGACAGAAGAAAAGGCTATTCAGCTTGCAAAAAGTACTGGTGTTTTATAATTAAGCAGCTTTTGGCTGTGCAGTTTCTACTACTGGTTTTGATTCAGCTTGTGTTGCCTGTGGCTTTTCTGCCTTTGTGTTAGCATAACCTTCGATAAAGTTGATCTTTTCTAGTTTTGGTACAAATTTGAAAATGTCATTTACAATAGCACGTTTAATTATTTGTAATCCTTCAGCAAGAAATGTTTCTTCGGGCATCGTAATGTCAACTTCTGTTCCATTTACCTTAAATTTTAGTTTGGACTCTTCAATTGGTAAACGTCTTTTTAGCAACCCAAGAATTTTTTCATCGTCAGTGTTAAGAGATTTTAACACATTTACATCGTAAAGAATGGTTTTTCCAGCAAATCGGTGGTTGAAATCAACTTGGACTCTACCAGAACCAATAAACCTTACAATTCCTGTTCTTTCATCTACTTCAATTGCGTCTCCTACTGATATTTTTTCTGCGTCTTCACCAAGCTTGCGAAGGGGAATCATACGGACTTTGGCAGGATCTCTTGTACCAAATCCTTTCTCTGGAGGAACCTCTACTGTGAGTTTGTCACCAGTATTAGTATTAAGCAATGCATCGTCTAATCCCTTAAGGACCCACGATTCTCCTACTGAGACAAGTCGTGGTTGGTATTTCATGTTAGTATCATGAATTGAATTTGATTTGGCATCATCTTCTTTAGTTGTTTCAAAAACTTCGTTGGTATCTTTTACCTTTGCAGTGTAATCTACTAAGAGCAATGTGCCTTTTTGGAAAGTCATCGTGATCGATGTTCAGAGTTCCATATATTAAGTTAACATGAAATTATAGTGCTTTCAGTTTTTCTTCAGCTACTTTGAGTGCTTCTGGATTTGTTTTGTATCCCATCATATCCAGAGTTGAAGATATTGCAGAGATGGTTCTCATTACATGATATTTATGAACTTCACCCATACATCCTACTCTAAACACTTTTCCTTTCAGATCACCAAAACCTCCAGCTACAAGAACTCGGAATTTTTCTGAAAGTGTTGATCTAAATGTTTTGTCTTCTAGTCCTTGCAGATAGTTTAATGCAATTACAACCGTAGATCGTGCATCTTCTTTTGCAAATGGAGAAAGACCCATTGCACTTAGACTAGAATAGAATGCTTCTGAACAAATTCTATGTCTTTTTACTCTTGCATCCATTCCTTCTTCAAGTATCATATCAAGTGCTTCACGGTATGCGTAAAGAAGTGGCAAAGCTGGAGTAAATGGAGTTTCTTTGTTATCATCATAGTACTTGAAGTATCTTGCCAAGTTAAAGTAAAACGTTGGAGGTGGATTTGCAATCATGTATTTTTTTGCTCTAGGACTTACTGCTATTGGTGAGATTCCGGGTGGTGCGGCTAGTGCTTTTTGTGCTCCAGTAACACACACATCAATGCCCCATTTGTCCATATGCAGTTCCTCACCGCCAATTATTGATACACCATCTACAACAAAATACGAGTCGTTTCTTGAAGTAAGTTTAGATATTTTATCAAGATATTTCACCATCGTTCCAGTTGACGTTTCATTCCATACAACGTAAAATGCCTTGACGTCTTTATTGTTGTCAAATGTTTCTTTTACTTGGTCGTAGCTTGCATTTTCACCAAAAGGAGTTGTTAGCCTGATGACATTTGCTCCCTGCCATTCTAACATAGTGGCAAGTCTACTGCTAAATTCTCCGTTTACAGGAATTATTACCTTATCTCCTTTTTTTATGAGATTTACAACTGATGCTTCTACTGCGCCAGTTCCTGAAGCACTAAGTGCAATAACATCACCTGTGGTATCAAAGACTTTCTGACTCTTTTCTACAACATCGGTATATAGTTTAACAAAATCTTTACTTCTATGATTTATCATATGAGTAAACATGGCACGTGTTACTCTTTCCGGAACGTTGGTTGGTCCGGGCAACATAACCAAATATTCCAAATAAATTCTCCAACTTTTACGATTAGCAGCCGTTATTTATAATTACAGAATTTTTGAAAGCCTGCGCTCTGCGCCTATTTTTAGTAATACTTTTTTTGTTCCTTCTGGTACAAATTCTTCCCAGCTTTTTCCCATTGCAATCCTCTCACGTATGTTGGTTCCAGAAAGATTTTCTCTTTCCTTTAGTGGCACTAACATAACTTTGATTCCGCGTTTTTGAAAAAGTGTTTGTGTAAAATCATCATTTGAAAATACCACGTCATATTTTGGCACTATGGAATCAATAGAGTATGTCCATTTCTCATGATCACCAACGTCTGGAATATAGCAGATCTGAATTCGTTTCTTGGTTGCATTATCAAGGGAAGAAATAATCATTTCTTTTCTTTCATCAGCAGAAAACGGATTTCTTTTTTCGCTGTTTTTATTTGAACTACCAATTCCTATCCAAAGATTTTCCACTTGTGACAATGCAAATTTAATGGCATCTAGATGACCAAGATGAAGAGGTTGGAAGCGTCCAATGTAAAGTCCGTTCATGCTTCAAATTTTGTTTAATTCTTTAAAAGATTATCATTTGTTATATTACTAGAAGAACCTGTAAAAATTATGGAATTAATAAAAATTGATGGTACATTTGGCGAGGGTGGGGGACAAATTGTTCGTAGTGCAGTAACACTTTCTTGTTTGATTCAAAAACCAGTAGAAATCGTAAACATTAGAAAAAACCGGAAAGTTCCGGGTCTTAGACCGCAGCATCTAACTGGAATTAAAATTCTTGCAAAGATCTGCAATGCAAAAGTTGAGGGACTTTCAGTTGGTTCAACAGCAATCAGATTTTTTCCTTCAAAGATAGTCGATATGCAGTTAAAAGAAGACATAGGAACAGCGGGAAGCATTCCGTTAATTTTACAGATATTAATTCCTTCAATGTCAATTTCAAAAAAAAGATTGAAGATATCAATAACTGGTGGTACCGATGTTTTGTGGAGTCCCACAAGTGATTATACAAAATTTGTTTTAAGAGAAGCTTATGCTAGACTTGGCATTAATTTCCACATTGATATCAAAAGACGAGGATACTATCCGCGTGGTGGCGGTATTGTTAATATAGAGATATTTCCTCGTGAGAAAATTGATCCCATTTCCCTTCTTAAAAGAACTAGTAAATCAGTTAAGCTTCTCTGTACCTATTCAGGAATTTCATCGCATCTAATTGAACAAGAAGTAAATGAAGCAAAGAATCTCTTGGTTAATGCTGGACTTGACTGTGATTATCAAATTAATGAAGAGTCTGCACGTGACAAGGGATGTTCTTTTTTAGTATACACCTATGACGAAAATTGTGTTATAGGTTCAGACTCCACAAACGGGAAAGATATGAATGGAATGGGACAGTTTGCTGCTACTAGATTTTTAGAATCAACTCTAGGCGTGGATCAATTCCTTTCTGATATGTTAGTGATTCCCATGTGTCTTACTGATGGCGAATCTGTTTTTAGAGTAAATCAAATTACAAAACATCTTGAAACCAACTTATTTGTAACAACCGAAATTTTAGGTTGCAAGTATGGCATAGGTAAGATTGAGAATGGTTTTGAGGTAAGGATGTTAGGTAATTCAAATGCCAGCGTCTAGCATTGCTGCCATGAGCAATACTGCAATTGATATAAAGACAATAATTCTTCCTAAAGAGATAATTTTTGAGCGAAGTTTTTGAATTAATTCTTGCGACATCTCTTTTGCTTCAATTTGTTTCTCCACATCAAATCTTATCATTCTGATATGAATAGCAAATATTACTATCAATGCTGCTACAAGCATTATTTTGATTGTAAGAATTATACCATAATTTGTTGAAAGAATTGTTTCTGGTTTATTCAATATGTATTGTGAATTGTAGAGTCCTGTAGCAATCAAAATACCTAATGATGGAACCGCAATTTTGTTGAATTTTCTTCCCACCCGAATCATTATTCCAAGTCTTTCTTCTACCGATTCTGACATTGTTTTCAAAAGTGGAGCAAGAACAACTCCAATGAATAATGAACCACCAACCCAGATAGAGGCAGAAATAAGATGTGCCCACGTAATTAGTGCGTCTACAATTGGCATAGCTTAGTCCGATCATCACATATTATGAATATTATCTGTTCGCATCTGAAACACCCTCAAAATTAACGGAAGTGCATCTGAGAAGGTTTTTTAGTTATATGAAACCCGTTAGCTGTTGAATGG
>CAYGLP010000016.1:13770-31676 GCA_964350965.1 uncultured Nitrosopumilaceae archaeon | reverse complement strand
TAGCTTTGATCATTTGATCTTAGCCGTAATTTTATTAGTGAGAGAGAAAGGTAACAGCGTATGACCGAGTCAGCAATGTGGGTAGAAAAATATCGTCCAGAAAAGCTTTCTTCTATAGTAAATCAAAAAGAAGTTATAGGTAGCCTAAAATCACTTTTAAAAAACACATCCGAAATGCCACATCTTATGTTCTCTGGTTCAGCTGGAGTTGGAAAAACAACTACGGCTATGTGTCTTGCGCGTGAAATACTTGGCGATCATTGGAAAGACCATACTCTTGAGCTTAATGCGTCTGATGAACGCGGTATAAACATGGTAAGGGATAGAGTTAAGAAATTTGCGCGATTTTCAGGATTGGATACAAAAATACCATTTAAAATAATAATTTTAGATGAAGCTGATGAAATGACTTCTGATGCACAAACAGCTTTACGTAGAATTATAGAAGATACAGCAAGGTATTGTAGATTTATTTTAATTGCAAATAACATATCAAAGATTATAGAACCGCTTCAAAGTAGATGTGCTGTTTTCAAGTTCACAAGGATTTCAGAAGATGATGTGATATCATATCTTGAAGAAATATGCAAAAAAGAAAAAGTAAAGTTTGATCAAAAAGGGCTCAAAACAATCCATAGTTATTCAGAAGGTGACATGCGTCACGCCATAAACATCTTGCAAGCAACAGCAAGTCTTGGAATAGTAAATGAATCAAATGTAAAAACATCATCTGGTCTTACAAAAATAAATGATGTTGGCGAGATTCTCAGGCTAGCTATTGCAGGAAAATTATCTGATGCTAGAAACAAGATGATAGAGATAATCAAAGTGTATGGCATGTCGGAATCAGATTTTTTAAAATATCTAAATGAAGAATCTTACAAAATCAAGACTACAAAATTAGATGAGATTTTAGAAACAATAGCAAAATACGATTATAGATTAATTGTTGGAGCTAATCCAGAAATTCAGCTTTCTGCACTTTTGGCAGAACTTGGAAAGATAGGAAAATAATAGCGCAGAGAGAGGGATTTGAACCCCCGCGTGCTTGCGCACATAGGCTCTCAAGGCCCACGCCATGCCGGGCTAGGCGACCTCTGCGGTTTTGCTTCATAAAAACTAGTTAAAATTTGTTTAATTTTGCTTTAAGATAGCAATAATAAAAGGAATGCTTGAGATAGAAAATCGCCTCAATTGTGTTGTACAGTTTGTCTAGTAACCGGACTTTGGTTTTTTAGTTTTTAATTTTGTTTTATCCTTTGAGGTTTTTGACTTGTCTTTAGTGGTTACTTTCTTTGGTTTTTCTTTTAGAGATTTCTCTTGTGAATCTTTATTAGAGTTAGATACCTTGGTCTTATTACTAGCAGCAACCTCTGATTTTTGAGGTTCATTTGTACCAACTCTAATTTCTTTTTTAAAAACGATCTCTTTATCAATAAACTGTGCTGGAGAATCTATTGATATTACAGTAGCTTCTAAAGTATACAATCCATCAGCAAAGACATTCTGTCTTGCTACTATTCTGCTACCAAATTCACTCATGTAGCCTCCAAGATACATTTCTTGTGGAGCTTGAACTATTACTCTAGATTTATCAAATGATTGATATTTGAAATCGATTTCGATTTGACCATTTTTGTTATAAAAGAGGGCATTCATGAGTGGAGTTTTGATGTCATTCTTTAGTATGGCCAATTTTATTGTTACATGTTGGAAATTTTTCTTATTTTTTTCATCATAGAGTATTATAGACAGAGTGAAATCTTGTTTCGCTTCTATTTTTTCTGGAAACATGAAGTTCATGACAGGTTTTCTGTCCCCAAGTTGGGCTGGGTGAACATGAACATCTTTATTTTCCATTTGTGCAAATGAAGGTGCTACAAATCCAGAAATTAACATTAATGACAATAGTAATGCAATCTTTTTCACTGCGAGAAATGACATATTTATGAACTATTTATTGGTTTTCAGATTAATGTTTATATCATAAAAATGTAAATTTTAATTGCAGTATCTGAAAAAAACTAAGATTAATTTAGGTTTTCATGCTAGAAATAATTTGTGCAAGTTTAGAAGAAATCAGATTTATTCAAACAGATAGTGCAACTATATCAAGTGACTGAATTCTGAAAAAAGATACTTGGATTAGATTTTAAAAAAACAAATAACCCTCTAGAGAACCTAAATTAAAAATAAAGAAAGAGTGAAAAATTCTAATGATGTGCGTGTGGATTGACAGAACTAGTTTCCATTTTTGTGTATGTTCCTGCAGCTTTTTCATGGAATTCCAGATTTGCCTGATCAACTTTGATTGCTTGCGGAGGACAAACAGAAACACATGCCATGCACCAAATGCAGTCATGCTCTCGAATTACATCAGCCTTGTCGGAATAATCTTTACGTTCTTCCTTTACAGAGCTACCAGTCCCAGCAAATGTTTCGTTGATTGCTTGTTTTGCCGGAATGTCTTTTTCTGTTCTATACCATTGAAAGACTTGTACTGGACAAGCTTCAATACATGCACCATCTGCGACACATGAATCCCAGTCTACTGCGACCATTGTGCCACTAACACCCAGTGGTTCTAATTTTTCACCATGGGCTTCATATGCAGCAATAACATCGTGGTTTTCTGCAGCTTCTACTGTTCTACCTGGGCCCCATACAAAGTGAAAGTGTTCACCGTCTGTGTGTGATATTTTTCCAATTACCTCTAGTCCTTTTGGAAAATCTTCTGCTATAGGCATGAAAATTTGATGGATAATATGTTATTTAAACCTAGACAAAATTAGTTTAAACTAATTAAGACGTGCAATCTCTTTTTGATGAATTTCTACATTTGTCTGATCAACTTTGATTGCTTTCGTAGGGCAGACTTCAACGCATGCCATGCACCAAATGCAATCTTGCTCTTTAACGGGATTAGCTTTGTCAGTATAGTCTGCTCGATCTCTTCTCAGTGTTTTTCCAGGATTTTTGTACCATTCAAATACCTTAACTGGACAGCTCATAAGACATATACCGTCTGCAATACATGAATCCCAGTCTACTGCGACAAAAGTTCCATGAATTCCTATTGGTTTGATTTCTTCACCTCTTGCTGTATAATCTGCTTTTACATTTTCATCAGAAGCTGCTTCTGCTAATCTACCAGGACCCCATACAAGATGATAGTTATCACTTAGTGGATCCTTGGATTTTCCAATAACAGTATGATTTTTTGGAAAGTTTGAATCTATTGGCATTTATGGTTCACTCTTTTGTTGATCAATTAAAGGGTATTTAAGATAAATTCATATCTTCACTACTTTTGTTTTATTTATTGGGAATTTTCAAATATGATGTTTACAGAAGTCCTAACGTAGGGATTTACAGCAGAGCTAATGATAGTTTTGTCTTTATTCCAAATGGTTTTGCAACAACAAAGGCAAAAAATCTTGCAGAGTATCTAAAGACTGATTATATTTTCACATCTGTGGCAAATACAAGATTACTTGGGCCTCTCATGGTAGTTAACAACAATGGCATAATATTACCTCGTACTGCTCTTGATGAAGAACTTTCATATTTGAAAAAATCTACAGGACTTAATGTTGATATCTTAGATACGAAACATAACGCACTTGGAAATTTGATTTGTGCTAATGATAAAGGAGGAATAATGTCTCCTATGATTCCAACTGAGTTTGTAAAAAAAGTTGAAGACATATTAGGAATTGAAATAATACAGAAAAAAATAGCTAAATATCATCAAGCAGGGGCTATGGCAGTTGCTACGTCACGTGGTGGAATTGTTCATCCAGATACAGAAGAAAATGACATCAAAATCATGTCAGAAGTATTAGGAGTAGAACTAGAGGCTGCAACGATAAATGGTGGTGTGCCCTATGTTGCTTCAGGAATTTTGGCAAACAACAAGTCCCTTGTAGTAGGTACATTGACAAATGGACCAGAGCTCGTTATGCTAACAAGAGCTTTTAAAATTGAAGATTAGATTGTGGATTAGACAATAAAGATTCAAGATCAATTTGTTTTTCTGTCCTATCTTTCATGTTTCTAACTACTACAGATTTTGAAGAGTATTCTTTTGGTGCTATAATGATTGCAAATTGTGAGTTTGATGCCATTTCCATCTGCTTTTTTAGTGATTTACCACCAAGATCGGTTTCTGCTCGTATTCCTTTTTGTCTTAGTTGAGAAACAACATTTAATGCAATTTTTTGCAGTTCATCATTGACAAATGCAACCCAAACTTGTGGTGTTTTTGTGCCACCAACAACACCTTGTTTTTCTAAAGAAAATGCAATGCGCTCTACACCGCCAGCAACACCGGTTGCACCAAGATCAGATCGTCCAAAAGCATTTGTGAGAGTATCATATCTTCCACCACCTACAAGTGCACCAAGATCGGAATTACTGTCAAAGGCCTCGAATACAATACCAGAATAATAATCAAGACCTCTTACAATTCCGAAATTTATCTCAACATTATCAACTTGCCGATTTTTTAATGAAGTAAATAATATGCATAGTTTGTCCCAATTTTTTAGTTGCTTTACATCAAATTTTCTTTCTATTTCTTCTGGAGTACCTTTGATTTGAGAAAATGCTAGAATTTTTTCTAGATCTGAAGAAGAATATCCTTTTTCCTCATACTCTTTCATAATTTCTTGTTTTTTCTTTTTTTGAGTCTTATCTACTGCCCTGAGTATATCGCCCATAAGTTCAGCTGAATTAGATTTGAAAACTTGATGCACGTATGATTCTACAAGTTCACGATCACAAATGTCTATGACAATATTTCGTAATTGTAGATTAGAGAGAAATTTTGATGTGAATTCAATTATTTCAGCATCAGACTCTAGATTTGGTTGGCCATAAATCTCTACATCCCATTGATGAAAGAATCGATATCTTCCTTTTTGTGGTTCGTCATATCTCCATACTCCACCAAAGGCGGCTAATTTTGCAGGCAGTTTCATTGATTTTTGCGAAACTGCGTACCTAGTTAGACCAATAGTAAAATCAAATCTGAGTGCAACATCACGATCTCCTTTATCTTTAAAATAATAAATTTCATTTTTTATTGATGGTCCACTCTTTGTTTCAATTACAGAAAGCAGTTCAATTGGAGAAGGTTCCATGAATTGAAAACCAAAGAGTTTTGAAGTTTCAATAAATTTCTGCCTAATATATTCTATTTTTGAATATTCATCAGATTCAATATCTCTCATTCCACGTGGCAGTTCCAAATTCAAAAATCACTCTTGTTCCAATGCATTTAGACCTTACTATCTTCATAATTGTTAGTACTGTACATATTGTATTAGTTTACAATGAATTAATAGAAGACGACCTTACAGCAATTCAATGGAATATCGATATCTTGAACATACTACAGATGCTTTCATTGAAGTCACTGCAAATACGCTTGAAGAAGCTTTTGAAAATGCTGGCATTTCAGTGGTAGATACAATAGTAGATATCAAATCAGTTGAAGAAAAAACAGAAAAGAAAGTTGGAGTGAGTGGAAAAGATCTGAATTATTTACTGTACAATTGGCTTGAAGAGATAATCATTCTTACAATAACAGAAGGCTTTGTAACAAAGAGATTTTCTGTTAAATTAGAAAAAAACAATGGTTACAAACTTGTAGCAACATTAAATGGTGAAGAAATTGATTTTGAAAAACATCATTTTAAAGTGGAGATTAAGGCACCAACATTTCATCTCATGGAAATAAAACAGGATAAGCAGGTAATGATGAGATTCCTACTTGATTTATAACTAAATTATTAAATATGAATTATATCTACACTTGATCTCCGCATGGCCGATAAAGAAATTGAAGATATAATGAAAAAGAAATTATCAGAGATGACAAGCCATAAGGAACCTGAAATACAAGAATTAACAGATGTGAATTTTGACGATGTAGTTTCTAGCGATACACCAGTCCTAGTAGATTTTTGGGCAACTTGGTGTGGTCCATGTCAGTTCATGCTTCCAATATTTAGCAAACTTGCAAAGAGATACAAAACTATCAAGTTTGCTCGTGTAAACGTAGATGATGCACAAAGTGTTGCTGCAAGATATGGGGTTTATGCAATACCTACATTTCTCATGTTCAAAAATGGTCAAGTAGTAGACAAGGCAGTTGGGGCAGTAGGTGAACCAGGTCTCAATATGCTTGCACAGAAATATTCCTAGTAGCCGTACATTGGATTTAGTTTTCTTTGTATTTCTATTATTTCATTTAATACTTGGAATTCTTCCGGACTTAGTTTGTGTGAGAATCTTTTGAGAAGAAGTTTTGCTTCAGGTGCAGGTGGAAAAGAATACAAGATCTCTTCTTCTGAAATTTGTCTGCCTATGGTTATGTTTTGAATTGAAACAGCTACTTCTTGATCTTTTTTTGCTACATTAATATTTTTTCCATTATCTTGGATTTGGTGTAATATTCCAATTTTTCTGCCTTCTGCATTCATTATAGGAACTTTTTGTCTTAATGTGCCAACATTAATTTTTACTCCAAAAACAGCAGGATTACTTTTCCTAAATACATATCCTTTTAGAAAAGTAAATTTGCAAACAGGCGTTAATTCTTCAAGAATTGCATTTTCTTCGTTTGCAGTGTCTTCTTCTACCCAATGTGTGTAATTATCAATCAAACTGTAAATGATTTGATCGTGGAAAATTCTAACATGATTTGCATCAGCTTCTTCCTGTGCATCCTCAAGAATTTTGACATTAAAGGAGATAACGACACCAAGATGTCTGTCTTTTTCTTTTATAGCTAGAGCCTCCATAACATCATGTCGAGTAACAGGACCAATGTCAGCCATTGTAATAGGCACGTTTTGGCGCTTTAACATGTCGGTTAATGCTTCTAGCGAACCTATTGTATCACATTTAAGAATGACTCCTTTTGCGTCGGTTTTAATAAACACTGATTTCATCTCAGACTCAATCATCTTTTTGAGATCTTCAATCTGAGATTCGTCAGTTGTTGCATACACCGGGCTACCTGGCAAAACACCATCTAGATCAGGTGATACAATTTTGATGCCAGCTGCAGCAATTACCTCATTAACAGGTCTGAATTTGTCTCGCGGATCTCGCATTTCATCAAGTGGCTTTGGTAAAAGTAATGCCTTTGCTTTAGTAGTGATTACAAAATCGCGTTTGGCAACAACTATGGTATCCCCTTTTTTGAGCATACCATCAATTAGAATGATGTTTGCAGTTACTCCTAATCCAACTTCATCTTTAACTTCAAGCACTATGCCTCTAGTGGATTTTTCTTTCTGTTCTAGTTTTTTTTGCATGTATTGCTGAGTCAGACCAACTAATACAGCAAGTAATTCTGGAATCCCTTCTCCGCTTCTTGCGCTTACTGGAACTATAGATATTTCTTTTGTAAAGTCCTTTACTCTGTAAAATGCTTCTGAGTTATAACCAAGTATAGAGAGAGTTCCTACAACATTGTATAGCAGTTCGTCAAGTGCAGTTTGTACAAATGGATCTTGTTCTTTTATCGATTGTGATGCGAACAGTGTTTTTGGTTTCTTCCAACCTGTGATCATGTCTATCTTGTTTAATGCTATTACAAATGGAACTTTCCTGCTTTGCAATATTTTCAAACTTTCATTTGTTTGTGGTTGGAATCCTCGATTTACATCCACTACCAAAATTGCAATGTCAGCTGCTGAACCACCACGTGCTCTAAGGTTTGTAAATATCTCGTGACCTGGAGTATCAATTACTAGAAGACCCGGGATTTCACTTTGTCCTCCACTTAGTTTTGCAAAAAGTGGACCACAAACATTTTTGATTGTATCAGATGGAAGAAAACTTGCACCAATATGTTGTGTTATACCGCCAGCTTCTCTGCCTTGAACTCCAGTTCCACGTATTTTGTCAAGTAGTGAAGTCTTACCAGAATCTACATGTCCTAGAACTGCTACAATTGGTTGTCGTATTTGCAACCTTTTTCACTTGAATACTACAGCTACTTCCTTTTCAAAACTTTCCTTTGAGTCTGATGCATGAATTATGTTATCAGTAAACCCAAGACCAAAGTCCCCTCGTATAGAACCAGGAAATGCCTCAAAGGATTTTGTGGAACCGATCATTAGTCTTGTGGTTACTATAGCATTATTACCTTCAATTACAACAGCCACAACTCTTCCAGATATTATAAAAGACACTAGTTCTTTAAAAAACGGCTTTGAGTTATGCACAGAATAAAACTCTTCGGCCATTTCTTTAGTGAATGTAAACATCTTCAGTTTTACTATCTTGAAGCCTTTATTTTCAAATCTGGTTAAAATCTGACCAACTATTTTTCTCTCTACGCCATCAGGCTTTACTATGAAAAGCGACTGCTCCGTCATTTTACTTTTTGACCTTTATTCCGCCTTTAACGTATTTATTTGTCCACTTGAGCCTTCTTGGGTCACGTTTGAGTACAAGCATGTTTTTTTTGCATTTTGAAGAACAGAACCAAAAAACAGTTCCATCGTTTTTAACAAGCATTGTACCAGAACCTTTTGCCACTGGACGATTACAAAAGCTGCATGGTTTTACTAGTACGCTCATTCTATAATCACTTTATTTTTCTTGCTTCGCGTTCCGTTTCTCTTAACATCAAAATGTCAGACATTCTTACAGAACCTTTTACATTTCTTGTCAGAATTCTTCCTTTATCTTTTCCATCCATTATCTTTACTCTAACTTGAATTACTTCTCCTGCAATTCCAGTTCTGCCTACAATTTGTATAACTTCTGCTGGAATTACTGTTTCTGAAGTACTCATTTGCTAGCTTGACCGCCTTTAAGCTGTGAAAGTGATGCAATTATTTGATCAACAATATGTTGTGCATCGCCGGCATCCAAAATTGCAGCTGCGGCGGCAGTGACATCTATTCCAAGTGCCTTACCTAATTCTTGTCTGCTAGGTACAAATGCATATGCTGCGCCGTGCTCCTCGCAAAGTATTGGCAGGTGTGCCACTACTTCTGGAGGTTCTACATCCTCGGCGACTATCACAAGTTTACTTATTCCACGTTCTATTGCTTTTGTGACTTCGTTGGTGCCTTTCTTTACTTTACCACTCTGATGAGCCACTCTAAGTGCCTCATAGATTGGACTAACCAAGTCCTCAGGTACTTGAAACTTTACGTAATAGGCCTTAGCCACATGTATCACCCAAAGGGATCATTTCCATCCCTAGAGTGCTTTCAATTGGTTTTAAAAGTGTTATCTGCCAAGAATTGATTTTATTTTTTTCATGTATTTCGTAAATAAAACGTCAAGATTTTCCTGTGAATCAGATTCTGCATAAATTCTAACTATCGGTTCTGTTCCACTTGGTCGTACCATCACCCAACTTGATTTGTCAAATATGATTTTGATACCATCAGTTATGTCTTTTTTATGATCTTCCTTCTTAAGAATTTGAATTATCTTTGTTGCATCATCTTTAGTACATTCTACTTTACCTTTTGTTGTAAACGAAGGTGGTAAAAGTGCTAGTTCTTCTGATATGGATTTTTTAGAAGCTGCAAGTAAATCTAATGTTATTGCCATCGTCATAGCACCGTCACGAACTTGATTATGTCTTCCATACATGAATCCACCATTTTCTTCAAATCCTAGTAGTGCTTTTGTAGAGACCATTTCACGCGAAACTTCAACACTACCTACTTTTGTTCTGATCACTTTTGAATTTGATCTTATGGCAATATCTTCAATTCGTGATGTTGAATTCATGGTTGTTACAATTTTGGATTTTGGCTTTTTTTCTAAGAGGAATTGTGAAAGAAGTAATGCGGATTTATCACCAGTCAGAATATCTCCGGTGTCATCGCAGAATATACTTCTATCACCATCACCATCAAATGCAACGCCTAAATTTGCTTTAGATTCAATAACAGTCTTTGAAAGAACTTGAAGGTTTTGTGGCGTTGGTTCAGAACCTCTTCCTGGAAAAGAACCATCAATGTGTTCATTAATTGTTATCACCTCACATCCAAGATCCCTACAAAGTTGAGGAGCTGTGACTGTTTGTGCACCGTTACCTAGATCTAATACTATCCTGAACTTTCTTGACTTTATTTTTTGTGTATTTACTTGAGATTTTATACCTTTCAGATATGTTTCAATTGTGTTTTCTATCTTTTTTGTGATGCCTAATTTTCGTGGAGTTATTTTCCAATTTTTTTTAAAATAAATTTCTTCTACTTTGAGCTCATCATCTCTTGAGATTTCTATACCGTCTTTTGCAGTTGGTTTTATTCCGTTATATTGAGGTGGGTTATGTGATGCGGTTATCATTATTCCACCTTGATAACCAAGATTCTTTGTAGAATATTGTAGACACGGTGTAGGAACCAATCCTGCTATTGAACAATCAAATCCTGCAGAGTTTAATGAAGAACAAACTATTTTTGAAACTGTAATGCTTGATTCTCGCCCATCATATCCTACAAGAATTGGTCCTTTTTTGAAATAGGTTGCAAGGGATAGTGTAATTTCAGATACAAAATCTAGCGTGAATGTTTCTCCAAAAACTCCCCTGATTCCGTTTGTTCCAAATAGTTTTGCCATATTTGCTAGTCTATCAACAATAGATAAATTTGTCTTAAAAGGCATGATGCATGCGGGAGTTGCCAAGCCTGGTCAAAGGCGCAGGGCTTAGGACCCTGTCTTTCAGGAGTTCGTGGGTTCAAATCCCACCTCCCGCATTTATTTTACAACACAGAGCTGTTGCTCTTTGTGATCAGCAAAGTGAGTATTGCAAAAGTTCTTTGAACATTCATAACAATGCCAACTTCCAATTGTAGAACAAACAGAGCAAAGTCTCACAGGATTATTGTGATCATAGCTATTACCTCTACTACGACTTTTGTTTGAACCCTTGGATCTATCCATTATTTTTCCTCAGTTGGTATAAAATTGAAAAGTTCAGATTCTCCATTCACTCACGCATTATAGCTTTGATTGCATGTTGTATACACATTATCTAAGTACGAGGTATTCTAAATGGTTATTTAAGCATTAATAAAGTACAATCTTCAAACAAATTTAGAATGAACAAAACAACCGTAGAGATTACTGTTGTAGGAAAGGATCATGAAGGCGTAGTTGCTGGCTTTACTAATTTCATATTTCAAAGAGGGGGCAACATTGAAAAAATAAATCAAAATGTAGTCAAGGGCTTGTTTGGAATGTATCTTGAAGCATCATTTACACAAAAAATTGACATAAAGAAATTTGATCGTGGAGTAGAAGAGCTAGCAAAAAGATTGAGGATGGAAGTTAATACACATCATGAAGCGGTTCTTAGAAAAAAAGTGGCTGTACTTGTAACAAAAGAACCTCATTGTCTTGAAGATATTTTAGAAGCAAGATCAAAAAATCAACTAAAAGGAGAAGTTAGTGTAATAATAGGCACAGAAAACACACTTTTTTCACTTGCAAAAAAAGCCAAGATTCCTTTTGTATTAGTAAATGATGCTGATCAATCAAAAGCAGAGGAAAAGATCCTTGCCATAGCAAAACAATACAATGTAGATTTGATAGTTTTAGCAAGATACATACGTATTTTGTCTCCAAATTTTGTTTGGAGATATCCAAATAGAATTATTAACATTCATCCATCATTGTTACCTGCATTTCCGGGCGCCTTTGCATATATGCAAGCGTATGAGCGCGGTGCTAAGATAGTTGGGTGCACCGCACACTATGTCACTGAAGATTTGGATCAAGGACCAATAATCTTTCAAGATGCTTTTGCAATCGATACAAATGAAACTGTTGAATCATTGAAAAAGAAGGGTCAAAAAATAGAAGGAAAAACTTTGTTAGAGGCAGTACAGATGCATCTTGAGGGACGACTAGAGGTTTATTGGGGCAAAGTTCACGTCAAACCTAAGCGATCTAGATGACAGATACGGTCTACCTACAGGATCCTTATCTTAGGAAACTGATAAAAACCAAAAAACGAGTAGCTCTGATTCCAGTAGGGTCTATCGAACAACATGGCCCACATTTACCCGTCTCGACAGATTCAGACATAGTATCAGAAATTGCACATAGAATTTCAGAAAAGACAGGTTTTCTAATATTGCCTACAATAAACTATGGAGTTTCATTAGAACATGCACCTTTTTTTAATGCAAGTATTACAAAAGCAACATTACAAAAAATTCTAGTAGAACTATGTATTTCTTTATGGAAAAATAAAATAAAAACTATTGTAATTCTTAACGGTCACCATGGAAACCAATCTGCACTATATAACATTCCTCGAAAACTACACAGTCTTTCAAAAGGAAAAGTAAAGGTTTTTGTGTTTTCTTACTGGCATTTTATGAAAAGAGATTTTGACCATGCAGGATTTGTGGAGACATCACTTATGCTTACAATATCAAAAAAAGTCATGATGAAAAAAGCTGTAAAGGGTTTCACTACCAATGGACTTTCTATAAAACAAAAAAGACAAGTAAACAAACTTGCTTCGAAATCTTTCATTTCTGTAACAAAAAATGGTGTGTGGGGGGATCCTAGAAATGCAACTGCAAAAGAAGGCAAAAAAATCTTGTCAGAAATTGTGCAAACTTTCCTAAAAGAGTCAAACTTGCCTTACTGAGAAAACCCGAAAATTACACCAATGAAATTTTAATATATACCCTCGATAGATGGGTAATAAGTGAAATAAATGTCCGTAGATATGGCAGTAAAAGTACTAGATGAGAGCCTCAACAAAGTTGTCCTTATCAAACTAAAGGGCGGCAAAGTGATTAGAGGTAACTTACATGGGTTTGACCAACACATGAACCTGCTACTCGACTCATCAGAAGAGATCCCTTCTGAGGGCGAATCAAAGAGTCTTGGAACCATAGTTGTCCGTGGAGACAATGTGGTAATCATATCTCCACCACCAAAGTGATAGTACATGACTAAAGGTACAACATCAATGGGTGGCTATACTAAAAAGCACCCCCATATCAGATGTAGGAGATGTGGGAAAAATTCTTTCCATGCACGACATAAACGCTGTGCTAGTTGTGGATATCCAGATTCTAGAATTAGAAAATACACTTGGATCAAATGGTATACATAAATGCAAGAATTAGTACTCGTTCTTGGTTCAGTGGCAGGAGCTTGTACCGCGGTTGCAATAGATAGAATTCCAAAACGTAAAAACGATAAATTTGTTTTAAGAGCAAATCCAGAAATTAAAAATCAGATTCAGTCATTAAAAATAGAAAAGGACATTCTGACAAAAACTATATCTAGATTATATCAAAACGAATCAGAACTTTCAAAAATTCAACGTGATAAGCTTTTACTTAGATACCAAAATCAGCTTGGACTCATTATAGCAAAAATTGAAAAACTCGAAGCTGCAAGTAAACATCCCGATATTGGACCATTAGGCGATGGTTTGATTACATTAATGGATCAAAAGCTTTCTCAGCTAGATCAAAGGTTACATGAAATCTCTTCCAAAATAACAGTAGCTGCTATTACTCCACCTCAGATAAAGCAACCAGAATCAATCAGGGAAGTGGTCGTAGAAAAACCTGAGATAAAGAAAATAGAAACAAAGATTGAGCCTCCAAGGGAAAAGATCTATACTCCAATGCCGCCCATCGAAATTCCATCTACTGAACATCACAAATCAGTAGAGCTTACCACACTTACAGAAATCCCAAACAAGATGCCAGAATTTCCTCTAGAATTTGTAAAACCAGCACCAATGGTTCCACCAAAACAAGTCAAAGAGGAAATAGTAATTGAACATCATATAGAGATTGAAAAACCAAAAATTAGAGAAGTTGAACAAATCATAGAAATACCAAAACCTGAACCAATTCAACCTCCTGTTGAAAAGAAGATCCAGATTCCACCAGCTGTAAAGATCCCAGAAGATGAAAAATTAGAAGATGATGACAAAGATATTGATGAGATAAAAAATGAGATAATGAAGGCCCTCTCCAAACTTGAGCAAGTAGAGGTAGAATAATTGACAGTGGATGATGCCATAAAGGCATTGTCAAGTGATACACTAAAACTTGTAAATGATAATTATATTTTAGGACTTGGAAGTGGGAGAGCTGCAACTGCACTAGTTAGGTCACTTTCATCATATCTAAAAGAAAAAAACATTAGAGTAAAAGCCGTACCCACTTCATTACAAATTAAACTAGAAGCTGAAAAAGGCGGCATTTCCATAATAGAAGCAGATCAAATAGAACACATTGACATTGTTTTTGATGGAGCAGATCAAATAGATGAAGAAAGAAACATGATAAAAGGCGGGGGTGGAGCACTTTTACGGGAAAAGATTCTCATAAACATAGCAAAAAAAGTGGTCATTATAGCAGATGAATCTAAATTTGTAAAAAAACTAAATCGCAGCGTGCCGATCGAAGTACATCCATTTGCTAGAAATATAGCGGTAAAACAAATACAAAAATACGGCGGTAAGCCGGTTCTTCGTACTATAGAACGCGGTTATCCATTTGTTACAGAAAATGGAAATATAATTTTGGATAGTGATTTTGGTGAAATATCAAATCCAAAAGAACTAGCTGAAAAGATCATTCAAATCCCCGGCGTCATAGAAGTGGGAATCTTTACAAGAAAACCAGACATCATATACAAAGTAAAAGAGAATGGTAAATTTGATGTATTGGTTTAAACAGGTCTTGCAATGAATTTTCCGAATCCTTGTTTGCCTATCACTCTGAAATCTTCCGCCACAACTTCACCTCTTACAAGTGTCTTAACAGGCCAGCCCTTAAGGTTCCATCCATCATATACGGTATAATCTGAAAATCCATCAAAAAGGTGACTTGATACTTTGTTTTCTTTTTTTAGATCCACTAGAACAATATCTGCATCAGAATCTTTTTGTATGATACCCTTTTTGGGAAACATTCCAAATATCCTAGATGCCCTTAGGCTAGTTAGTTCCACTAGTTGTGGTAGTGTAATTCTGTCCTTGTTTATTCCCTCACTTATCAATATAGGTAACATGGTTCCTATTCCTGGAAAACCTGCAAGTGCCCCCCAAACATCATTTCCTCCAAGTTTGAGTTTAAGTTGATTTGCAACATGATCTGTTCCTATTGAATCAACTGTTCCAGATTTAACTTCGTTCCATATGGCATCAACATCTCTTGAACTTCTTATTGGGGGCATTACTTTTGCAAGATAGCCTTTCTGAGATTCAAATGATAATGTGAGATAATGCGGACATGTTTCAACATAGATTTTTGTTCCATTCTTTTTTTCTTCGTGTATTGCGTTCATAGCCCCTTGTGAACCAATATGAACAAAGTATAGTGTACAACCGACTTTTTTTGCAATTTTAGAAATAGTTCTTATGGCTTTTGCCTCAGATTCGACAGATCTACTTTCTGACCATGCACCTAGACCATCTTTGTTTTTTTCTTTTGCTTCCCTTATTCCACATGAGCACATCTGATAATCCTCCGCATGAACCAAAACGGGACAACCAAGAGATGCGGCAGTTGAAACTACTTTTTCAACCATTTCGGAATTGATTTCAACTCTTTCTTCATGTAGTGAATTTGTTCTTGGTTCAATGTCCATGTAAACATGTCCCACATCTTCGCCAAGATTCATGTAGAGTTTGAATGAAGTAATTCCTTTTTTTGTACAATATTCCATTTCATTGATTTGATCTTTTTGTAGTATTGATGCATGTATGGTGTAATCAATATAATGAGCTTTTGAGCTTTCGTCAAGATGCAAATCAAGAAGTTTTTTGTAAGAACCACCCAGTCTAAGCATTCTCATCATTGTTGTGACACCACCAATTGCTGCTACTCTTGATTCAGTCACTGCAGCTTTTTCAATAGGAGAATAAACACCATAGTGTACGTGCGGATCTATTACTCCAGGGATTGAAACTAGTCCTCTTGCATTAATTTTTAAACTGCATTGAGGAATTTCATTTGTTAGATTAACAATTTTTCCCTCATCAATTACGATATTTTTTTCAACAATTCCTGTAGGTAGAACTACATGTGAATCAACAATAACACTATCAAAAGTCATTAGTGTTTTTCTCAGAAACCTAGTATTATTCTTTAAGTAAATGAATAAAAACAGAGAAGATTCTCGGTATGAAAAGGGCCAGTAGTCTAGTGGTAGTGATGCCGCGTTCGCAACGCGGATGTCGGGGGTTCAAATCCCCCCTGGTCCACCATCCCAAAAAACAATATACAGCTATCCAAGGTAATGAGATCTATGAAGGTGTTTAATGGAAAAGCTGCTGCAGAAGAATACATGTCAAGTCATACATTGACGTTTTCTACTCCTGATCTAACACTTACAAGATTTGCATTCTGGCTAGGCGATATAATACCAGATCCAAAAAATCCGGGTCAAACAATGCTTAGAATAATGGCTTATGTCGAAGAGAAAGATTTTGCACCAGTACCAATTATAGATGATGAATACGTTCCAACGGGTGCAATCAGATCTAGTGGTGGAATTTACGGTAGTCTTAAAACAGAATCAGGCTCATCTACAAAGTTTTGTTCAGAATGTGGTATTAAGATTTCACAAAATGCAAAATTCTGTACAGAGTGTGGTGCTATTCAAGACTAGTCTAATGAAATTTTATTTTGTATAAATTACGTCAAAATTATTTTTTGATTATTGAAGTTTACTTCCACATTTAGTACAGAATTTTGCATTTGGTCTTATTGAAGCACCACAAGATGTACAACTTGGACCAGTTGATTTTTGAGGTAACAAAGATGGATCCGGTGTTGGTAGAGCTCCAGTAGAGCTAAATGCAGCTGCAGAAATAATTGAAGGTGGGCGCCCAGATATCTGAGGAGTGGTAGCCATAGTTTGTGAAGGTGTGGGCATGCCAAATCCTGGCATACCAATAGGAGTTGAACCCATAGCTGTTGTACCATGAGCAGTTCCGCTAGCCATTCTATCAAGTGATTTTTTTAATTCAAAAATTACTTTTACAGCAAGAAATTCCAATGCGGAGTATGCTACTACATAATCACCAAGTTTTTCAAAAAATTCCTTCTCTGATAGTTTCCCTTGTTTGTATAAGGTATTAGCGTCAAGAAAAGATTCGTAGTATCCTTGTGAATCGTTTAGAAGACTTTGTAGTTTATCAAATAAAAGATTCAGAGTATCTACTTCTCCAAAGGACATACAAAAAGTTCCTTAAGCCGTTATTAATTATTTTAGATTGAAAAAATGAGATGTCTAGTTTTTCTATGTCTAGATCTTCTTTAGAGCGTTTTCTATCATGTTTTTGTATGAATCTTTTGAAGCTGCGCCTACTTGTTGCGCAATAATCTCTCCTCTATTGAATATAGCAAGTGTTGGAATGCTGAATATGTTGTATTTTGATGCAAGTTCACCACTTTCATCTACATTTACTTTGACAAAATTTACTTTCCCAGAATATTCTCCGGCGAGTTCTTCTACAACTGGGCTTACCATTCTGCATGGACCACACCACACTGCCCAAAAGTCTACAAAGACAGGTAGTTGTGATTGCATTACTTCAATTTCCCATGTTTTTGTATTTACTTCTTTTGCGTTCCCCATTTTTATCAGAAATAATTAATCTGGGTATCCCCTAAATATGTTAATTGGTATAAAGCGTGTTCTTTACCAGCGACTTCTTAGACCGTAATAATTTCTAGAACCAGGTCTTCGGTCTACGTAGCTTGGTCTACTCTCCTGTCTATTATCTGGTCTGCCACCTTGTCTATTATCTGGTCTGCCACCTTGTCTATTATCTGGTCTGCCACCTTGTCTATTATCTCTACCATATCCACCACCACTTCGGTATCCACCACCACTTCGGTATCCACCACCACTTCGGT
>CAYGLP010000016.1:0-13670 GCA_964350965.1 uncultured Nitrosopumilaceae archaeon | reverse complement strand
TTCGGTATCCACCACCACTTCGGTATCCACCACCACTTCGGTATCCACCACCACTTCGGTATCCACCACCACTATGACCAACTTCTCTTTTCAATGGATCTGGGATCTTAACTTCAATTCCAAGTTGTTTATTCAGATCTGTCATTTGCACTTTGGTTTGATTTATAATGTTTTTGAAATCTCCAACTGAAGAGTAAGAAACTAGCGTAATTGCTCTTCCTTTTCCACCTGCTCTTGCAGTTCTTCCGATCCTGTGGAAATATACCATGTCCTGATTTGGAACATCATAGTTTATGACAAGTGCAACTTCTGGTACATCTATTCCTCTTGCAGCCACGTCGGTTGCAACAAGTATGTCTGCCTTGCCCTTTTTGAAAAGATACATTGCTTTGTCTCTTCTAAATTGGGACATATCACCTTGGATTGACACTACGTTAAAGTTTGCTTGGGTAAGCTCATGTGCAACTCGTCTTGTTCTATCTTTTGTAGAACAGAAAACAATAGTCTGACCAGTCTTGTTTTCTTTAACAAATTTGAATAAAAAGTCAGTCTTTTCTCTGTCACGAATAACGATGAATGCCTGGTCTATTCCTTCTCCGCTTAGATCGTCTGCATCAATGAAGACTTGTTGTGGATTTTTCATGTATTTTTCAGCTAGTCTGAGAATTTCAGCAGGCATTGTTGCAGAAAATAAAGATGCAATTCTTTCTTCTGGAACTAGGTCAAGAATAAATTTTATATCATCAATAAATCCCATGTCAAGCATTGTATCAGCTTCGTCTAGTACAAGATATTTTATGTCGTTTAATTCAATAGAACCACGTTTTAGATGATCAATTAGTCTACCTGGAGTCGCTACAACAATTTCTACACCTCTTTCAAGATCACGGAATTGTACACTGATACTTTGTCCACCATAAATAGTAGTATTTCTGATGCCGGTGTATTTAGCAAACTTGTTTATTTCACCAGAGATTTGAACTGCGAGTTCTCTTGTTGGAGCAAGAATTAATGCTTGTATTCCGCCTTTTGGTACAATGTTTTGTAATATTGGTAAGGAGAATGCAGCTGTTTTACCAGTACCAGTATGTGCTTGACCAATCATATCTTGTCCTGAAAGTATAACAGGTATAGCTGCTGCTTGTATTGGAAAAGGTGCTTGGAAACTTAATTCCTTTAATCCATCCAATATGGATTTTTTAATTCCTAATTCTTCAAATGTTATCAATTTTTTCATCTTTCTTAAGCAATGACAGAGAAAGCTCATTGCTTATTCCGTCATTATTTTCGATGTTTTAACTCAGTTTTTTGCCTCTAATAACCCTTTCCAAAATTTTACAAAAAAATCATCATGTTTTTAGAAATTATACAATTTCTAATCACCAGTATACTGATAAGGTCAGATTTTTTTGTAAAATTTACTATCAGAATACATACTTAAATGACTTTTTTCATACACCTAAACTATGAGTACCGAGATGCGATTGAAAAAACTAAGAGGGTCTGGCGGATATATCATGGCGTCGGTTACTGACGATCAACAGAGAAAAGGAAACCTTGGCGGACCTGATCTCTTCCTAGCTCCAGTTGGAAGAATTGATGCAGAAAAGATTTCAAAATATTTTTGCAATACTTGTGAAAAAGACTTTGAAGGAAGTCCCAGAGTAGATTATGAAAACCCAAATGAACTTGTTGCAGAAAATCTCATGCTTTTAGAAAAAGGACAATACGTCTGTACTAACTGTGGTTCTGTTCTAGCAGAATACAGAAGTTTTAGCAAACCAAATGAGAATGCAGAAGTTGGCCTAGCAAAACCACAATCACTTGCAAGTCAAATTCTTGGCGAATCTCCTCCAGATTACACATCTTCACAACAGGGATCAATATCATCAGAAATTACCACATTTAATTCCATAACAGGTTTAGTTGTCTATGATTCTGAGGCACGAAAGATTGGAGCAGTAAAACAGATTGGTATTCAAAGTGGACAGCCTGGAATTGTTCTAGTTGTTACAAAAAATGATGGAAGTAATGTTGTAATAAGATGGGAAGAAATTAAAAAAATAGGAGAGGTAGTTCTTTTAGGCAGTCAAGTATCAGATTCAAGTTCAAAATGCAGCGGATGTGGTTTGGATAATAAACCAGATGCAAAATTCTGTGAAAGCTGTGGTAAAAAAATAAAATAGAATGTACAATGTTAAGCAAGATTTATTTTACAAACTTATTGGACAAGGTATAGTTTGAGCAAACATTCTGGAGTAGTAAAAGACATCATAATAGTTTTCATCGGAGTTGCAATCATTTGGTTTGGCCTCAGGATTGCATTTGGTACTGACAACCCATTTTATGTAGTATCAAGTGGCAGTATGGAACCAAAGCTGAATGTTTTTGATGTTCTTGTAGTACAGGGCAATGATCCGTTTGATAAAATTCAAAAAGGGGACATCATAGTTTTCAACAGACCAAGTGGTCACGACAGGGTTATTGTACATAGAGTATCTGAGATTCTTGATGAAGATCCACGTATAATTAGAACAAAAGGAGATGCCAACCCCGCCTCCATACCTGGAACAGATTTCCCAATAACTAAGGATGAATACATTGGCAAAGTGGCATATGTAATTCCGCAGATTGGATATATTACAAGAATTCTTACTCCACCAATAAATTACATCATAATTGCAGTTATTGTCGGAATTATGATCTACAAACAATATGGAAAGAATAAAACAAAATCAAGTCCTGTAGTTTTGTCAGATCAATTTACTTCAGCGAATTCAGATGTTGCAGAAACATCAACGTCAAGTGAGATAGGACACTTTAATGATCTAGCTAATAGTGAAGACTCAGAGTCTAAAGAATCAGAACGAAAAGAGACTTAGCTTCGTGCACCAGCTAGTTTTTCTGCAAGCTTTTTGTTTTCTGCTTTACTTACCTTGAATACGCGTTCAAAATAATCAGCTTGTTCTGGCATAAGATCAGGTTCTTCTTTTACGTTTGCTAGATTTTTGGCAAGTTTCTTTTTATAACCAAGCTGCATCAGACGTGCAATATTGATTCGTTGTGCTTGTGGAGAACCAGCACCATGCATTGATTCCGTTAGATAACCCACAGCATTTCTTCCCATAGTCATGTTTTCTATTAATCTAAGAATTCTCATCCTGTTTTCAACATCTACTCCTTTACGTCCTTTTAGATATTTTTTAAGGATTGGTCCAGTTTCTGGATTTCTAAAGTCTTTTTCTGACGGTAATGTAACCATTAACCCTCCTGCAATATCTTGGGCTAGTCTGCCAATCTCATATGGAAATCTTGTAACATTGTGTTTACATACATTTGCAAGCATGTCATCATTTAACCAAACTCCAGATTTTGTTTGGTGCGCTTGGTATGAAGATGCAATCCCTGCTGCGTATATGCTCTCGTTTAGATGTGTCATTTCTACAAGCTTGTCTTTAATGTGAGATACGTTTGGTATACCATTATAATCTGCAATAGATGCTGCCGCCCCAATAAGTACATCACCTAGACCAGTCTTACAGACATAGCTTCTTCGGTGGTAACATGTGAATCGTTCAACAAGCATTGAAGCAAATTCATATTCACCATTCATAAAAACGCGTTCCCATGGAATGAAAACGTTATCAAAAATCATCATGGCTTCTTGCCCCGAATATTTTGCGTTTCCAGCATCAAGATCACCTTCTTCCATACTTCTTGTGTCACATGATTGTCGTCCATAGATGTATGTGATCCCAGGATCATCTGCTCTGACAGCTCCAACTATAGCATAATCTTTGTCATTTTCTTGCAGTCGCATTGTTGGCATTACTATGACCCAATGTGAATTAATACAACCTGTTTGGTGTGCTTTTGCACCTTTTATGATAACACCTTTGTCATTTTTTTCTACTACACGTAAAAACACATCTGGATCTTCCTGTTCATGTGGAGCCTTACTTCTATCTCCTTTTGGATCAGTCATAGCACCTCCAATTACAAGATTTTCAGTTTGGACCATCTTGATAAAATCGACAAGTCTTTTGTGATAGTTTGTCTTGTGCTTTTCATCTATTTCATAGGTAACAGAATAAAGTGAGTTTAATGCATCCATACCAACACATCTCTGAAAACATGTTCCAGTGTTTTGTCCTAGTTTTCTTTGCATTTTATTTTGATTAACAAGATCAGTAGCACTTTCTACAATATGCAAAAATCGATTAATTTTTTGTCCTGTTATGGAAGAGTGTGCTGTAGCGAGTTCTTCTTCTCTGACAGCAAGATCATATGTCTCAGCAACAGCGTTAATGGAAGGTCGTATAATCGGATGGTCTACTGGTTCTTTAACACGTTCTCCAAAAAGATAGACCTTAAGATTTCTTCCTCTGAGACTTTGTATGTACTCAGCGCCTGTCCTAATTGGCATGCATTTATTCTTCGTCATAGCAATATAAAATCTTAGGTATATAGAACGATTTTTGCGATCAGGTAAGGCCTATTCTTACATCTACTACCTTGCAACCTTTTTCGTTTTCAAAGACTAAAACAGGATTCATATCAAGTTCCTTTATTTCTTTAAAATCACTTACCAGTTGAGAAAGTCTTTGTATGCATTCAGATAACTTTTTGATATCGGATGGTTTTTCACCACGCACTCCTTGCAAAAGCTTGTTTGTTTTAATAGAAGATATCATTTCATCAGATTCTTTATCAGTAATTGGAGCAAGTCTGAATGTAACATCCTTTAAAACCTCGACGTAAATTCCCCCCATACCAAACATCACAACTGGTCCAAATCCAGGCTCTAATTTCGAACCAATTATTGTTTCCTTACCACCCTTTACCATTTCTTGTACTAGAACTCCTTTGATGATTGCTTTTTTGTCGTATTTTTTTGCATTCTTAATTATTTCTTTAAACGCAGCTCTGACTTCTTTTGGATTTTTTAGTCCAACTTTTACTCCACCTGCATCCGACTTGTGTATAATTTGTGGTGATGCGATCTTCATTACTACTGGAAAACCAATTTTTTTTGCAGCTTGTATTGCTTTTTTGTCTTTTGTGGCAAGAATGCTTTTTGGAACTGGAAAACCATATGCTCGTAAAACTTCCTGTCCTTCTTCTTCAAGAAGATTTTTTCTTCCTTCAGATTTAACCTGCAAAAATACCTTTTCAACTCTCTTTCTGTTTACAGTGAATTTTCTAATAGTACCTTCAGGAGTTTGAGACCATTCAGTAAACCTTAGCATTGCTTTGAGAGAGCGAATAGCAGTTTCTGCATATGTATAGTGAGGTATACCCCCCTGTGCAAGTATTTCTTTGTTTTTGATTCCCTCATCTAAGCCCATAAGGCTTGCAAGTATAGTTTTGCTTGTATATTTTTTTGATATATTAACTATGACTTCAGCAAGCTTGTTGTAATCCAACGTTGCAGATGGAGTACACATTGCAATAACAGAACCAACATTTGGATGTGCAAGAACTTCATTTAGCACATTATCAAATCTATTAAAATCTGCATCTCCTACGATATCAACTGGATTTCTGGATGAACCCCAAGGCGGTATAACTGCATTTATCTTTGGTCTAATTTCTTCAATTTTTGCCATTTTGATTCCAAGTTTGGAACAAGCATCAGTAGATATGATAGCTGGTCCTCCTGCATTAGAAACAATGACAAGACCACCTTGTGTTGGAAGCGGTTGTTTAGAAAATGCTGTTGCATAATCAAATAACTCTTCCATTGTATCAACTCGGATTGCACCAGACTGCTTTAGTAATGCATCATAAATTTCGTCAGAACCCATCAGAGCTCCTGTGTGGGACATGGCTGCTTTAGCACCTTCCGGACTTCGACCTGATTTCAAAACAACGATTGGTTTCTTTACTGGATTAAGACGTGTTATTTGTTTACATATCTTTAGAAATTCTGGACCGTTTCCCAAATCTTCTAGGTACATGACTATTACTTTGGTTTGTTCATGTTCTGCAAGCATTTTCAGTATATCCACTTCATTGAGATCCACTTTGTTTCCCATGCTAATTACTGCAGAAAATCCAATTCCTTGAGCACTGGCATCTTCTACTAGAGCTGCACAAATAGCTCCACTTTGAGAAATAAGTGCAATTCCACCTGATTTTGGAGTTACTTTTAGGAATGTTGAATTCATCATTGTCTGCGGTGCAAGATTCATCACACCTAGACAGTTTGGGCCTATGATTTTCAGATCATATTGTTTTGCAATTTCTCCTAACCTTCTCTCAAGAGCTGCTCCTGCTTCGTTTACTTCTTTAAATCCAGCCGTGATTACAATAGCACCCTTCATCTTTTTCTTACCACATTCTTCTAAGACAGAAGGCACTATGTCGTTTTTTGTTATAATTACTGCGAGATCAATTTCCTCTGGAACATCAAGTACACTCTTGTATGCTTTTTTATCAAATACTGTATCTCTGGTAGGACTTATTGGGAAAATTTTTCCAGTATATCCTTTCATTATATTTGATGTAATTGCTCGTCCTACGCTGCCTTCTTTATCTGATGCACCAATTATTGCTATAGATTTTGGAGAAAGAAAAACAGATTCAGTCATTTTTAATGAATTGGGATCAAATTGAATTGTATAATAAGTTATCCTTGTAATTAACTTCCAAGCATCTTTCCTGCCAGATTTTCTTTTCTTGGAATCCATTTTATTGAAAGATTAGAATATTTTCCTATCAAATTCCATGCTTCCATTGCCAACGTTCTGAGTTCAGGGCTGTTTATAGCATATTCATGATTTAGTTGAGATACAGTGTTTTTAGAGTCACTGTAAATGTTTATCTCGTCTTTGCAATCTGAAAATTTTTTCAATGCTGTAATTATGACTATATATTCAGCTTGATTGTTTGTAATGTTTGGTTCTTTTTTATAGAATGACTCACCAGTCTCTTTTACAAAAAAACCAAATCCAGAGTTTGGTCCTCCTGAACCATCCACATAGATACTAAGTGCCATCTTTGTATAACCTCGTTAGTTTAACACTGAGATTTACTACTGCCAGGTATATTGTAGTTGATATTGATTGAGATGTAAGTGATGCCAGATATGGATCATAATTCTCTGTCAGTAAATAATATTGTAAAAGCCATCGCACTATAGTATATACCACTTCACCAATACCAAGAGAGGATATGATTTTGATGAGATCTTTTTTTAATGCAACTTTGTCTGCCTCGCCTGATTTCAGAATATACTTTTTTCTGTTATCCATATAATATAGCCCACCAAAAGTGGAAAAGTATGCAACATAATCCACTATAAGTGTCAAAGTCGTATTCAGATAATGCTCTTGTTCAGAGAGTAGCTGTGCTACAATAGCTGAAATAACAATTGATGCCAAAAATCCAAGTAGAATGTTCTTGTTTAATTTAAGATATTCTTTGTATTGCTGTTTCATAAAAATACTGTATATGACTCACAAATAAATCAGAGCTACTGCAAAGTGATCTTAAGAAAGATCAAGATGCCAGCAAATTCTGCAATATGAACTGCAAGGAGATATGGCAAAAGTGCTGCAGCATAAAGCTCCATCATGGAAAAATATGCATATACTCCAATTATGTTATGCAAAAAAAGAAGACCTGCAAAAAATATCATACCTAGTGGAAGTTGTGCTTTTGTTTTTTGATACATCTTAACAAAGACTCCCATTACAACACCCAAAACAATCATGTTTAGGCCAGATACGATTGTGCTTATTGTCATTATTGGTTCCATTTAAGAAAAATCATCCTCCTAAGCTTATTTACTTTTTTCCAATTTAGTTACAATTTCGTCAAATGTTTCTAGATTGACTTCTAAAAAAGTAGAAATGAAAAAAGTTACACCGTATTTATCGCCAACCCGTGCTATGAGGTTATTTTTTTCAAGTACGCCTATATGGTGCTGGATTGCTTTGTAGTCTAATCCAAGTTCTTTTGAAAGCTGATTTGCGTTAAGCGGAGTCTTTCTTATTGTAGATATGAGACGCATTCTATTCAGACCGCCCTTTGATCCAGCAAATACGAACCACAAGAGACGCTTTGTGTATGGATCACCTACCATTTTTTGTATTACCAGTTTCGTGTACTTTTAAACAATTAAAAGGTCTTTGTAAAGATGGTCCAATTTTTACAATATTCTAAAAAAATTATTACTTTACTATTTTCAGCTTTTCAATAAGTTGTGTTTTCTTTGGTATTCCAGTAAATTCTAATTTTCCATTTAAAACTAGTCCAGGTGCAATGTAAATAGGATATTTTTGAAGATACTCTGGTTTTTTAGTCACGTCTATTACGTCATATGAAATTCCCATACCATCTAACATTCTTTCAAGTATGCTGCAGTTTGAACAGTCTGGAGTTGTTAAAATTTCTACTTTCATGTTTCTTTTTCCTCAAATTGTTTTGGATCTTTTTCAAAAGCCCACCTACAAGTAGCACAACAAAATCTGTATTCTTTTCCGTTATGAACTAATGATTCTCCTTTGTTTTCAACTTCCATTCCACAAACAGGATCTTTCATACTGCTACCTCCATTTTCTTAATAATTGCATACCATACAATTGGTACAGCTATTAAACTAAAGAGTATGACAGGCACATAGTCTTTAGAAATTTCATATACATACATGTTCGCATGTGTATGTTGACCAACATGAAATTCTGGTGGAATATTAGTGATGGATACCAGATTGTTCCATACAATGTGAACCACTGTTCCTTCATACCATTGATGTCCTCCTGGCAATCCATTAATTATTAAAAATGAACCAATAACAACAAGCATCCATCCAGTAGCCTTTTCTATTGAGATTCTTTTTGATGTTAGATTCTTTGTAGCATTGATTCCTATAATTGCAAGTACAGACATCAGGATTAATGGGATGGCCCTTCCTATTCCATGAACAATACCAAGCGAGGCACCAATTTCTATACTACCAACATTTGCAACATAAATTAGCAACCAGTAAAACAATGGATTAGGACATCCTACTCCTGCATTTCCTAACAAAGTACCCATCAGAAAAGATTTTGAATAGTCCCCACGATTTTGTATGAATTTTGGCGTGCCAGAATAAGACGGTAACTTTAGTTTAATGAGCTTTAGTTGTGATAATCCAAAGACAAATGCAGCTATTCCTGCAATAAGGAACATCAGAAAAGAAATTTGATCAAGCGAAGCTGTTTTACCAAGAATCGCAATTCCAATTCCGTAAGCGGTAATAGTGGTTGTTAAACCAGCTCCAAATAACAATGCCATCCCAAGTCCTTTTTTGTGTCCTTGACCCATGCTTAATGGAACTATGATGAAGACTAGTGGAAGTGTACACGGTAACACAATCATGGAAAGACCTGCAACATAAGCAATGATCAACCAAGACAGATAGGAGATGTCCTGATCTCCTTTAACGACAAGATTGTTAGTTAGTGAAAAAATTATTCCAACAAAAATTAAGGAGAATAAGGCAAACGCTAATACTATTACTGATTTCTTGGCTACGGTTTGTGTTGACATACATGCTTTATTCATAGTATGATACTTAAGCATCAGACTTTACAAATGACAAGTTAGAAAGTACTTTACAATTGTAAAATGTTCAAATATAGAATAGCGCTATCGTCAATAGATGCCATTTAGATTAGATGATGTTGATCTTGCATTACTTGAATCACTTATCAAAGATGGGAGAAAATCCTTCCGACAGATTTCAAGGGAGATCAAAGTCAGTACACCTACTGTTAAAGCCAGATATGAGAGACTTGTCAACGTAGGTTTGATCAAAGCAGTATCACCTGTAATAGACATGGGTAAACTAGAAAAAAAGATAAGTGTAAAACTTGATCAGATTCGCTACAAAGCACATCAGGGTCATGTCATAAAACTTGATAAAGGCTCACTTGTGAAGATGACGTGCGATTATTGTAAAGGTCCTGTGGAGGGAAAGCCAAGCGTTTTTAAGTTTGCAAACATGGAGAGATTTTTTTGTTGTACTTCTTGCAGAACTTTGTATAAAGAAAAATACAAGGGCAGAATTGAGTCATTATCAAATGCTAAAAACAATTTTTGATTTGTAAGAAAAATTTAAAAATATACAGTAGCATCGACTCTTGTTAAGAAATGGAAAGATTCTAAGATGGTAGACATTTGGACATTTATTGCTATTTCAATTCCAGCCATGGTGTTGCTTGGTATTCGCCATGCATTTGATGTTGATCATGTAACTGCAATAGATAATCTAGTCAGACTGCATAATGCCGCAAAAAGATCAAGGTGGGCAGGGGCAGGATTTAGCAGTGGTCATATGATTTCTGTGCTAGGTGAGATGCTTTTCATAATTATGATAGTTGGAAGCATCGCTGGTGCTGAAGAGATTGCATTTTTGGGTGGCATAATTGGTATCACATCGCTTGGAACAATTGGTGCAATCAATCTATATGCCATGAAAAAGTGGGGAAAAACTGGCTCTGCAATTCTTGCGGGTAGAGTTCTAAAGAGAACTGGAATGTTAGGACCTTTTGGTTCTTCACTAGTAACTGGTATGGTGTTTGGTCTTGGTTTTGATACAGCAACACAGATTTCTGCAATTACAATATCTGCAGTGGCTTCCGCCACAATTGGAGTCCAAGCAGCTTTGATTTTGGCAGGATTCTTTGCTATAGGTATGATTCCACTAGATACCCTGAATAGTGCGTTGCTTCGCTCAGCATTCTCAAAAATCATAGGAACAAAGGGCTTTAGACACATGTCATATGCACTAAGCGGAGTTGCTTTAGCAGTTGCATCAATTGCAACATACGAGACAATTTCTAATACAGAAGTTCTTCCAGAGTGGGCAGGACCTTCACTTGCTGGAGGAATAATTGCAACATCATTTGCATATTCATTTTTAACACATTCATAGTAAAACCAACAATATAAGCAACAAACACCATTTAAGAAATAATGCAAAAAGACAGAACCTCAGAATGGTTTGTTCCAAGATTTGGTTCTAGAAATTTCAGAATTGGTGTAGGAATACTTTTTTTGCCATATACAGGGATGGTAGTGTCATTTGCGACATGGGGCTCGTTTGCGGTAAATTTTTCTTTAGAACGACTTGCAGCAATCTGTATTTTGTATTTTCTTGCATTAGGAATATCAGCACATTATCTTGATTCGCTTGGTAGCAAGACAAAACCATGGGGAGTTTTACCAAAAAAATACACTTGGGTGATTTCTCTGCTTTCTTTAGCAGGAGCCTTTGTTATTGGATTATACTATACATTTTTAGACTCTCCACTTTTGTTTCCCATAGGAATTGCTGAATCGTTCTTTCTTTTTGCATATAATTTAGAATGGTTTAAGGGAAAATTTCACAATAATACAGTGTTTGTGATATCATGGGGGATACTACCAGTGTTAGCTGGTTCTGCAATACAGACAAACGCCATTACAATAGAAACACTTCTCATGTCTGGTTTAGCTGGGGCATTAAGTTACATATTGATAAAAACTTCAAGAGTATACAAAGAGCTAAAAAGACAGTCTGCAGACTATTCAAAGATTTACAAAAAAGAGATTGTCCTAAAGATAATTAGCATAGGAGTGATTGTTAGTACAATTTCTTATTTTATCTTAAGACAAGCTTAATTGATCTAATTACTCCATAATATCATGACAGCATCTCTTGATCTTTTAGCAAAAACTCTTCTTGACGCACCAGTAGGATACATGGAACAAACGATTATGGAGATTCTTAGCAGACCAGTTCATCTTGATGTAATAGAACAGAATTTAGTATCTAAAACCATATACAATAGAAAAATTGTAATAGCATTTGGACAAGTACCAATTGTTCGTGCAACAGCTAGGTTTGATTCCAGACATATTCCAAAATTAATAATGACAGAGTTGTTACAAAAAAAGGAAGGAATTGGAAACATACTCAGAAAACATAACACCATAACGCAACGAAAAACGCTGGGAATTAGTGTAGAACCTGACGGAAAAAAATTAACACGAGATTATGAGATATTGTATGACAATTCGATCTGGTTTGAAATTTCTGAAGAGATAAGATTAGATCTTCTTAATGCCTATCAAAATGGCTGAAGTATTCCAAGTTAGAAATTGTTTGGCTACCTGAAGGCTATATTTTTTCATGGCATCCTCGTAATCATCAAGCCATCTTGTTGCTCTTATCAACTTTGGAAGATCTACAAACACATCTTTCCAATAGGGTAACAAATATCCAACCATATGTAGCACAACAAAATAGAGGTTCCATAACGATCTAACGATTTTGTTTTTAGGATAAGTAAAATCATGTAGAACAATTTTACCCCCAGGATTTAGATGGTTCAGACACATTTTGATTAGAGTCTCAGCTTTACAATATTTTGGAATGTAAGAGGATGTTATACAGTCGAACTTTTGATCAAGACTTAGTTTTTCGACATCTTGACATAAAAAAGAAATTTGTTGGTATGGTTTTAGCTTTTTTCGTGCAATTTCCAGATAGCCTTCTGTTATATCGACACCAATTATTTTTGCATTAGGTAATTTCTCTGCAATTTGAAATGTCAGTATTCCCGTACCACATGCAAGATCAAGTACTGAATTACAGTTTGGAATCTTTTTTATGATTTCTTTCTTCCAGTATTTGTCTTTACCAAAGGTGGTCAGGTTTACAATTTTGTCATAAGTACGTGCAGTATTTTCAAAAAACCTTGGAACTAACTCCTTTGCGGATTGTATTTTCAACAACATGTAATTTGCAAATCTTGCTTTAAAGCGATCCTATAGTGGTTTTAGAATAAACCTAAATTGAACAGATAAGAAAGGCAAATTATGCTTTCATATGATTATCCGTTATACAGGCCGCCTTCTGAGGCAAACTCTCTCATATTTCAAGTAACTCTTGGTTGCTCTTTTAATGTCTGCTCTTTTTGTAACATGTACAGAACAAAAGAATATGTGGAAAGATCTTGGGACGAAATAAAAACAGAAATTGATTTGGCTGCAAAACACATGCAAGGTACAAGTAGGATTTTTTTGGCAGACGGCGATGCATTGAACCTTTCTACAGACAGAATGCTTCAGATTTTAGATTACATACATACAAAATTTCCAAAAATAGAACGAGTATCCTGTTATGCAATGCCAAAGAATTTGCTTGAAAAATCTGCTGAAGACTTGAAAAAACTCTATGATGCAGGTCTTACTATGTTTTATATAGGAATAGAAAGCGGCTCTGACAAAATTTTAAAAAAGGTAACAAAGGGTGCAACAGGAAAGACCATAATAAAAGCATGTAAGAAAGCAAAAGATGCCGGATACATAATTTCATGTATGATAATACTTGGACTTGGTGGAAAGACATATTCAAAAGAGCACATAGATGGTACTGCCAGAGTAGTCAGCGAATCTTCACCACATTATCTTGGCGCTCTTACACTACACATCGAAGCTGGTGTTAGAGATGAATTTATGACAAAATTCAAGGAATCGTTTGTACAAATAGATGATGCAGATGCATTAATTGAGCTTGAGAATTTGGTAAGCAAGATTGAAACAAAATCTCCAATTATTTTCAGAGCAAATCATGGCTCAAATGCATATCCAATAGGAGGCACTTTCCCAGAGGACAAAAACATGATACTTGA
>CAYGLP010000015.1:13985-32392 GCA_964350965.1 uncultured Nitrosopumilaceae archaeon | reverse complement strand
ATAATTCAAAATACTTAATAGTTAAATAGTAAAATTCGCGGATTTTAAGCAGTTTTATATGTCCTGAGTCTTGTTTCAAGAAATTTAAATCAGTTGTTGTAATTAACGATTGCATGCAAGGTCTGTGTCATGTCTGTCTTGCCTCAAACGTTGAACTTGTAATAAACAAGGGTCAGATAATGTGTAGATCATGTTTTGACAAAAAGCAATTAAAAAAAGACTAAATTTGAACCATCTTTGCAAGAAATTAGATGAAGATTGCTATATTTTCTCATTGCACAATCGATGAAATATCTAGAGAGGGAACACTAGTTGAAACAGCAGGAGGCCCTGCATGTTATTGTGGTTTAACTGCAAGGAACTTAAAATTTGATGTTGAGTTTCACACAAAGATAGGCCAAGATTTTACTTACAAGGAATTTCTTGAAAAAAACAAGATCTTCATACCACAAAAATCCATTACAGACATTCCAACTACAAGATTCAAACTTGAAATTTCAGGAACTGACAGAAATCTTTATCTTAAAACAAAATGTTTGCCAATAGATTATGAAAAATCTGACGCTGATGGTTGCATAATAAGTCCTGTCTTTGACGAGATCTCTCTTGAAACACTTGAAAAAATAAAAAAAGACTTTAGATTCACTCTACTTGATCCACAAGGGTTTTTGCGAAGAATAGATAACAATAACAAAATTCATCTTGAAAGCACAGAAATGGATCTATCAAAAATCTCTGCAATCAAGGTTGATGTGGGTGAGGCTTATTCCTTGACGGGACAAAACGGAAATGATGCAATGTTGATTCTACAAAAAAAGGGTGTTGAGCATGTCATACTTACAAACAAGCGGGAAATCACAGTACTTGTTAAAGACAAATTATATTTTCTGACCTTACCAAACATGGAGGTTTATGACACTACTGGAATTGGGGATATTTTCTGTGCAACATTTGCTTGTACATTTCTAAAAGAAAAGGACTTTTTTTGGGCTATGTGTTTTGCAGTAGGTTCTGCACAAGCAGCACTTGAGACAAAAGCAACTGGACTTGACAAAATTCCACACCGTGGCTCAATTGAGACAAATGCGTCGTATCTGTATAATCTAGTAAAGTACAAGCAGATCTAGGCTTTTATTGCACAAGACACCTGATTTGTTTTATGCGTGTTGCTATTTCAAGTCAGGAACAAAATGATCAAGCTGTAAAATCTGTGAGAGCATTCCTTGAAGGCCACGGTATAGATTCCTATTTACTTGGAAACAAACCTACACTCAAAGATACTGATTATGTTGTAGTTACTGGTGGCGATAAAGGTGTACGACATTATTTCCACAAAGTCTTAGATTCTGAAATACCTGTTCTTGGGATAAACGAATCAGAATCAAGCGGCTTTTTGGCTCAAATTGACTTGAAAGAATTCTCTTCATTTGTAAACCGACTAAAAACTAGAGATTTTACAGTAGAAAAAATCACACGTATTGGGATAAAGATGGATGGAAAAAATGTCTATCCTGCACTAAACGATATAGCTATATTTTCATCAAAGAGTGCAATGCTGATGGAACATGTTTTGCGTGTAAATGGTGAAGAAGTTTGGCATGATAGCAGCGATGGACTTATCATATCTACCCCAATTGGTTCTTCAGCATATTCGATGTCTGCAGGTGGACCTGTGATATTCCAAGACTCCAAAGTGTTTGGAATTGTTTCTGTAAACTCACTTGATATTACACGACGGCCTCTGATTGTATCAGAAGACAGTCTTATCGAAATAGATAACATATCATCAAGACTACGTTGTGAAGTGATACTTGATGGAAAAGACAGATTTAAAGTAGAAAAGATTGTTACATGTACAAAATATCCACAACCAGCTAACCTTATCCGAATGAAAAAAGATTCTACGGCAGTCTCTGCACTTGCAAAGAAAGTAAAACTCGCAGAAGATCTTTTAAACATGCCACCAAGTTCAAAACTATTACTAAAAACGCTGCAGTATGAAGGGTCTCTCACACAAAAAGAACTATCTGAAAAAACACTCTTGCCAGATAGAACTGTAAGGCTTGCCCTTAGACACTTGCTTGAGAAAGGTTATGTCAAAAAGCGAGTCTCTTTAAGAGATACAAGACAACGCATCTACGAGATTCCAAAGTAACTAGGCTTGTGATGCCGCAGTTACAAAGGCCTCAAACGAAGTTTCTGGGAAGCCTGGTCTACTGTTAAACTCTGGATGGAATTGTACACCTAGATAGAATCTATGTGTTGGAATCTCAAGTATTTCCATTCTTTTTTTGTCATCACTATGTCCAGAGAAAACCATTCCTTTTTGGTTGAACAAATCCAAGTATTTTTGATTAAACTCGTATCTGTGTCTGTGTCGTCTTGTAATTACATTTGATTTGTAAAGCTTGAATGCAAGTGTGTTGTCTTCCACTTTGATTTCATTAGCGCCTAATCTTAATGATCCACCCAAGTTTGCAACTGATTTTTGTTCTGGTAAGAGATCAATTACCGGGTTTTCAGTATTTGGTGCAATCTCTGTAGAATTTGCATTAGATAAATTACAAACATGGCGACCAAATGCAACAGCTGCTAATTGAAATCCAAAACATATTCCAAGATATGGAATATTTTTTTCTCTTGCATAATTTGCAGTTTTTATAATTCCCTCAGCTCCTCTTTCTCCAAATCCTCCGGGAACAAGTATTCCTTGATAGGAAGAAAGCATGTTTATGTTTCCATTTATATTTTCAGAATCTATCCAATCAATAATAACATTCTTTCCTATTTTTGCACCAGAATGTTTGAGTGCATGATTTACACTAACATAACTATCTGCAAGCGTTACATACTTTCCAACCATTGCTATTCTTACACTCTCTTTTGTGATTGCAAATGAATTTACAATTGCATTCCATTTGTCCCAGTTTGCAGATGCGTTTACCAGTCCAACCTTGCCAAATTTTTTAAAGATTACATCCACTATTCCTTGATCATAAAGCATCTCTGGCACCATAAGTATGGATTCTGCATCATGACATGAAAAAACATCCCTAGTTGAAATGTTTGAAAATAATGAAATCTTTCTTTTTGCAGCTTCTTCAAGTGGGTGTGTGCATCTTACTGCCAAAAGGTCAGGCTGAATGCCTATTCTTCGCAGTTCTTGTACGCTGTGCTGTGTTGGCTTTGTCTTTTGTTCACCTACTACATCAAGCGATGGTGCAAGGGTGACATGTACAAAAATAACATTTTCTGGACCATCCTCCAACCTAATTTGCCTTAATGCCTCAAGAAATGGCAGGCTTTCAATGTCACCAACTGTTCCGCCACATTCTACTACCAAAATGTCCAAGTTTTCTTTTTGTGAGATCTTTCTTATTCTGTCTTTTATGGCATCAGTTACATGTGGAATTATTTGCACACATGCTCCAAGATATTCGCCACGCCTCTCTGCCTCTATTACACTTGAATATATCTGAGCAGTAGTAATATTATGAGACTTTGCAATATTTTGGTTTAGAAATCTTTCATAATTTCCAATATCCATGTCGCACTCTCCTCCATCTTCTGTTACAAAGACTTCGCCATGTGCGATAGGATTCATCGTACCTGCATCATAATTTAGATATGGATCAATCTTTACACAAGAAACTTTTTGATTTGATAGCTGAAGCAACTTTGCAATGGAAGAAGTAACCACGCCTTTGCCAAGACCAGACATCACACCGCCTGTCACAAAAATGTATTTTGTCTGCATATCTATGGATAACAAATGACCTTTTTATTCGTTATTATAATTTTGTAGCAGATTTGAGATTTCTTGTAAACGATGCAATCCCAGACTCGATCTCTTTTTGCGGCAAACTATCTATTAATCTCAGAAATGCGCTTCCAACAATTACTCCGTCCGCACCACATTCGATAATGAATCTGGCTTGTCTCTGATTACTCACTCCAAAACCTACTCCAAGTGGAATCTTTCCTTTGACTAACTTTTTTGTGTTTTTGATCGCATCAATTGTATACTGTTGAATTTCCTGTTGCTTACCAGTAGTACCATACACTGAAACAAGATACAAAAATCCCGATGATGCCTTTACTATCTTCTTTATTCTTTCTTTTGAAGTGTTAGGTGAAATAAGAAATATTCCATCTGCCTTGTTTTTATGGATAGCTTTGAGGTATTCTTTTGATTCTTCTATTGGCATATCAGGCAGGATAAAACCATCAATTCCTGCCTTTTTTGCAAGAGCAATGAATTTGTCATATCCACGTTTGTAAAGAAGATTCGTGTATGTCATTAAAACAAGCGGAATGTCTGTTTCTTTTCGTATCTTTTTAACAAGATTAATGAATCTTATAAGATTGATTCCCTTTTGAAGTGCCTGATGACTGGCATTTTGAATTACAGGTCCATCTGCAAGTGGATCTGAAAAAGGAAGTCCAAGCTCAATTATGTCTGCCCCTCCTTTTACTAATCCGCGTACCGCAGAAATGGTCCCTTTCTCATCTGGGTAGCCAGCTACTACGTAAGCTATTAACGCTTTTTGATTTTTGGATTTTAACTCCAAAAATTTATTTTTTATTTTTGACATTTTTATTCAAATAATTCTCTACGACTTCAACATCTTTGTCTCCGCGTCCAGACAAAGTTACCACAATGGAATCAGACTTTGGTCTTTTTCTTGCCATTTTTATCGCATAAGCTACTGCATGTGATGATTCTAGTGCAGGTATGATGCCTTCATATTTTGCAAGCATTAAGAATGCATCCACTGCATTTTGATCACTGACGTTGTCGTACTTTACACGTTTTGAATCTTTTAGATAAGAATGCTCAGGTCCCACTCCTGGATAATCTAATCCTGCAGCTATGCTGTGTGTATCGAGTATCTGACCTTCTTCACTCTGTAATAGATATGTCATCATGCCATGTAGGATTCCTTTTGATCCTACATTTAGTGTTGCAGAGTGATGCTCTGTATCAAGACCTTCACCTCCTGCTTCTATTCCAAACATTTCTGTACCGCTGTCTAGTAGTGGATAAAACGTTCCAATTGCATTAGAACCTCCTCCAACGCAAGCAACAACAGAATCCGGAGTTTTGTTTTCTATCTCCTTCATTTGTTGCACGATTTCTTTACCTATGACTGATTGAAAGTCTCTTACCATGACGGGATATGGATGTGGTCCTACTGCAGAACCAAGCAAATAGTAAGTTGTTTCTACATTTGTAATCCAGTCTCTTATTGCTTCATTTATTGCGTCTTTTAGCGTCTGCGTTCCTTCCATGACAGGATGAACACTAGAACCAAGAAGATTCATTCTAAACACATTTAGCTTTTGTCTTTGTGTATCTTTGTAACCCATGTATACTTCGGACTTTAATCCTAGACAAGCACAGGCCATTGCAGTTGCTACGCCATGCTGACCTGCACCTGTTTCTGCAATGATCCTTTTCTTTCTCATTTTTTTTGCAAGAAGCGCCTGTCCTAATGTGTTGTTAATTTTGTGTGCACCGCCATGCAGTAAATCTTCACGTTTAAGATAGATCTTTGCACCGCCTATTGTTTCTGTCAAATTTTTTGCAAAGTAAAGAGGTGTTGGTCTTCCTGCATATTCACGTAAATAATAATCAAGTTCTTTTTTGAATTTTTTATCATTTTTAAATTTTAGATACGCTTCTTCTAATTCTTGTACTGCTGGAACCAGAGTTTCTGGTATATATTTTCCACCAAACTCTCCAAACTTGCCATCTTTTGGAAATCTTATCTTCATATTGCTAACACCAACTTTTTGACGTGTCCCTTGATATCTTTACTCTTCATTATGCTACTGCCTACAAGAAACGCATCTGCACCGCAGTAATGAAGGAATCTTATATCACCGGGTGACTCTATGCCACTTTCAGAAAGTATTATTCTATTCTCATTTCTGTCTTTGAGAATCTTTTTTGTAGTATCAAGATCAATTTTCAATGTATCTAAATTACGATTGTTTATTCCAAGTAAGTCTGCATCAGTCTTTGTTGAATTGATGAATTCTTTTTTTGTATGTGATTCTACCAACACTGTCAGGTCTTTCTTATGGGCATATGATATGAATTCATCAATATCTGCGACTAGTTTTTTATCAAAGATTGATTGTATAAGGAGGATGCAATCTGCGCCTATTTTTTCAGCTGCATCTATCTGAATTTTATCCACAACAATGTCTTTCATTAATAATGGAATCTGAGTTGCCTTGCGAATTTTTTGGAAATGTTCAGGTGAACCATTAAACAAATGCGGCTGAGTCAGAACAGAAAGTCCGATTGCACCGCCTGCAACCATCATCTTTGCGATCTTGACAGGATCTGTTATCTTACGTATGCTGCCAAGCGATGGGGAAGAAAACTTTACTTCAGTGATTAGTGATGCGTGTTTATTTTTACGAATGTTGTAGATTATACTCATCTTTGATTTTGGTATCTTTTGTTTTATGTCATAAACTCCATCTTCAATAGAAATCTGAGAGTTTTGTGCTAATTTTTGCAACATGTTTTTCATGATTTTTCAAACTCCTCTACTTTTTGTATATTGCCACAAAAGCGAATAAGATTTCTAAAAACATCATATGCTTTTCCATTCTTGATGGAATTTAACGCAATTTGCGTCGCATCAGCAAAATCATTTGCCATGCCTGATATGATTAAACCTGCTGCTGCATTGAGTGCAGTGACTTCTATCATGGATTTGTTAGCAGTTCCTTTTAACACTGTAAGAAATGCTTTGATTGCCTCATCTCTTGTGGAGACCTGAATGTCACCAAGACTTGCTTTTGCCAGTCCAAGGTCTTGTGGATTCAAAATCTTTAAACTGATTTTGCCATCTTTGAGAAGACATATTTGATTTTTTGATGTGGTAGAAAGCTCATCAAGTCCATCATGAGACAATACTGACATTACACTTTCGGCCCCTCTTGCTTTGAGTAACAAAACTAGTCTTTCAAGATAATCTGCAGAAAAAACGCCAACTACTTGGTTTTTTACTCCAGCTGGATTGCTTAGTGGTCCAAGTAAATTAAAAGCGGTTCTTGTTACAAGCATTTTTCGTGCTTCTGCAACATTTTTCATTGCAGGATGAAATTTTTGTGCAAACATAAATCCAATTCCAAATTTTTCTATGGCTTCGCTAACTTTCTCTGGTGACATGTTCAAATCATAACCAAAGTACTCAAAAATATCTGCACTTCCACAAATTCCAGAAACTGATCTGTTGCCATGCTTTGCTACTGAACCTCCAGCACCAGTTATTACAAAAGCCGCAGCAGTGGAGACATTAAATGTCTTCATTTTGTCTCCGCCTGTTCCACAAACGTCTATTATCTTTCCATTTCTTTTTGGAGTTATGTGTATGGCATATTGTTGCATTTTATCAAGCATCGCCAATAGCTCTTGATCTGATTCACCTTTGTCAGTCAAGTTTCGCAAAAAGTTTGCAGTCTCTTGTACTGGTACTTGTCCTTTTAGAATATTATCCATTGCTTGGCTCATTTCATCATAAGTCAGGTCTTCATAAAGCGAGAGCTTGTCTGTTAATTCATTAAGCATTTTTTACCCTCTTTACAAAATTGTTTAGAATCTTTTTTCCCTCGCTTGTCATTACTGATTCTGGATGAAACTGTACTCCTTCGATAAAGTATTTTTTATGACTTATCGCCATTATCTCATTATCATCTTGTGCAATTGCTGTTACCTTTAGCTCGTTAGGAATGATGGTTTTGTCACCTACTAGAGAGTGATATCTTGTTGCATTGAATGGATTTTGAACTCCTTCAAACAATGGAGATTCTGAATACTTGACAGGACTGGTTTTTCCATGTCTTACGTGTCCAGCATTTACAACTTTGCCTCCAAAGGCATGGATTATTCCTTGATGGCCTAGACAAACTCCTAAGATTGGTTTTGTTGGTCCAAGTTCTTTAATCACTCTAGTGCACACTCCAAAGTATTTTTCATCTTCAGGAGTTCCAGGACCTGGTGATATCACAATGGCATCATAGTTTTGTTTTTTAATTTCATCAATTGTAATCTTGTCATTCCGTATTACATCTGACGATACACCTAACTCGCCAAGAATCTGTGCTATGTTGTAGACAAACGAGTCATAGTTGTCTATGATTAGAAATTTCATTTTGATGCATCCTTTAATGCTGTAAGCATAGCATTTGCTTTGTGTTGTGTTTCTATCCATTCATTTTCAGCAATAGAATCAGATACGATTCCGGCTCCTGTCTGTACAAATCCTTTTGTTCCATCGAAAAATATTGTTCTAATCGCGATTGCAAAGTCGCAGCAACCATTAAACGAAAAATATCCTACTGCACCAGCATATGGCCCACGTGATTCTGGTTCTAATTCATCAATTATTTCCATGGCACGAATCTTTGGCGCTCCAGAAACTGTTCCTGCAGGAAAGACAGCTTTGATTGCATCAATGACATCAAATTTCTTATCAAGTATTCCAACTACGTGAGTTACCATGTGCTGTACGTGACTGAATCTCTTAACTGCCATGAGCTCTTTGACATGGACAGAGCCATATTTGCAGACACGACCAATGTCATTTCTCCCAAGGTCTACAAGCATCGTGTGTTCTGCAAGTTCTTTTTCATCGTTTAACATTTCTTGTTTCATCCTTTCGTTTTTTGTCTCATCATCAATTATTGCCCTTGTTCCTGCAATTGGAAAAGTCTCTACTACACTACCTGTTACTCTCAAAAGCATCTCAGGACTAGAACCGATGATTGCTTTTTCTCCCATTTTCATATGGTACATGTAAGGAGATGGGTTGATCTGTCTGAGTGCTTTGTACACTCTAAGTAAATCTCCTTTTGCATCAAAATTAAATCTACGAGAAAGTACAACTTGGAAAATGTCTCCATCATAGATGTATCTTTTTGCACTCTCTACCATTTTGAAGAATTTTTGCTTGTCCAAGTTTTCTGAAACTTCTGACATCTCAAACCTTTCAAATTTTGGATCTGGAAATGATATCTTATCTAATCTGTTTTTGTCATAGTAAAAATAGAATGATTTTTTTTCTTTATTGTCGTATAGTATTCCGTCAGTGTATATTCCAAACTCCATCAATAACTGTGATTCTTCTTTTTTATGTGAATCAGGAATATTTTCCCATAATCTGATTGCGTCATAATTTATTACGCCCACTGCTCCTCCAAGATATCTGAATTTTTGATCTGGAATACCTTTGAGCAGTTTTCTTATCTCTGCTAGAGGATCAGTTGTCGATATTGTTTTGGTGTTTCCGTTTTTATCACGTAATGTAATTCTGTCAGCATATCCTCTTACTACAACAGATGGGTCAAAGCCTATGATGGAAGTCTCTGCTAATTCTTCAGGTCCAGTCAATGATTCAAACAAAAATGCGTGTTCATAGTTTCGTGAAATTTTGTTGTAGAGTTCAAATTGGGAGCCAGAATAATCTAGGGGTACTATCTTAAGCTCTGAATGTCCAAATGTGGCCACCCATATAGAGCACGTTATTCTGGCTCTATTTATAATTACATGGATTTCTAAAATTCTTGCAAGCTTATTATTATCAATTACGGTATAGTACGGTACCTTTATATGCGATCGAGACGATCATAATAACATGTCCCAGATACTGATCTCAAGGCAGAAACGCAATGAGGTGTTGCTGTTTCAGGATTTGTATTTTATCCAGAAACCTGCGTCAGTAAAAAGCAGCGTAACTGAAGCGGTATGTACCACATGTAAAAAAGGACTTGAAGATGGTCTCTCAGTAACTGCAATTACAACAAATCATAAAATAAGACTATATTGTGACAATCATTTTCCAAAATAAACTGATTTTACCATTTTGGTCTTGTAATTGCACCTTCAGATGCAGAACCAACTAATGACGCATATTTTGCCAGTGCCCCAGTTTCATAATTTGGTTTTCTTGGTTTCCAATCTTTACGTCTTTGTTCAAGCTCTGACTCTGAAACCATTAAATCCAAAGAATTCTTCTCTACGCTAATTCTTATCTCGTCTCCATTTTTTACAAGTGCGATATTTCCACCAACAAATGCCTCTGGAGATACATGTCCAATCATTAGACCGCGTGTTGCCCCAGAAAATCTTCCATCTGTGATAAGAGCTACTTTTTCTCCTAACTTCTGACCTACTAATGCAGCAGTGACTCCAAGCATTTCTCGCATCCCTGGTCCTCCTTTTGGTCCTTCATATCTGATAACTACAATGTCTCCTTCTTTGATCTCTCTTTTTGATACTGCATCAAATGCATCCTCTTCTCTATCAAACACCTTTACCTTTCCTCTGAATTCTGAAGTTTTTACTCCAGCTACTTTTACAACTGCTCCATCTGGTGCAAGAGAGCCTCTGAGAATTGTTAATGTGCCAACTTCATGTATTGGTGCTTCTATTGGTTTGAGTACTTTTTGATTTGAATCAAATGAGAGTTGAATAGACTCTAGGTTTTGTTTTAGAGTTTTTCCTGTAGATGTCATAACGTTTAGGTTTAGTAGATTTTTTTTCATCAAACTTTTCATCAGTATGGGAATTCCTCCAATTTTATCAAGATCAAGCATGACATAGAATCCGCCTGGTCTCATGTCAGCTATATGTGGAGTTTTTCTTCTAATTCGCTCAAAATCTTCCAAAGTAAGTTTTACTCCAATTTCGCGTGAGATAGCTAGCAGATGTAATACTGCATTAGTTGAACCACCAATCGCATTTGCTACGGTAATTGCATTTTCAAATGCTTCAAAAGTAAAAATATCTTTTGGCCGTACTCCATTTTCTAAAAGATTCATTACTGCTTTTCCGCTATCATAACACATCTGGGCTCTTCTTGGATCCTCTGCTGGTGGGGAAGCACTTCCAGGCAATGCGATTCCAATTGCTTCACTTATTGAAGCCATAGTGTTTGCAGTATACATGCCGCCGCAGGAACCTGCATTTGGGCAAGCTACGTTTTCTAAATCCTTCAAAGCTTCCAAAGTCAATTGTCCTGCATCATAAGCTCCAACAGCTTCATACACATCCTGTACCGTGACTTGCTTTCCTTCATAAATTCCTGGCATTATGGTGCCACCGTAAACGAAAACTGCTGGAAGATTTAATCTTGCTATTGCCATCATGGTGCCAGGCAAACTTTTGTCACATCCTGCAAGACCTACTAATCCATCATACTGGTGAGCTCTTACCATTACCTCGATAGAATCTGCAATTATCTCCCGACTTACAAGTGATGCCTTCATGCCTTCATGACCCATAGCTATCCCATCGCTTACCGCTATTGTCGCAAACTCTCTTGGTGTTCCACCTGCATCACTTACTCCTTGTTTTGCATTCTGTGAGATCTTACCAAGGTGTATGTTACATGGAGTTGCCTCATTTCCAGTATGTGATACACCAATGAACGGTTTGCCAAGATCCTCATCATTGAGTCCCATTGCTTTGTACATAGCTCTATGAGGGGCTCTTGATGGTCCTTCTACTACGTTTCTACTTGATATTTCCATTCTAGATTAGAATGAAGGATAGCAGGTATAATTTTAGCTTTCTAATTAGCAATCGGCGTATAATAATATGGGAGAAAGTAGGAATGTTCTTTCAACTCAAAGCGCTTGAAAAGAATCTTGGAATCTGTGTTATTAATCTGGCAATAAAAATCCCAAATAATCAATAATTTTGCATGTTTAATTAATAAAGCTCAATTTTAAATCGAGTTTGTTTTCAAGTCAGCTCTGTATACATTTGATCGCTTGCGAAGCCTCGTTTTTTAATATATTATAGATCTACAGTGAGGATAAAATGGACAACAAATATCAAATAATTTGTGATTGGTCTGATAATCTTGCCAATGAAAATGAAGAATTAAACTCTTCTTCAAATCCTAAAAACAAGATTATAAACAAAACATACCATAAATTCAGGAACATTTACCAAAACTCACCAGATCTTCATCGAACAATAAATTTGGATGGAATAATTGTAGATTGTAACAGGTCATACTTTGAAAAGCTTGGTTATAATAAAGACGAAGTTATCGGAAAGTCAATTTTTGAACACGTAGCAGACAAAAGCTTTGAAGTATTGGGAGAATCAGTTGAAGAATGGAAGAAAAATAAACTAGTCAAAAATAAGGAGATATGGCTTAGAAGAAAAGACGGTAGTGTATTTCCAACATTACTTAGCGCGACAGATGTCCTTGATGAAGAAGGGAAGCTAATCGGCAGCAATACAGTAATTCGTGACATAAGCGACATTTACAATTACAAACAAAAACAGATTGAATATGAGAAAAAAATCGCCGAACTGATTGATGAGAACAAGAAACAAAAAAAACAAAAAAATGAATTTATTGAAATGCTAGGCAATGATTTAAAACATGCTGTTTTTCAAATCAAAAGTGAAACTAGAGATTTGCTTAGTTGCAATAATTCTGAAATAAACGATGCCGTCAAGATTGAAAAAATCAAAATCAAAGCAGATTCGATTCTAAAGATGTTAACCGATGTTTCATTGATTCATAAAATTGAAAATAATGAGCTATCATTACAAAGGGTGAACTGCGATCTTTCAACAATCATTGAAAAACTTGTTGTCATGTGTAACAAGGCAAGAGATTCAAACTACATTATTGTATCAAATTTGCAAAAGAACCTTGAATGTTATGTTGACAAAGAAAAAACAGAGTATGTTTTGTATCAGATACTTGTCAATGCTATTGATTATAGCCAGCAGGAACAAAACACGATCTATGTGAATTCATCATATTACGATGTTAAATATGCAAAGATTGTAGTAAAAGATTCTGGAATTGGAGTACGAAAGGAAAATCTAGAGAAATTTTTTCAAAAATTCTATCAAATAGACACCTCATGTCTTAGAAAATACAGCGGGGCGGGTCTTGGACTATCAATTTGTAAAGAAATAATTCGATCTCATGAAGGAAAGATTTGGGCTGAATCAAAAGGTTCCAATGCAGGAACAGAAATTCACATTCTATTGCCACTAGCTACCAATGAAAAGATGATACTTAGAAAAATTGAATGAAAAAGGAAAAAGAGTAGGAATATTGTAAGCGTTCCAATCGCCTCTGCGTTACTAGGTTTCTGTCAACAAATGTCGACGGGCTCCTTCGGGCCAGAATCCTTGTGATAAAGATGAATATGATTACGAATTAGTTTACAGTTTGTATTTAGTGTAATTAGTGATACTAAAATAGGATAATAACATAATTATTTGACGGCACGAAAAGATTGGTATTACGTTAATCTTCCGAAACTTATGATAAAACGACTAGACGAGTTTTTGGCATCGCCAAAGGGACAAACCTTGGGATTGACAAACAAATCAGAACTACTACGGCATGCAATTAACGTGTTTCTTGATGAACAAGAAGATTTTTATAATAAAGTTAAGTCGATTAAAGATTTTGTTTTGACGATGAAGGATCGTGACCATATCATTCTTACTTATAATACGGAATCTGAGTTAGCAGAGATCCTTTCAGCATTTATAGACAGAGGAATAAAAAATAATCAAATCAATGCACTTTACGTTACAGAGAGTCAAAAGAGAACCTTTTGTGAAATTATTAAAAAATTGGATGTTAACGTGGACAAAATGTTAAACTCCCAAGATTTAATGACAGTTTTGTCAGAGGAGTATTTTCAAAATAAACGGTTTTCCTTTGTTTCTTTCGAGAATGATTTGAAATTTCTTGTCGACCTTGTTAAGAAAAGAAAAAAAAATGGATTATTCTCTATTGGTTTATTTGGTCAAAATTTGGTGGAGCAAAACAGATATGATGAAGCAATAGATTTGGAACAAAAATATGATGAATTTTTAAAAAGATCGGATGTTCCTATTACTTCTATTTGCTTATACAAAACTTTACCTGAAAAATTTGAATCCTTAATAAAATCTCACGATGTGATAATCAAGAAAGCAGTTACCGCCACTGGTTTACAGTAAGAAACAGGTAAGGTGAAATTATTAAATATACCTCATCGGCCATTTTGCGTGTGGAAAAATTAAATGAAAAAATTTTGGTAATTAATGATAATACGAGTTTCATGCGAGATTCTGTAACGAGGCGTTCTAATTTTTGAAAAATAAAACTAGTATTGTTTCGGTACGTGTAACAGAGGACATAAAAAATAAGCTTGAAGCAGAGAGTAAGCTGCATAGTATTACACTAAACGCACTGATTGGTCAAATTATCACAAAACATGTTAGTTGGGACCGTTTTGTGCAAGATATTGGTTTTGTGTCAATCACAAGACAATTCTTTAGAGCAACATTAAACTATATTGATGACGAAATTATAAAGACAATTGCGGTTTCGACTTGTAGAAGTGCCCTTAGGGATGCTATGCTTTTTGTAACGGGGAAGGTTTCTGTCCCATCCTTTATTGAAATTTTAGACCTATGGTTAACAAATTCTAGTATACCATTCAGACACTATAGTGAGAACGGTATTGATAAGTACATAATTCAACATGAACTTGGCAATAAATGGACAATATACTTGGTTACCGTTATTTCTTCCATGCTTAATGAAATGGGCTATAAGATGGATAAACAAGAAGTGACAGAGCAAACTATAGCCTTTCAAATCTCAAAGTTGTAGTCAATTATGTAATACCATGCCTAATGTTGTCATAATGGGATAATTTATCTACTAAATTGAGGTGTTATACATCGAAAATCACTTGTATTGTTTTAGCTTTCTATTGATTTTCATGACATGTTTTAGCTTTGTATTGAAAAGTATCAATTCTACGCGTTTTTAATAAAATAGTTTGTACAAACCATATCTATGAAGCACGAAAGGCCGTTTGTACTTTCATGTATTCTGGTAATTGCATCATCTATGATAATTCCAGCATATGCTGATGTTCTGTCATTTAAAACCGATAAGACTTTTTATGGAAAAACAAGCACGATCGTATTTTCTGGTACTGTTGAAGAAGATGACTATGGAGAACTCGTTACTATAGTAATAGATGATCCATCTGGTGAATTTGTGTTATTGATACAAGCATTTCCAGATGTTGATAACAAATTTCAAAAATCTGTAGATGTAGGTAAATTCTATACCGCTGCTGGAATATACAATGCTACCGCGTTCATTACTAATAAAACAAATGGAAAAATAGTTGATTTTGATATTGAAAAACAAAGACTGATAGTTATTCCGCCTTCAGAACCAAAATCTGAACCTGAGCAGTCACAAGAAGACGAAACTGTATCAAATACTCCAACTGATCAAAGCTCAGGAACCGTTACAAATGAAAAATCAATTCAAGAAAAAATTAAAGAAAGAATAGAAGCTGCAAAGAAACTAAAAGAATTACAAAGTATGCCTTCGCAAGCAAGTGAAAACCAAGTTAATCAAACCACTGACAATGCTGATGTAGAAAATACAATATCTGGTGATAATTCTAATGATGCTGAAGATGAATCAGAACCACTTCCAGAAACCACAACCAGTTTTGATCCCAATCTGTTGTATATCGCGCTAAGTATTGCTGGAGCAGGTGGAGCTGGAGCAGTTGTATACAGCATGAGAAATAAATCCAAACCACGAGATTATTCGTCATACTTTTCATCCTCTGAAAAAACTGAAGTGTCAGAAAAACCATCTGCCCAGTCAGAAGATGATTATGCGTTAATGATTCTCAAAAATAGATTGGCAAAAGGCGAGATTACAATAGATGAATTTAACGAACTCAAAAAAGCACTAAAAGAGCCATAAATTTAGATTTTAAAAAACTAGCTTCCTTTATCGATTAGAGTGGAATCCACTCTTGCTAACTGTTCATCTATTTGTGTACTGTTCTCATTTCCATATGAAATCAGAATCCTGTCATTATCTTCTAGGACATAATCCAGGAGACTTGGAACCTTTTGATGATTCACGTAGAATTTTAATGAATATTCATCATTTGTACAAAATTCTCTCTTGTCTGGAAAAGTAAAACAACTGTCAGTAAAGCCAATATTTAACGTCTTAAAGAGAAATCCCATAGTTACGCCAGATGCATGTCTGTGAACTGTATCACCATTGTGATTCTCAAAATGGATAAATCTGTTTTTTACTTGATATGCCGGACTTGAAAAGTCAAACTTATCCCTAAATATTATTACATTCATGGAAGCATGTTCGTGTTCGTCACCAAGTTTTCCAGCACCCGGTGGTGCACCAGGAACATTCATGCCACCTCCAAATGTGTTTTCATAAAAGATGTATCCAGTAATTCCAAGAACGATGACAACACCAGCTATGACCCCTGCTGCAATTAATTTGAATCTGCGTTTCTCACGAGTAATTTTGTCACTATAATTCTCACGTTTCTGTGCACGCTCTTCCTTACTTTTCTTGCCCATGTTGATAAACGTCAAAATTTTACCCTAAATAACAGTATCTAGTAATGACTTTGCCTCTGTCTTTAAGTAAACTCGGTATGTACAAACCACGAAATTGAAACTACAAACTGTAGAAGATAAGATACAACGTTTCTTAGAAAAGAAATTTCGAACGTCAAGAAGATTTGCAACTAAAGATGACTATAAAGCAGTAATAAACAAATTTTTATTAATATTGTTATATTGCTATGTGACAGACTACGAAACTGATTTAATTCTGCAAATCATTTCTAATTTGTGATATCATGGGAACTGTATGCAGTAGTTGTTATATCATTAGTCCTTATAATCGCTAATTCAGAAGAATCATTTGGTTTTTCAAAAACATACGAAACTTTAGGGTTCAAATTTTCTTATATTCCTACCATTTGCGTATTTGAGCCTGATCCTATAATTTCCAAAAATATTCGAGATTTTTGGTTAACTCACACTAAAAATGCTGTTATGGATTGGAAATTTGCATTAGAAAATAAAGAAGTTCGTCAATCAGAGAAATGGAAAATCAATTATGTTGAAATTCCAACTGGAACAAACCAGGACAATTCAAAATGTGATATTGAGTTATACTTTTCCGATAAGCCACCAGAAGGAGAAAATTGGGCTGGAGTTTATTATCCATCAATACCACCTAAGGGCATAATAAAAATTTTTTATTTAGATAAACAAATTTGCAACGTAACTTCAGATAGATATTACATTTACTATCATTATTGTTACAAAGATACATTTCAAACTGCTAAACAAATTGCTAATATTGTACGTCATGAATTTGGTCACGCATTAGGCCTTGGACACTATGTATCAGATGACGAAAATGTCAACAAAGAGTGGGCATATGGTGTTAGAGGAACTCCTTCAATTATGACAGAAGTTCTTCATTATAACGATGAAGTTCATAAGATAAGGGACATCGATATTAACAAACTGCGAGAAATTTACGGAGATAATGGTTTTGTTGATATGCCAAAAATTCCGACCATAGCGTTTGAATCCCTTTATGTTTCTAAGAACAAGTTTGGAGTTTCTAAATACGATTCTGATGTAGCTGAAATTGTGGGTAAGATAACAAAAGAGGCTTATCAAAAGGGTCAACCAGTAATACTGACTATTACAAAACCTGATAGAACAACCGAAGAAATTAAGACTCCTGTTACAAATTCAAGAGATTTTCGCACAATATTCGGTCTTAGTGCGTTATCTCTCAAAGGACTCTATACAATTAATGCTAATTACATGGATCATGAAGGTAAAAAAATTTCATTTAGTGTAGTCGAAAAAACTATCACACAGAAAACTACGCAAACCGAAGATGATTCAAAATATCTTAAATGTAAGAAATACAAAAATGAGATTTCAAAATATGATGCATGCAAAAAATCAATTGATAAAAAATCACAAAAACTTAAGGCTGGTAAGTAATCAGAATTTTATTTTGACATTTTAAGGATTTAAGCGACAGATATCCATAACTATCTTATGATGAAATTTGGGATGTTCTAGAAATTTCAAAAAACATCCCTTCTCTCATGAATTCCTGCTGAGGATATTTATGTCTTGTCTGATTTCTTTGAAAAAATATGTTTATATGTGAATAATTTGGAAAAAAGCGGATGAAAAGGAGACTTTGTATCATTCTCTTTCTTGGTTTGATTCCTTTAGTTTTAAACGCCGATGGATCTTTTACATTCCCTCCAATTACTGTAGGTACAACCCCACTTGGTGTAGCAGTAATCTCCACAACCCGCGCCTATGTTCCAAACACTGATTCTAACAACGTTTCTGTAATTGACACTAACACCAACACAGTTGTTGCCACCATAACTGTAGGTACAAAGCCAGATAGTGTGGCAGTAGACCCCACCAAAAACCGCGTCTACGTAACAAACACTGATTCTAACAACGTTTCTGTAATTGACACTAACACCAACACAGTTGT
>CAYGLP010000015.1:12631-13885 GCA_964350965.1 uncultured Nitrosopumilaceae archaeon | reverse complement strand
TGCCACCATAACTGTCGGTACAAAGCCAGAGGGCATAGCAGTAAACTCCGCCACAAACCGAGCCTATGTTGCAAACACTGGTTCCAACAATATCTCTGTAATTAACACCAGCACAAACAGCTTGGTTGATCTTGATTCTGTCACAGCTGGTGTACAGTCCACCATTGCTGTAGGTACATTTCCAGATAGTGTGGAATTAAACCCCGTCACAAACCGCGCCTACGTCACAAATGAAGATGCCGCTTCTGTCTCTGTAATTGACACTGTTGCAAATACAGTTCTTACCACCATAACTGTCGGCAGTGGCTCAATTGATTCAGTAGTAATCCATGCCACAAACCGCCTCTACGTCGCAAACAATGGTGCAAATTCAGTCTCTGTAATTAACACCAGCACAAACACAGTTCTTACCACCATAGCTGTCGGTACAAACCCATTTAGTATAGAAGTAGACCCCGACACAAACCGAGTATACGTGGTAAACAAAGGTTCCAACAATGTTTCTGTAATTGACACTAACACCAACACAGTTCTTACCACCATAGCTGTTGGTACAACCCCATTTGGTATAGCAGTAAACTCCGCCACAGACAGAGCCTACGTAACAAACTCTGGTTCCAACAACGTTTCTGTAATTAACACTAGCACAAACACAGTTCTTACCACCATAACTGTAGGTACAACTCCAGCTGATGTAGCACTAAACTCCACAAGCCGGGCTTACGTTGCAAACTCTGCTTCCGGTACAGTTTCTGTAATTGACACCAGCACAAACAGCTTAGTTGATCTTGATTCTGTCACAGCTGGTGTACAGTCCACCATAGCTGTCGGTACAAACCCACAGGATGTAGCAGTAAACCCCGCCACAAACCGAGTATACATCACAAACGCTGATTCCAACAACGTTTCTGTAATTAACACAAACACAAACACAGTTGTTGCCACCATAACTGTAGGTACATCCCCAAATGATGTAGCGGTAAACCCAACAACAAATCGCGTCTACGTTGTAAACACTGCTTCTAACAACGTTTCTGTAATTGACACCAGCACAAACAGCTTAGTTGATCTTGATTCTGTCACAGCTGGTGTCCAGTCCACCATTGCTGTCGGTACAAACCCACAGGGTATAGCACTAAACACCGCCACAAACCGCGCTTATGTCACAAACGAACCTAGTGACACAGTCTCTGTAATTAACACCAGCACAAACAGCTTAGTTGATCTTGATTCTGTCACAGCTGGTGTCCAGTC
>CAYGLP010000015.1:0-12531 GCA_964350965.1 uncultured Nitrosopumilaceae archaeon | reverse complement strand
CACTATAGCTGTCGGTGACGAACCAATTTCTATAGCACTAAACCCCACCACAGGTCTTGCCTACGTCGGAAACTTTGGAACACCAGACACAGTCTCTGTAATTAACACCAACACAAACACAGTCACTACCACCATAACTCTAACTACCGGTACAAACCCACATGGTGTTGACGTAAACCCAACCACAAACCGTGCCTACATCGCAAATTTTGGTACCAACACAGTCTCTATACTTGACACCAGCACGAACGTACTTGTTGGATCAGCCATAACTGTCGGTACAAATCCAAATGATGTAGCAGTAGATACTGCAACAAACCGTATCTACATCACAAACGAAGGTTCCGCTTCCGTCTCTGTAATAGATGATAACACTGGAGCGCAGACATTTGGTGCAAATCAACAGTTTACTGGAACGCAGACATTTGTTGAAGGAACAGTATTTGGCGCTAGCACACAATTTGCAGCAAACCAACAGTTTACTGGAACGCAGGTATTTGGTTCAGGAAGCACATTTGGCGCTGGCACGCAATTTACAGCAAACCAGAATTTCGATGGAACGCAGACATTTGGTGCCAACACCGACTTTGCATCAGGCACCAAATTTTTCGCAGGCCAGACATTTTCTGCAGACCAGGACTTTGGAGATTCTAGTCTAAAGTTCGGTTTTGGAACTACCTTCGGCACTGCCGAGACATTTGGAGCAGGAGCCAACTTTACCGGCGCCCAGACATTTACGGGGGCAAACACATTTGGGGCTAACACCAAGTTCGGTGCAGGTCAAACATTTCCAGCAGCACAAACATTTGGAGCAAACACAAACTTTACTGGAGTCACTGACTTTGCATCTGGACAGACGTTTTCATCCGGAGCTATATTTCCACCATCCCAAACATTTCCAGCTGGTGAAACTTACACTTTTGGTCCAGCAATGATATTCAAACCTGGCACATCTTTTGGTGTGGCACGAACATTTGACCAATTTACAAATTTCACAGGAGTCCAGACATTTGTTGGAATAAACACATTTGGTGCTGGAACAGAATTCGATGCAAACCAAGTGTTTCCAGCAGCACTGCAAACCTTTGGCAACTTTGTGCAATTTGGCAAAAACACAGACTTTACTGCATTGGAGCAGACCTTTGCAGCAGGAATGAAATTTGGTTCAGGTACAGACTTTATAGTAGGCCAAGACCTGCCTGCAAATGTAGTATTAGGTACAGGGTTACTATTAACGACAAAAGTATGCGCTACTACAGACTGTACTCCTGCTGCATCAGAGGTGCTATCGCCGGGCGAGCTGTTATCGCCAGGTACCAACCCTGCTGCAATTGCAAACGCAATATCTGCATCTGACAAATCATTTTCGGTTGAGGGGCTTGGCGTTGATATGGTATTTGGTACAGTATCAACTGCAGGAAATATCAACGTGGACCTTATGGACCCTGCCACAGTATCTGGTGCAACTTCAGTTGGTGGTGGAAAACTATCCATGTCTGCATCTGGCTCGACATTTACGACCACGAGCTCTGTAATGGAAATCGCAGCAGATACTGCAGTAATATCTGGATCTATCACAGTAACCATACCATACGATGAGGCAAACATTCCTGCAGGAGTCACAGAGTCAAATCTAAAAATGCTTCACTTTACTGGTGGTGTATGGGTTACCGAATCCACTAACTGTTCAGTAGATACTGCGAATAACAAAATAACTTGTACTGTCACATCCCTTTCTCCATTTGCAACTGGTGCGGGCACTGCTACAAGTTCTAGTTCTTCATCTAGTTCATCAGGAGGAGGTGGGCACAAGCAGAAATCATCGATGTATGATCCTGATGGATTTGGTTCAGGAAAATCACTTGCAGTACACGAAATTTCATTTGATAAAAAACAAAACAAACTTTCTGTTATAGTATCATCCACAGCTGGACCAATTACGGTAGAGGTATCACACAATGGTCAAAGAAAGATAGCATCAATGGATAGCAATCAACCTCTGGCAGAACAGAAAAAAACCATCTTTTCAATATCACTTCCTGACGCCAAATCGGCAAACGTGATGGTAAAAGACAAACGACATTTCCTTTCGTACAAGGTAGACCTCAAAAAAGATTTGCTGAAAACATTCTCAAATCCTGGATATGACAAATACATCGAAAAGCTAAACCAAAAGAAAAACAAAAGCACAGACTCGGTGACATCTGATAAATCTGAAAAGCAGACAATGTCAAAAGAACAAAAAATGAAGGAAAAGTTAGAGATGACAAAGAAATTCAAAAAGAATCGCTGAGTAAAACAAAAAGCCAAAAATTTCTACAACTATAAAAGAACGATGGGTTAAACCAACCAAGAATTTTAATATCCATAATTAAACTCAACGTAAATAATTAAAATAAAATAAACGAATCTTGTAATGCTAGAAAATCATGAATTACAGATTTTGCAACCACAACTCATCATGCCGGCTTTACCCATACATTGCTCGTGTTTTTCCTCTGAACATTTGTGGCAAATGATCAATTGGTTCACTATTTTTCAAATTCTTATATTTTAGTTAAGAATGTATGTATATTCAAGTAAAGAAATTATTTTGTTGGCAAAAAAACGTGAAATTCCAATAGAGATTGATGATCATTTCAAACTTTATGGAAAAGAGCCTTGGGAAGTAGATTATGGAGAAAAATGCCCAATCTGTAAAGTTAGGATAGACGAATATGGATTTTGTTCATGCGGTTCGGGTGGAGATTGAATTTGTTTTTAACCATCGAATTTCATTTGCTTTAAATAAAATACACAAGTGCAACACAACATGACATGTCTTTTCTGTCAATTAATTAGCGGAAAAACTCAAGCACACTTCATCTTTGAAGATGATACACATGTTGCAATAATGGACAAATACCCAATACATAGAGGACATTCACTTGTAATTCCACGAAAACATCATGAAAAGATCACAGATATGAATGTGGAAGAAGTGTCTGCACTTTTTTCCAAAGTTCCATCTATAGCACGTGCTGTTATGGAAGCTACTGGTGCTGATGGATTTAACATAGGACAAAACAATGGAAGGGCAGCAAATCAAATTATTCCTCATGTTCATGTTCATGTAATACCAAGATATGCTAAGATAGGTGTGGCATGGCCAAAAAGAAGCATTGCAAGTGAGAAAGAACTTGAAGAACTTGCAGCTAAAATAAGAAAATGTATGAAATCAAATTGATTTCTTTTCTAACTTTACGTCATCTATATTTTTGGTAAGATGATGTTTCTTTATGTATTCAAATAACACATCAGGTTTTTCAATTCTATAATAACGCATCAAACTTTCGATATTTTTGTCATCAAAAATATTATAGCCCTCTTTTTCATTTTTAGAGTTCTTTGAATCTTTAGATTTTTTTGCTCCCACTAAAGATTATTTAGTTTTCATCATTCATAAGGTTATTTGTTTTAGTCTAATTCCAGAAATGTCGTCATGATTTTGGTTATTTTTCTTTGAAAAATCAGTTTAACTCTTTGACTAAGGATTCCATGTCTTTTCTTGTTAGTCCTATTCCTTTTTTGGCATCACGTCGGGCCAGAATGTTCCCGTTTTGAAAGACAATCATAGTTGGAACAGCTTGTATGTTAAATCTATCCCAAAGCGGATTCTCATCTTCATTTACAAGTGCTGCCTTTTTCTGGATACTATCTGAATTAATTTCTTCGAAGGTTGGCTTGAAGTTTGCACAGTATGGACACCAATCTGCATAAAATAATACTAGTGTCTTTTTGTTATTTTTCAATACTTTGGAATCAAATTCTTCTGGTAACACATGTTCCATATTGTAATATCAAATCTCAAAATATTTAGAGATAGTGATTAGATTCTTATTGATTTGGATTGTATCTTAAGAATGCGCCGACCTTTCCAATACTTGAAAGCATGGCGCCATGTTCTGTAACTCCTGATATTACCTCGATTTTTGCTCCTGTGTCACCTGCAATCAAAGAAAGATAATCAACAATATCGCGCTCTGATGATTCTGAATCCATGCTTTTACAATTTGGGCATGGGGATCTTAACAGCTCTTGAATTCTCTGGATTACTTTGGGTCTTTCTAAAATCTCAGTTTGAATGTTCTGGCATCTCTTACATGTGACCTCGATTTTTCTTAGATTGGTATCATCCGTAATCAAAATTGTGTCTACGACATTTCTTTTTAGAAGTTCAATTATGTCATTTAACCCATAAACTGCTAAGCCACTGAAATTATTGATGTCGCTAAAGAGTCTCTCAACAAGTTTTTTTTCTTCCACCATCCTGTAATCTGACAAAACCTCTTGGGCTCTTGCAAAAGCTTCACGCACTCCTTCTGAACCAGCATATGATGTATCCAAAGTGGCAATGATCATGTTTTGTAGTCGATACTCGAGATATTCTTCTTTTATGAAATTCTCTTTTGTTGGGCCAGGTCCAGATATGACTAGTCCCTTGATTGGATAAATATCAATAAAATACTCCCGTGTTGTATGCGCAACTCTATGATAATATTCACCAAGCTCCATTTCCCTTAACCTTTCAAATCTTCTTGCAGATTGACCACCCTGCCTGTGTTTTCCAGCTACTCCAGATGACGTTTCAGACAATACCTCGAGTTTATCGCCATGTAAAAGGCCCCATCCTGCATCTTTTGCATCAATTGCTAAAAAGCCAATCAGATTATCGTCTTTTAGCATGTCTTTTAGTAAATCTACATGAAAATGATCATCACATCTATACAGAAATGTTTGAAGCTCTTTTGGCGGTTCAAGTTCATACATTTTGATTATCTCGCTACCTATTGGTCCACCACCTTCTGGTGGTAATGCGCCGCAAAAAATAACCAGTCCTTTTTCTGGAGGTTTTTTGTACAGCTTTAATCGTTGAATTACACGTGAAAGCGCATCTACAACATGAGTTCTTGTAAGATCAGATTTGATATTGTCTGCAGTTCCTTGCTCTTCTCGTAAACCATTTATCACTTCATGCAATGCTTTTTTTGGTGGCATGTAAAGCGAAATTAGTTCTGTGCCACGACCTGACTTGTCAGAAAGATCCTCAAGTGTCTTTCGCAATTTGTATAGTTTTACAGAATCTTGTTTTTCAATTATGGGTTTGACCATGATTTGATCTTCCTAGTTAAGAATATTAAGTTTGGTTAGATTGTATCAAGAACTTGTCTGAAAACAGTAAGTGGCTGGTTTCCTTCTATCTTGATTATTTTTTCATTATTAAATATCAAAAATGACGGCGTTGCTCTAATTCCAATATCTGTTGCAAATTTTTCATTATCTAGAACTTTTTGTTTGTATTTCTTATCGTCTAGGCATTTGTTAAACTGACTTACATCGAGGTTTGTTGTTTTAGCAAACTGCTCAAGTGAACCTCGGTTTACCCAACCAGTTTTCTCGCCTGCCCAATTCTTGTATATTTCATCATGGTATTCCCAATACTTTCCTTGATCATTTGCACAGTATGATGCTTCTGCAGCAAGAACAGAATCTGGACCATTTAGTGGAAAGTCTCTAAATACAAAATTGGCCTTTTCTGTATTCACATATTCCTTCAGTATGATATCTTTACTGGATTGATGAAATTTGTAACAAAAAGTACATTGATAATCGCCCCACTCTACTATTGTGATTTTTGCATCTGGATTGCCTATGAGAGGAGAGCCATTTTGCATTAGCATTTGTATAGTTATCTTTTCTTGTTTGTCTTCACTTGGAGTTTGTAAATAGTACACTACAACTATTCCAATAATGACTGGTATTGCAAGAAGATAGTATTTTTTCACATTTGCGATGAGTTTTGAATTGAATATTAAGATTGCCAAAATTCAATTATGTGTTAAATCATATAATACTATTCTTGCGTACACTGATCAAAACATTACAAAAAGTGGTTTCAAGAAGAGGATCAAGTAAAGTATTGTCATTTAGTGCCCCACATGTGTTCAAGGCTTTACAGTTATTATACAAAGAACCATATGTAAGCAGAACTTCATTTTGTAAAGAACTTCACATGGGTGAAGGTGCTGTAAAAACTCTGATCCTGCATCTCAAAGAAGAAGGTCTGGCAGATTCATTACGCTCCGGTACATTTCTTACAAAAAAAGGACAAAAATTTACGGATGATCTTTTCAAGATATTATCAGGTGAGTGTGATATTCCCAAATGCTCTATGTTGTTGGGAAAAAACAATCATGCTATACTATTACGAAATTTTGCAAAAGAGATCAAAACCGGTATTGAACAACGTGATGCTTCGATACTTTATGGTGCGACAGGTGCAATCACTCTTCTATATCATAAAAACAAATTTGTTTTTCCAAATGAAGAAGTTGATTGTTTACAAAAAGATAAGAATGTTAGATCGATGCTATTAGAAAATCTGAAACCTCAAAACGGCGATGTGATTATTATTGCTACTGCCGCTGAACCATTCGTTGCAGAAATCTCCGCAAAAAGTTCTGCACTGTTTACGCTGGCACAAAGCTGACTGTAGTATAAATATTGGATAAATCATCCAATGATTTAAATACAAACAAATTTGATTTGCAGTGAAATTGGCAAATACTTTCCAAATAACAAAAACAAATTACAGCATACCAAAATTAGCTGCAGGAATTCTTCTTGCAATATTTGGAACAGGATTGTTTGTTGTTGGCTTTGATCAGGGTCATCTGTTCAGCTTTGTTGAAGGAACAAAGGCATTTGATGATCTTTATTTGCATGAATTATACCACGATATGCGACATGCAGCAGGATATCCCTGTCACTAGTGATCTAATGTGAAAACCCTTCTTTTTCTTGTCATTGTCCTTGCATCAGGTTTTTCTGCAGGAATAATACATGGTTTAATTAATCTTGGAGTCATAGAACCGTTTCTAGATAGAGCAATAGGAATAGAAAACGAGAATCTATTTGCGTCTGGTGAAACACAAGACACACCACAATTTTGGGAAGAATTTAACACATACAGAGTATGGCAAAAACAAGGCGAGGTTCTTGCTGGCGGGATATTGGGGCTTTCTATTGGTGCCTTGTTTGGCTTGGTTTTTGCATATTCTAGACATATTCTTCCTGGTCAAAACCATATCAAAAAGGCACTTGTGCTGGCTGGAATAATGTGGTTTACAATATTTCTTATCCCGTTTCTGAAATATCCTGCTAATCCTCCCACTGTAGGAGATCCTGAAACCATTACTCTTAGAACCACACTTTATGTTGTCTTTGTTATGCTGTCTGGGCTTGGCGCATTTGGCTTTTCAAGGATCTATAAAAAACTCAAAAATCCTGCTAAGAAATTTGCCATACCGCTTGGATATGCTATTTACATTAGTGTGATTTTCATTGCAATGCCTGAAAACCCTGATGAATTAATTGCACCGGCAGATTTGATGTATGGATTTAGAATTGCATCCGCAAGCACTGTCACTGTGTTTTGGATTTTAGACGCAATAATACTTGGTGCGCTCTGGCAAAAGTTTCAACCGCATATTGAAAAACAAGAATCACACTGATTCTAAAATTATATAACAACTTTCTAGAATGCGACTGACGAATAAATAACACAAAAATTGTTTTATCCTATATCCACCGACCAATAATTAATCTGTTTTCGACCTAGTGGTTCTACCCACTTGAGGTTAGTTTGGAGACAAACTAATTACTGGTTCGGGTTTTCTTATACTAACATCGGCTTTACTTATTCTGCTTTTGTAAATCTTGAATTTTTTACCGTTGTCTGAAAGTATCCATCTTTCTACTTTGATTAAAGAAAGGTCTTCAAGATCCGAAATTTTCTTGTATACAGAACTTAGAGGAATCCTGTGTTCTTCTGCAAGTTCAGCTGCCGTTTTACCTTCCTTTATCACAGAAAACAATATTGCTCTTGATTGAGCATCTGCAAGTGCCTCAAATATTTTTTGATTTACATCGTATTTCTTTAGTTGAGTGAGTGTGAGTCGTCTTGTCATCTTTTTTTAAATTAGGTTAGCCTAACTATTTAAACGACGCGAATCTCATTCTAGAACTTTAGAATGACTTTCTGATTTAAATAAAGTTAGCTTACCCTAATTATCGAGATTTCATGACTAAGTTTAGCACATTATCCTATCCTAGTTTATTTATAATAATCATCCTAGCTGCATTTCCGTTACAAAGCATTCATGGTCAATCCCAAGAACAAATTGTTCTTTTTAGTGATAAAGAATTATCTATCATAGGCTTAGAATTAACAGAACAAAACATCGCAAAAGGAAACTATGATGCAGCGATAATTTATTCAAAATTTGCGTCTGATGTTTTTGCCAGATCCTTGCAGGCGCTACGTTCAATTGATAACAATCTTGCTGATGAAATTCATATAAATCTAGTAGAAATTCAGGCAGACACAAACTCGCATGTTTCAAGTGATACAATCCTACAAAAAATTTCTAGCGCAAAATCTATGCTTGGTCAAATCAAGTCTGACTCATTGTTGACTACAAATGTTTTGGCACAAATGCTTTCAGTTGCGGATGAAAAATATGAAGAAGGCATTTCGAAAAATATTGAAACGTCATATCAAATTTCATATGCTATCGTATTACGAGTTGAGCAAATTTTTACATCAACTTATAACTTTGATGAAAGACAACGCACAGAATTAAAATCATTTTTTGCAGAACTCGATCCTATGATATCTAGTAGGGATGATTTTGTCAAAGTTGGAACACTGATCACAGCTATTCAACGTGACATGCTTGGAACACAAAGTACCATTAATCAAAACAATCTATATGATGTAATTCGTGAATTATACAAACAACTACTGGTTGAAGTTAATGAAGGAAACTATGAAAAAGCAGAACAATTAGCAATAGAGGCATATCTGGAGAACTTTGAATATCTGGAATCTGATATTGATATAGTAGATCCATCTCTTCTTCATAAACTGGAAACTGCGATGAGAGAAGATTTGAGAGATATTGTAAAACAACATGCAGCTCCTGATATAATTAAACAAAAAGTAGATGCAATTTTGGCAGATCTTGATAACGCTGAAAGTCTAGTATCAAAACTTCCAAAAGCAAATCTGGCTCCAAATGAACTTATGATATCTAGTGACAAGGAACTTGTACCAATGGGTTATGCAACCGACGAACAAAAATCTGGAGTTCAAGGCCACATTGATTTTATCCGACAAAGTCTTCAGTCACTATTAATTCAATACAAAGCAGGAGATTATCAATCAGCATATGCCAGTGCAAGAACTGCATATCTTGATAGTTATGAGCATGTAGAAATCCCGCTTAGAGTAATTGATCCTAATTTCACCTTAGAAGCAGAAATCCAATTTGCAGAGTTGCGTAATCTTATCAACAACAGAGCAGATTATGAAAAAGTACAAGAAGCCACCATCGCAATTAAGCGAAGTCTTGATGAATCTGAGAGACTTGTTTCAGGTACAGGTACTCTTGCACCGGCAATTGCATTTTCATCATCATTTGCACTTATCTTTAGGGAAGGACTGGAATCTGTTTTAATTCTTGGAGCAATTCTGACTTATCTTGAAGCATCAAGAAATACAAAATTCAAACCCTATGTTTACTATGGTGTAGTAGCGGCAATTGCTGCAACTGCGATAACTTGGTTTATCGCATCATACGTGATTGAAATCTCTGGTGCAAACCGCGAATTGATTGAAGCGATTGCAGCACTTTCAGCCACTGCAGTACTATTCTATGTCAGCTTTTGGATTCTAAACAAAATCGAGACAAAAAAATGGATGGAGTTTGTCAAAGCCAAAGTCTGGCAAGCATCAGCAACTGGTGGTTTTGCAGTATTTGTTATGCTTTCATTTTTCACAGTATATCGAGAAGGCTTTGAGACAGTCTTATTCTATCAGGCTATGTTTGGATTTGCAAAATACATGGAAGCATACGTAGGATTGGGTTTTGTGTTAGGAATTGCCGTATTGTTTGTTGTATATTATGGAATGAGAAGAATTGGAAAGAGATTGCCATTAAAGGCACTCTTTGGTCTTACAATGGGCGTTGGAGCATATCTTTCAATTGCATTTATTGGTAATGCAGTAAGAGAGCTACAAACCCTAGATATTATTCCAGTCACTAATATGATTGGCGTCATACCAAGATTAGACATCAACTTATCCACCATGACAGGAATTCATCCAACACTTGAAACTACGATTGCACAAATCATCTTACTTGGAGTATACCTAGTAGCTGCTTCCTATGTATTGGTAATGAGACCAAGAAAAGAGGAACATATTGCAAAGATGAGAAAATCGAGGGCACAGCTTGAGGAAGTCTAGACGAGTTAGAATAGGAATCGATGTCGGTGGAACTTTTACAAAAGCGGTAGCAATTGATATCTCTACTGGCCAACTTCTTGGAAAATCTACAGTTCCAACAACTCATACAAGTGAAACTGGAGTTTCAGTAGGAATAGTTTCTGCTCTTGAAAACCTTTTGTCTAGTAGTAATATTCTATTGGATGAAATTGAATTAATTGCGCACAGCACAACGCAAGCAATTAACGCATTACTTGAATCCGATACATCAAAAGTTGGAATAATTGGAATGGGAGTAGAACCAGAGAAGCAAAATATAATCAAGCGAACAAATCTGCAAGATCCTAGCATAAATTCCAGAAATGATCTTAAAATAGCATACCGATTTCTTGATACATCACATTTGATCACTGAATCTGAAGTTAATGTTGTAATTGAAGAATTAAAAAAAGAGGATGCTGAAGTGATTGTTGCTACAGAAGCATTTGCAGTAGATGATCCATCAAACGAAATGTATGTGATGAAAATTGCCATGACACAAAATATCCCGGCAACTGCATCGCATGAAATTTCTGGAATTTATGGTTTAGAAATAAGGACACTCACTGCTGCAATAAACGCAAGTGTTCTGCCAAAAACATTTGAAGTTGCAAATTTTGTTGAGAAAGCAATACATGGAACAGGTGTTTCTGCGCCACTAATGATAATGAAAGGAGATGGAGGTGTGACTGATATGGACACTTTTAGAACTAAGCCAATACTGACCATTTTGTCTGGCCCTGCAGCCAGTGTAGCTGGCGCTTTGCTTTATCTCAAGGTCACAAATGGGATCTTCATCGAGGTTGGTGGAACAAGTACTAACATCTGCATAATACAAAATGGCAAACCAGAGATTAGATATGTTACCATAAAAGATCATCCGACTTGCATCCGCTCTATGGATGTGCGAGTTGTTGGTGTTGCTGGAGGTAGTATGGTAAGACTAAAGGATGGTCGAGTGTGGAAAGTGGGACCGCGAAGTGCTCATATTGCCGGACTAAAGTATTCGTGCTTTGCAGATCCTGAAGATCTAAAGACAGGTGAATTAGTCTTCATAAAACCAAAACCAAATGACCTAGATGAGTATGTAGCAATAAAGTGTAAAGGAGGAACATACGCAATTACAAATACATGTGCTGCAAATGCACTTGGATTGATTGATGAAGGTGACTATGCATTTGCAAACAGAATTTCTGCAAAGATAGCAATTGGAATTTTAGCTCAAAAATTAGGTATATCTGTGAGTGAGATGGCACTTTCAATAGTACAGACTGCATCATTTGAGATTACAAAAATTGTAAGTCAGATATTGAAAGAATTTAAGATGGAAAAAGATAGAATAACAATTATTGGTGCTGGAGGTGGGGCATCAGTTCTAGTGCCATTTGTAGCAAAACAGATTGGTATTAAGTATCAAAAAGCAGAACATGCAGAAGTAATTTCCTCAATAGGTGTTGCATCATCAATGATTCAAGAAGAAATTGAACACACCATCACTAATCCTACGCCTGAACAAATTTCTAACATTCACAAGAAAATACATGCCATGGTTGTAGAAAAGGGCGCAGTGCCAGAATCTGTAGTAATAAACAGTGAATATATTCCAGAAAAATCCATTTTACGTGTTACTGCAATCGGCAATGTAGAGTATGAGGAGATAGCAAAAAATGTATTCACTCTTGAGGATGCAATAATGAGAGCAAGTGAGATAATGCAGATTCCAAAAGATTTTGTTGAATTAAGCTTTGAAACAGATAGTTATTTTGTTTTTACAGGACATGTTGAAAAAAAGAAACTATTTGTAAGTAAAAAACAACACCATGTTCTAATTTTAGATCGTTATGGCAGAATGAAATTATCTGTGAAAAACGGAAGACTCTTCCAAGGAGGTACGTTATCAGTATTAGAAGAATTTGAGGAATTTTTAGAATCAAGACATGATGGAATAGCTCCGCAAGTGCACCTATTAAATGATCTAAAACTGATTGACTTCTCAGGTCTGACCTCTACTTCAAACATCATATCTGCTATAAAACAACAGCTTGGTTCTACAAAAGGGGCAATCATCGTAGAATTGAAATAATTTAGAGGATTTTAAAATAGATAAAAAAATAAAAAAGAATTTTAGGGCCTAATGGCCGTTTTTTTGTGCAGCTAATCTG
>CAYGLP010000014.1:29242-33300 GCA_964350965.1 uncultured Nitrosopumilaceae archaeon | reverse complement strand
TTTATTAAAATTATTCTAATTATTTGGCTATTACAAAATCTCATCAATCATGCATTTTAATTTGAAATTTCCACTGCCTTTGATCTGTTTTGTCCTTTTGATTAAAACACATTTTCCAATAAAACAATGAACTGCTGATTACAATGAGAGAATCTAAATTCGTTGATCAGTTTTGCTAAAAATTCTTTCAAGATGATTTAGAAAAATATTTTTGACTTACAAAATTTTTCTCCAAAACACTTAAAGCAAAAACTTAAATACAATTTTTTTGATTCACAGGCATTAAATAAAATGGAAAAATGTCCACTTTGCTGTGAACCTCAGCACACAACCAATGCGCTTGAAGTTCACATAAAGAAAATCCATCCGCAGAGAAACAGCATACAATTGATGCATTAATCTCTGGTCTGAGGATTGATTGGAAGGATATATCCAAGTTAGGTTGTCGACAATTTTTACGAATTTGATAAATCCATTTATTTGAATACTTTACCTCTGAGATTAGACGGTTTGTTAGCTAAATTTAGCGTGCAGTGAACCTCATTTCACACCTTGAATTAATAACCAATTTTTCAACCCGTTACCATGACAGGTTTCACTAAAAGTTGGACAAAGCCACAGACACCAAGTTTTGGAGAGCGAATTAACGATGCTATGCATCCAAAAGGTCCTTTGAAACCACGATTAGAGACAGCAGTAAAAAAATTGCAGACTCAGATTTCTAAATTAGATGGTTTGATTACAAAGCTAAAACAAAAAGATGAAAAACTTTTCAAAAGAATTGTTACTGCTACACAACAACATGATACTACCGCTAGTAGAGTTTTATCAAAAGAACTCGCCGAAGTTCGCAAAGTTACCAAACTCTTAGGCAATGCAAGAATGGCATTGGAGCAGATCGAACTTAGATTAACAACATTCCATGATCTTGGCGATACTGTAGTAACCATAATGCCAACCATAGGCCTAATGAAGAGTTTAAGATCATCACTTGTAAGATTCATGCCAGAGGCAGATCAAGAACTAAGCGGTATGACGGAGATGTTGAATGGTCTTATGACAGATACATTCCATAATGGAGACTTTGGAATTGATTCTGAAGCAACAAGTGAAGAATCAGAAAAAATTCTCCAAGAAGCAGCAGCAGTAGCAGAGGCAGCAGTAAATGACAAGTTACCTTCTATGCCTACTGGTCAATCAACTTCTGCTCGCTACATCTAGACTGTATTATGTGATAGTCTATAACGTAGATAGATTCTGAATAAAATAAACGACAGCGCTAAAATAATAGCAGCGATCAAAAACAGAATTGTATATCCAAACAAATTTGTAAGTTGCCCTGTTACTATGGCACCAGCAAATACACCAATTCCTGTGACTGAGCTGTTTACCCCAAGATACTTTCCTTCAAAACCCTGTGGAATACTTTTAAAAAAAATAACGGAACTTGCTGTACTAAAAATGGAAAATGCTACTACCATTAAACATACTGAAATAATTGCCACTACAAAAATTCCAGTCCCTAGTATGACAGGAATGACTAATCCTGCAATAAGAACGGCAGTTATTCTTGGTGCATATGAAATCAAGGTAGCACGATCCTCTCCTAATTTAGATATCAATCTAGGTGCAACAAAGAAAATCACAATCATGGTAGATGTTTGTATAGCATAAATCAAAAACACTGTTGAATCTGTAAAGTTGAAATGTTTTAGAAAGGGAGTATAAGCTGTAAAATAGATATTACTTCCAAAATAGAAAAGAAAGTTTGCTAAAAATAGAATTCCTATTTCATGTGAAACCTTTCCTTTGAATATAGAAATTATGTGCTTATAGTCGTATAATTCCGAAACCTTGGGAAACACTAAATGAAAGTGAGTAAAACTATAGGCTAACCCCTGTATTGAATGCGCAATACTACTTCGTTCAAGGTGAAAATATGATTCCTTAATGGTTGTAGCAAATACTATGGCAATACCAGTTGATATGGCACAGATCAAAAAATATGGGCTCAAATCGAAATACACGCTCCAGATAGTACCAATTATCATGGCACCAAACATTCCAAAAGTACCAATTATTGAGGTTCTTGCAAACAGCCAACTCCATTGGTTTTTAGGAGCTGATTCCATTACCAGTAACTGTGTTACCGGATTCTTTCCCACTAGAAAGAATCCAATTACTGGTGAAATCACAAAAAGCATGGTAAGATTTCTTGTAAAATATAACCAAATACAGCAAAGTATTATAAAAAAAAATGAAACTAGAAGAACTGATCGTCTTACATGAAATCTATCTATTATCTTACCCCAAAATAAGGAACCAAGGGCAGCTGCACCATAATGAAGTGCTATTACTAGTGAAACTTCACTTATGTCGCCACCAAGAAATATCACATATAATGGAATAACTATATGTAAGCCTTCAGCTGTTATCTGGGACGGAAGAAGATACCAGATCCATTTCCTATTAGGAGATAATGACATCGCTTTGGATAATCACGCCGTTGTCTGATTATTGTATGATACATTTGAATAATTTCTACAGTTTTGTTGATTTTAATTCGATAGAATATGTACTTTTGAAAGGGGAAAAATATTATCATGCAGAAGCGTGTTACTAGAACACGCCAAGCTTTGGACGGGAACCGATGGATCCAAAAGCCTCATGTTGACCTTTGTCAACAATTCCTGGGAGTTTTTCATCTCATGGTGACTTCATCCTCTGCGGAAGGGTTTCTCCTTGGCCGCATGCTTTTGCCTGCATGATTCCTATCTTGGGAGGATGTTCCTTTGATAGGGACTAAGCTTACGTGATAAAATTATTTAAGTTTTGCTCGAAGAAAATTATCTAAATCTAAAATTTTTCGAATAGTATGAAGAAACTATATGATTATGTTACTTTTCTTGTAATTTATTGAATGAACATTTTTATGAATGTGGCATGCAGTAAGTGTATAACAAAAGAAATCGACCTCTATCAAATGATTTACGAATCAAACTTGGAAAGTAAGTTAGAACAGATACTGATAGGTCTAACTAAAGACAATCCCTCCCCTAAGATGAAAGATACAATACACAAGTTTTTGCTTTATGTTCAACATGCATCCGAAAATTTTTGGGTAACTTTTCATAAATCAAAAACATATCAAAACCAATTAGAATGCTATTATCAATTCACAAAAAATCAATGTCTGGCAACTGAAGTTTTAATACGAGATTTGGATTCTATATTGGATGAAGATGAAATAAAAAGTAATCTTAGTGCAATTCTAAAAGAGGGTTTCACTTTTTAACTAAACGTACTTTCTATCTTTGATTTAGATTCTTTAAAGTTCTTTATCCTGTTACCTTCTTCATCTACTACATGATCTATTGATGCGATCTTTTCACGTAGATTATTAATTATCACAGCCACATCATCCGCTTCTCTTTCTACATCTGATCTCTTCTGAGCTAGATTTCTGATCCCTTGTTTTTCTTCATCAATATACTGGGTTACTTTGTTTAATTTTTCCTTCAGATTCTTAATATCGACTGATTCATCTTCGATATTCTTTTCAAGTTTGGTACGTTTATCTTTCAGGTTTTTTATCATAAGCCCAACATAATCTATCGCTTCTTCAAGTTTGGCACGCTTATCCATGAGCGATTTTATGCCTATATCATCACTTGACTGACTCATACTGACTTGTTCAACACGTTCAGGTATTTTTATTTGTTCAATATTGGTTGTTGGTTCAACATACTTGCCAATCTTTTCTGTCATGACGTTGCCTTCACCATCTTGACTTCCCTCAGACGAAAATTCTCTAAACTTTTCTAGGTTTTTTTTGAACTTTTCGAACATATTATATGAAATAGTGTAATTTACAATATATAAAAAGATGATAGATAAGTTTTGACGTAAATCTAAACCAAAATTATTAGTTTCTACATAGGATTCTAACTAAACTTCTTAGATGGTAAAATTAATCTGTTGATCAGATTTTATAGGGTATGCGCGGTGGTAAAGCAGAAAGGAGGTGCAACGATGAGCTATAACGAAGGCGGTTTTGG
>CAYGLP010000014.1:5506-29142 GCA_964350965.1 uncultured Nitrosopumilaceae archaeon | reverse complement strand
GGAAAAGAATACGACGTTTCCATAACAGAAATTAGTAGAAAAGGAGACGGTATCGCAAGAGTAGATGGTTTTGTAATATTTGTCAAAGGCGGACAAGTAGGACAGAATGCAAAAGTAAAGGTCACCCAAGTTGGTGGACGATTTGCTACGGCTGAAGTAATTGGAGAAGGTTCTCCAAAACCAGCAGAATCTGCTACTGAATAAAACAGTCTATAAACCCAAAAACTAATTTTCCACTACTTTTTCTTAATTTTATAACTGCACAGTTTTTTCTTTAATTAGTTTTACAATTTCGAGTTTTCTTATTGTATTAATATTTGGTTCTATTGTAACATAAACCGTTTTTCGTTTAGGATACACAACAATCTGGGTAACTTTCTCACGTTCTATGTGGACATAATCTACTTTTCCTAGACTTTTATTAAACTCATTTCGCATCTTCCTTCTTAATGCAACTTGTTTACAAAAATGTTCTTCTTCCTTTTGAGATTTCAATGACGTTTTACCTTCTTTCATTATTGCTTCTGAAATATTCCCTTTCAGATCTATAATTGCAGCAAATCTCATTCCAGGGTCTATTGACAAAATATCTTCAACGATTGGAATTAAATTTGTTTTATGATTGCCATTTTTCAAGATATGAGATGCCAATTTTACATTCGATAAATATACCTTGTTCTTAATGTTAAAATTCTATGAAAGATCGCGATCTTTTGTTTCTGGATTAAGTAGGGTGCCTATAAGCAAAATCACTGCACCAATAATTATATTCATGCCTAATGCCACTGGAATAAACTCTCTTTGAACCAAAGAGATCAAACTTACTGCGATCAGAGGCGACCATGAACCTACTATTAATCCCCCATTATACGCAAATCCTGCTGCACTGTTTCTAACCTCAGTTGGAAACCTCTCAGAAAAAAATGCAGGTACTGGTCCAGAAGCTGTAGAAACAACAAAGGCGTATATCACTACAAAAAGAATAGTAGAAGTTAGATTGTCTCCAAGAATTCCATAAGCTATTGGAATTACTAATATGATTGAACCAATAGCAAAAAAGATCATAGATTTTTTTCGTCCTATTTTTTGACTTAACCAGCCAGTTAAAATCATTCCAAGCCATGAAGAAATTGTTGCAAAAATCATTATCGGAGCAACATGCGCTCTATCTATATGACCAAATTGTTGTAAAAGAGTTGGCAGAAATCCTATTGAACCATGATACATGTAGACAAGTCCAGTCATTACAAAAACGCATAGGAAGAAAGCTTTTCTGTGCTCTTTACCAAAAACAATTTTTCTAAGAGGTGCCTTCTCAAGTCTTTGCTTTTGCTGTTTTTCTAACCAAAGAACTGATTCATCCATCCTAAATCTGACAAAAAGAGCTATGAAACCAGGAATGATACCTGTAAAGAAAAGCACTCTCCAACCCCACTCAGAAAATGCATCTCCTACAAAACTAATTGTTATTATCTGAAATGCAATAGATGCCAAAAGAAAACCAAAAGAGAATCCACTCTGTAGAAATCCAGATAAAAATCCACGTTTTTGTTTTGGTATGCTTTCCATTGTTATGACTGCGCCACTCCCCCATTCTCCACCAGCAAAAATTCCCTGAATCATTCTTATTAATATCAAAAGAGCTGGAGCAAAAATACCAACCATGGTATATGTTGGTAAAAGTCCTGTAACAAAAGTTGCAATAGAAAATCCTAAAATTGTAATAATCATAGATTTTTTTCTTCCAAATTTATCCCCATAAATTCCAAAAATTGCAGCTCCCAATGGTCTCATAATCAATGTGGCTGTATAGCTAGCAAAAGTTGCAAGTAAACTGAAGATCGGATCTTCTGATGGAAAAAAAAGCTGACTTACAGAAGGTATTACAAGAAGCATTAACACAATATCGTATCCATCAAGTGACCATCCAAGAAATGAGCCAACTGCTATTGCTTTCTGACTCTTGGTTAGAGTGGACATTAGATTATTACAAGATCAGGTCGTATTCTAGCTTTGTTTTGTTTTGCCAATTACGACAGCAATTTCTGATTATTTCGACCTTTTTGACACAACTATATAGTTACCATGTCATATATAGAACAGAGATTTAACTACGTAAATTTGACACAAACCATGCCTCAGTGGATGTCATGGCTAAAGTCTAATGAAAAAGAAATTCTTGGAATCTTAAATGATCTTGCTTGTAAGGCAGAAGAAGTAGCAAATCTGCTTGCAGATTTATTCGCAAACTTTAACAAATTAGAGGAAAATCATGCAAAGATCCGAAAATTAGAAAGAGAAGCAGACAAACTAACACACTCTGTCTTTGAAGAGTTAAACAAGACTTTCATCACACCATTGGATAGAGAAGACATTTCAAGAATTGCATCTAAAACAGACGATATAATAGACTACATAGAAGGAATATCAGGTAGAATTATCAACTTTAGAATAACAACATCTCCTCCTTACATGCTTGAAATGGCTAAAGAACTTGCAGTAGCAACAAATGAAGTTAACTTCATGATTACTAGATTAAACAATGTAAAGGCAGACAAATCTATAATTGATCATTGCAGAAAAGTCAGTGAATCAGAGCATAGAGTTGATGAAATCCATCGTAAAGCAGTAGGCGAATTATTTGACACAAAAGATGTAATTACAATAATCAAAATGAAAGAGATCTACGATGCACTAGAAACTACATCTGATAGGTGCCAAGATGTTGCAGATTCTATAGAAGATATTGTTCTAAAATACACTTAGGTTTTTATCATGTATGAACTAGCAATTGGAGCAATTCTTGTAGCATTATTTTTTGATTTTGTAAATGGGTTCCATGACGCAGCAAATTCCATTGCAACCATCGTAGGTACTAGGATCTTAAGACCTCTCCAAGCGGTTACTCTTGCTGCTGTTGCAAACTTTGTAGGACCTTTTGTTTTTGGGGTTGCTGTAGCTACTACAATAGGAAAGGGTTTGATCAACCCAGATTTTGTAACAATGCCCATTATTATTGGAGCATTAGTTGGTGCAATTGTCTGGGATCTTATCACATGGCTTTTAGGCTTACCATCATCAAGCAGTCATGCTTTGGTGGGAGGAGTTTTGGGTGCTGGAATAGCAGGAGCAGGTTTACACGCGGTAATTTTTGGTGGCCTGGAAAAAGTTGTTATTGGAATAATCGTATCTCCGATAGTAGGTCTAGTTACAGCATTTCTACTAGCAACATTGATTATTACAGTTTTTGCCAAAAAGAGACCAGCAAAGGTAAACTCTATCTTTGGCAGACTACAACTTATTTCCTCAACATATTTTTCATTAACTCATGGAGCAAACGATGGTCAAAAGACTATGGGAATAATTGCATTAATTTTACTAACAGAAGGCGTGATTACTAGCTTTGAAGTACCATTCTATGTCATTCTTATCGCAGCTCTTGCAATCAGTCTTGGTACATTTTTTGGTGGTTGGCGAATCGTAAAAACAATGGCAATAAAAATAACACAATTAAAACCATATCAAGGCTTTGCAGCAGAAACAGGTGGTGCATCTATCCTTGCTGTTCTTGCTCATTTTGGAATCCCCGCAAGCACTACACATGCAATTTCTGGAGCAATCATGGGCGCAGGAGCAGTAAAGCGTGTTTCTGCTGTAAGATGGGGAATTGGGAAGAGAATCGTCTGGGCTTGGATTATAACTATACCTGCCAGCGCTGCAGTAGCTTATGTTAGTACACTAATCATACATGCTTTTGTTTAATCTAGACGATCTAACATCTCATTAACCACAATAATCTTTTTGCAGGTGGGCTGGCTACCCAAAAAGGTCAGAGTCGTTTGGTGCGTCGGGTTTTAATTCCGTAATAGGGGAGGTCAATTATAGGCCTCCATCTTTTAAAAAAAGACAGTCAGGTGTATAGAGTCGTAAAACTGGTATTTTAGACTATTTTACTCATATTTGAGCGCAAATTCAATATCTGAATCTCTTCTCCCCCGCTACGTAATTTGCAACATTTTGCCCATTTCATACACTGAACCAGCAGTTCCGCTAGGCGTTCCGCTGTGATGTTTCAAGGCGTCCCTGATAATACATCCAATCCATAGAGAGGCATGTCAAAACAACAATACAGATCAGAAATGGGCATAATTGCCGATATTTTGGGTGTGACCATGGACGGTGGTACACAAGGAGTAATTGTGTCTGCCATATCTAGACGGGCTAACCTGTCGCACTATGCAGTGCTTGACAAGTGCCAAAAGCTAATAGAAGCAGGTCTAGTGGATTCAATGAAGGATAATAGAAACCGCCTCTTTGTGATAACCGAGAAAGGTATCAAATTCTTCCAGGAATTTCAAAAATTCCAGAGTCTCGTCCAGGCAATGAACCTAAGGTATTAAAAAATGGAACAAAGAGTAGAGTTAGTCAAACCAGAGGATGTAACGCAGGAAGGAATACTTTTTGTAAGGATTGCCAATATCCTGACAATAATGGTAAGAGCCCCACTCATAGCTGTATGCTTTGTTCTAGTAGCCTTAGCATCAATACCGCAGTATACCTTTGGTGTATCCAAGGTTCTAGATTTTACAATTTATACTGATGGTACTACACATGTTTTTTACCAGATTGAAGTTGATCCTTTACAACCTGATTTTACAATGAAACTTTTTGGAATTAGCATTGATAACTTTGTAGCACAGGACGAAAATGGTCTCTTACTTTCTAGTCAAATTGATGGAAACAATGTAATAATTGAAACATTAGGAGCTTCTCAAGTAAAAATAGATTATGATACGGCGGATCTAGTTACAAAAAGTGGCAAGATCTGGTCGTTTTCTATTGATACACCATCTGAATATTCAGTGCTCTTACCAAAAAATACTGTAATTGTTGGTATGAATGCATTTCCACTTAATATGCAAGTTGTAGATGAACAATCACTTATTTCACTTCCAAATGGAACTATTGAAATTAACTATGTGTTTGGTGTTCTAGGAACAGCTCAGACTGCAACTCTTGCCATTGAAAAAACACGAGATTTAATTGATAAAATCAATACAGAAGAAATTAAAACACCACTAGCTTCTGCAAAACTTGAAGAAGCAATCTCTGCGTTTAATGAGAGCAAATTCTCAAGTGCAGAGATCTTGGCTAATGAAGCAAAGAACATTGCGGTTCAAGAACAAGAAACAGCACTCTCAAGTACTGGAACGAAATCAAATAATGATCCTCTAACTTCTATAGGTGGTACTATTGTAGCGGCTGCAGCAACAATTGGTACAGTAGCAGGAGCAATAATAACAATTTCACTTTTTATCAAAAGAGCGAAATCTGCAATAAAGAAGACTGTGGATCTCTTACCAAAGAATGAAAAAAGTGCAACTCCAGATAAAGAAACACGCTTTACACTTAAACCTGAATTACGTCAAGAAGATAAGGATATTGTAACATACATCTCTGAAAATGGTGGACAGGTTTATGAAAGTGAATTACGGAAAAAGTTCCTTCTTCCACGTACAACTACATGGCGTGCAGTAAAACGTCTTGAAAGGGAAGGGATTGTAGAAATAGAAAAAGTAGATCAACAAAACCTGATAAAGTTACGAAAAACTTTGGAGGAGAACCAAGAATGAAACCATTGGCATTTGTTCTACTTGCATTAGTTGGAAGTATGATTATTATTCCAATCCAAGTTTATGCTGATTTACAGCTTGATTCACTACTCAAAATAGCAAACCAAGCCAGAGATAACATAAAGATCAGATTATCACAACTTACAACTGTACCTGATGAAATTACTAAACTCTATGAACAAGGTTCAGCAGAAACGGATGCACTTGCAAAATCAGTTTCACAGGCAGATGTTGCTGCTTCAAAACAACACTTTCTTTCTACAATGAAATTATTCAAAGAGGCAAGTGATAAGATGTCATCTTCGACCCCCACAATTGTTGGAGAACCATTGCCTGTAACTGACGCATCCAGACTAAAAACTGCAATTACCAGAATGGAAAAATCAGCAGAGAAACTCAAAACAGTTGCAACTAAAAACAACATTGAAATTGATTTCACAGAATTTGATAATCTGATACAAATTGCAAAACAAAACTTAGATGCGGGAAATGTAGATGAAGTAGATAAAACACTTAGAATAGCAAATCAGTTCATATTGGATGCACATAACTCAATTTCTGCTGCAGCCAAACAAAGAACCTTAGATAGAGCAAAAGACTTTGCTGCAAAGCAAATTGAAAGCCTTGACAAATTAATTACTCAAGCTAGGGAACTAGGTTTATCGCAAGAGATTATAGATAATCTCCAGATTGCCAAAGAAAAACTTCAAAAAATCTCTAATGCTAAGGAGATAGTATCAGAAACAAAAGGAATCAATACCATTAAGGAAAAATTCGATGCGTCCAAAATTAACAGAATTAATGCTATCATAAAACAATTTGAGATAAAACTCGGCAACTTGGATAAAGAATTACAAAATGATGATTCTAGAACCAAGATACAAGCTGCAAAAGATATGATTGTGGAACTAAAACAACTTGTCTTGGATGACAAGCTTGAAGAAGCCTCGCAAAAAATAAAAACAATAAACGAAATTATTGACAGCATAAAAATTTCTACTACCACAACAAATGATGCATCAAACTCAGTAGAAACACCAGATGATACGAATAAAACTATCGAAACTGAGAATACAGATAGAGCTGCAAAAGTTGATCCAAAACTAGAAAGGATAAAAGCAAAAATTCAAGCTCAAGAAGAACAACTAAACGCTCTCTCTGAAACTGTCAGGGACAATGATGTTGCTACCAAATGGATTGCTCGTGCATTGTCACTTCTTGAAAACGCAAAGCTTCAGCTTGACAAATCTCCAGAAAGAACTATCAACACATTAAACGAAGTAGATAAAATTATTCGCATGGTACAAAGACTAGCATCTTAGGTACCAAATTTTAACAGAGATTAACAAAAAACCCACATAAACTTCATATACGTTTTTCAAGGCTACACCCACATGGCTTCCAAACAAATCTCAATTGGTATTGGAATACCAATGATTGTAGTTGGCGCAATATTAGCAGTATTACTTGCTCCCACTCAAATCGGTATTGAAAGCACGATAGAATTTGTTGGCAGTCTTATTGGAATACTTGGTGTCGTAATTTTTATTGCAGGATTGTTTGCTGCAAAAACCCACCAGATTACAACTTAGATCTTTATTATTCCAACAGAAACAAGGTACTAATCTCTGCTACAAAACTCTTACCTGTTTCATGTGAATAAATCGTTTTAGTAACAATTATTCATATACACGATCCAATTGAATAAATATTGAAAAACTAAAGATCGTTTACTTGAAAGTAAGACTATTTGAAATATTCACTTCTGTAGAAGGAGAAGGCATACTGTATGGAACAAAAACTCTTTTTGTAAGACTAGCAGGATGTCCTTTCAAGTGTTTTTACTGTGATACTAAAGATTCATTGCCAATGAATTCAGGACAAGAATATACACTTGACGAAGCCTGTAAACTCATAGAAAAAAATCTGGAAAAAAATACTTACAAGGTGAATTTTACAGGGGGAGATCCACTCGTACAATCAAAAGCAGTATCGGAAATGGCAAAATTTGTTAAAACAAAAAATATTCCAACCTATATTGAATCATCTTGTTATGATTCACAAAAGTTTTCTGAAGTGCTTCCCTATTTTGATTACATTAAGATTGAATTCAAGACGCCAGATTCAGAATTTGTTGATCTCAAACATTATTCTAAGCTTTTAGAAAATGAATTACAATGTCTTAACTATGCAATTAATTCTAATAAAACCACTTACATCAAAGTTGTTATAAGTTCAAAAACTGAGATTGAACCATTCAAAAAGCTAATTGAGAAGGTTTTCGGCACTATTTTAAAATCACAAATTGCAGGATTTATAATACAGCCAAGCTATGGTATTGCAGAACCAAGTTTGAAACATATTTTCAGCTTCTATGACTTAGTTTATCCTTATTATGAAGAAGTACGTATAGTTCCACAACTTCACAAATTCATAGGTGCGCCATGATGGACAAAGATAGAGTAAAACGACTAATAAGAGAATTAATTGCAGAAATAGGAGAAGATCCTTATCGAGAAGGTCTTATTGATACACCAGCCAGAATTGCTGATATGTATGAAGAGATCTTCAAAGGTTACGATACAGAGTCTGAATTATCCGTCAAGTTTTCTGAAGATTCTGATGTTGTAATAGCAAAGGACATACAATTCTATTCTATGTGTGAGCATCATATGCTGCCCTTCTTTGGCAAAATTGCAATTGCATACTCTCCAAATGGCAAAGTTTTTGGTATTTCAAAATTAGTACGACTTGTAGAAAAATATGCAACAAGACTGCAAATACAAGAAAGAATAACAAAAAACATTGCTGATGAACTATACTCAGAGGGAGTGAAGGGAGTAATCGTAGTAGCAGAAGGAGAGCATCTCTGTATGAGAATGCGTGGAGTTAAAAATGACGCAAATGTAACTTCAATTGCGTACAGAGGAATCTATGAAAAAAAGGAAGCCAGATCAGACATAATTACACTTATTCACAATAGTAATTCCGAGACAAAAATAATCTAATCCTTGACAAAATTAAATAATAACATCTAAACCACGATAAATATGGGTACACACAACAATGTTCATGTACCAAAAGAATCATTTCCAAAATTCTTATGGTATGCTATAGAATTCTTCATCATTGTCGGAGTTTCTGTAGGTATTGCCATGAATTCCGTTAATTACTTTACACAAATAGGGTTTACCGAGCAAATGACAAATTGGATATTCTGGGGAATAGTTGGTGGCGTCTTCCTTGTTTATTACATGCTAATACGAGCCTTTATTCTTAAAAAACCAATTCTGAAAAACATTTAATCCTTATAGATAGTTTCATCATTTATTTTAGCTTTAACAAAAGCAGACTTTCTGTTATTACAAGATTCGCATCTTCCACAATGAATCTTTGTATCTGAATAACAACTCCATGTGTTGAAGATCTTATCTCCTAGTTTTCTGTATCCGATTTTTAACAGATCGCTTTTTGAAAATCCAACTGTATAAGGACTCCAAACAGTAATCTTTTTCCTTAAACCGAATCGTATTCCATCGATTTCACCAGAATTGAAAGCTTCCTCAAGCTTCCTAGAAAATTCAGGTCTACAATCTGGATATTGTTTATCTCCCTTATGTGCACCATATGCAACTAGCGTAGCACCTATTGCAAAAGCCCACGCAGAAGCAATTGAAAGAAAAACCGCATTTCGTATAGGTACAACTATGGTGTAATCAAATTTTTCTGGAATAGCTATTTTTGAATTGGTAAGAGCATTTGTCCTTGCATAAATCTCTCTCATAAATTCTATATTGACAATTTTATGATCTTTCAAATTCAAAATTTTCGCAAAATGTTTTGCCATTCTAATTTCTTGTTTTGCTTTCTGGCCATATGAAAAAGTAATTCCATAAAGTTCATATTTTGATTGTAGATAGGCAGTGGTACAAACAGAATCTAAACCACCACTAAAAACCAATACTGCTTTTTTCAATTTAGTTGTTTTCTTTTAAGGCCAAATAAATTGCTTGATTAAGCAATCGCAAGAAGTGTAGCACCACATAATATTATTAGAGCTCCTACAGAGACACGCACAATTCCTTGTCTCCGAATTATTTCTTTAAAATAAAACATTCCCCAAGATACAGCAAAAAGAGTAGCAGTCTGGGCAATTGGAAATGCTATGGTTATACCTATTAGACCTACCGCAATTAATACGGAGAAACTGCCAAAGTTAAAGAGACTTCCAGAAATTATTCCTGCAATTGTTTCTTTTTTGATGAATTTTTTTGCAAGTAAAAACATAGGTATGCCAATTACAAAAATCGAAAGACTAGAAGAAAAAAACCCAGACTGAAGAGTTTGTGTTGCTTGCATAGGAACAATATAAGAGCCTCCTATCAAACCTGATGTAATGGCTACAACGTATCCTTTTTTTTGAATGAAAGGATTTTTTTCACCATTTACTACAAATGGAAGCCCTGCCAAAAGCAATCCTATAGCCACTAATGCTAGAATTAAAGAACCAAAAGTTTCATTAAAAAATGCTATTCCCCATACAAATGATGCAATAATACTAGACCCTGCAAGAAGTGGTGATGTTCTTGCAAGACCAATTAATCTAACAGAATAAAGAGCAAGTAAATTAGCTATTGTCCAAATGACTCCTGCCACAAGACCGCCTAATTGAATTTCAAAACCCCAAAAATAACCAACTGGGATCGCAAAAAGAAATACACCTATTGAAGTAGCACCTTGCAACTGCCAAACATTTTTGATACCTACTTTTCTTACAGGAACAAAAAAAGTTCCCCAACTTATAGCTGCAAGAACAGCAAAAAGCAAACCTAATTCTGTCAAACAATTCACTTGTTAAATGTGTAATATAACTCAGTTTCGTTTAGAATATAGATTTTGTAAAGTTTAATTTCCAGAATCTAGAGTTTCTCTTAATGCCGCAATATCTTCAAGTAGAAAAAGATGATGATATAGCCTTAATCACCATTAACAGACCTGACAAACTTAATGCTATGAATCTTGCAGTAATGGATGAATTTATTACAGTACTTGATAGTCTTGAAAAAGACTCATCCAAAGCGATCATAATTACTGGTGCAGGTCAAAAGGCATTTTCTGCGGGGGCTGATATTGAATATATGATTAAAATAGAATCAGTTGAAGCAGAAAAATATGCCTTAAGGGGACACGAAGTACTAAACAAAATAGAGAATATCGAAAAACCTGTTATTGCAGCAATAAATGGATATGCACTTGGTGGCGGGTGTGAACTTGCCCTTGCATGTGACATTAGATTTGCTTCCTCAAACGCACAACTTGGCCAACCCGAAGTTACAATAGGAATATGTCCAGGATGGGGTGGCACACAAAGACTTTTACGAATTATAGGTCCTGCCAGAGCAAAAGACTTGATCTTTACAGGACGTAAAATTAAGGCTGAGGAAGCTCTCTCTATGGGATTAATAAATAAGATATTTTCAATCGAAAGTCTAATCTCAGAATCTAAGATATATGCAAAAAATATATCAAAAAATAGCAGTTTTGCAGTTGGTAAATCCAAAATGCTTGTTAATCGAGGAATGGACACAAATCTTGATACTGGTTTAAAACTAGAAATCTATTCTTGGTCTTTATGTTTCTCAAGCAAAGACAGGGAAGAAAGAATGAAAGCGTTTGTAGAAAAAAGATAACCTATACTACAGTTGTTCCCTTACTTGGTCTACAAATAACAGTACTGGATTTTATTTTTGCAGACATAAACCCCTTCTCCATTGCATTACAGATTTTTTTAGGATTAGATGATCTTGAAATAAAAGCTATAACAGATGGGCCCGCGCCACTTATTGTGACTCCTAAAGCTCCTGCATGAAGTGCATTTTCCTTTACCTGATTAAATCCTGGAATGAGGTGTTGCCTAGCAGGTTCTATTATGACATCTTTTATGGAAGTTCCAATCATCTCCACATCCTTTTTCATAAATCCAGCAACAATTGCAGCTGCATTAGACAGATTGCGAACAGAATCTGAGAGTCTAACTTGTTTTGGAAGAACACCTCTTGAAACTTGAGTCTTTTTTACTGGAACAGCAAGCTTAGGAATGGCAACACAAAGTACAAGTTCCTTTGGAGGTTCTATCTTTATAACATCAAGTGGATCTGTTCTAACAATAACAAAACCGCCAAGTGTAGCAGCTGCTACATTATCATAATGAACAGAACCTGCACTAGCTCTTTCTCCCATGCCAGCAAATTCTACAAGTGTATTTGAATCAAGATTAAGATCAAACAAGGAATCAAACGCTACAGCTGCTGCAGCTGCTGCAGCAGCACTACTTCCCATACCAAATCCAGCAGGTACGCCTTTTTTGATTTTTAAAACAACACCTGATTTTATCTTGAATTTTTTTGCCATTTCTTTTACTACCAATCCTGCAGAATTTTTTTCGGGAACAAGAGGAATTGCATCAAAACTTTGAATTTTTATCCCATGATCACTTTTCTCAAGGCGTACTTCATCATAAAATGCATCTAATGCTAGACCAAAAACATCAAAACCAGGACCCAAATTTGCAGTAGAAGATGGAGCCCTTACAACAACACTGGAAGCCAATTAATCTTCTATCTCCTCTCCCAAATTAAGAATTCTGCTTAATGATGCTTCTAGGTTTACCATTCCTTCTCCAGTAGCATTAGAAATTGGAATAAGTCCCTGAGAAAATCCTCCCATATTCAAACTGCGTAAAATATTAGTTACAAGCGTATAATTTTCACCATCTGATTGTTTTGCAACAGCATCTTCAAGATTTTTTACATCAGTTGACCATCTCAATATGGTTCTGATCTTGTCTCCAATTAGATCAGTTTTTGTTAAAACGTTGATATGCGATAAATTGAGTCTCAGTTTTATAGATGTAGCAAGAAGTGCAACTGAAACAAAATTAGTTGGTGTAGTTACCAACACACCATCATGCAGAAACAATGCAACTTTCTGTTCAGACACAAAGTTTTGCACAAAAAATGGACCACTTGATCTATATGCAAAAAGCTCTATTTGACCTGGGGTATCAATAATAAGATAATCTGGATTTACATTATCCACATCATGTTGAATCTCATCTATCTTTGATGCGATAAGATCATTTGCCATTATCATGGCTCCATTTGGGCCCAAATCATACTGTCTCATTATGGATACAATATCTATGTGATCTCTAACATCTACATCACATGTATATGGAAGATTTTCAACCCCTGGATCCAAATTTAAAATTCCTACAAAAGCACCATTTTTCATATAATAATCAGAAAGTTTGGATGTAAGTAATGATTTTCCAGATCCTGCAGTTCCTACAATAAAAATAGTTTTCATTTTGCTGACTATACTTCATGTTGAGCTTATATTTCCATCCATAATTAAAGCAGGCAATGAATTGGAAACTTTTAGCAATTCCAGTTAGTATTGTACCATTTATTCTAATTGCATTTACATTTAACATAAAACTTGAAGAGCTTTTTGCAGTAGGCCTCATTCCTTTTATGAGTGCCGCACTGGCAATTTCTGGCAAATTACTAATGCAGGGTCTAAAATTCAATTATCTGGTAAAGAAATTTCTTGGTCAGATTGAAATTCCATGGAAAACTGTTTCAGTAAGAATTGGAAGCGAATTTGTTACATCTACCACACCATCTTTTGTCGGCGGTGAATTAGTCAGAATATTATGGTTAAAAAAGAAAGGAATTCCAACAGGCAAAGCAACTTGGGTCACAATAATGGAAATTGTTACCGAAGTTCTAGTAGCGGGAATTCTCGCTCTTGTTTCTGCCGCCTTTGCGTTTTTCAATGGTGCATATGTGATAGGAATTGCAATAGTTGCAATAAGTTTACCAGTTACAGCACTATGGTCAGGTCTGTTCTTTCTATCTTACAAGAAAACTTTTCAGGTTCCCTTTTGGGCAGCAAAAATTGCAAAAAAAGTAGGTAAGGAGCGTGCTTCAAAATACATTGACAAAACTAACCAATGGATGCAAGAAGTTTGTGAGATGAGTAGACAAAGCCTGCATAACAGGCAAGCAAAAAAAGCATTTGTAGTATCTATGATCTTTTCTGCACTCACTTGGGCATTCTATGGAATCTCATTTATGGTGATTGCAAATGGGGCTGGTTATTTTATAGAATTTTTTGGTTCACTTTTAGCAGCAATGGCCTCAAATGCATTAGGAAACATACCTGTAACTATAGGCGGGTCTGGTCTTACAGAATTTGGCATATGGGCATATCTTGGAAATTTAAACAGTTTGACTTTCGAACCAACAAAAGATAGTGTACAATGGAATATTGTTATAGCATGGAGAATTGCTACATATCATGTTAGTCTTATCATAAGCTGGATACTTTTGATGAAAATAGTATATCCACGTACAAAAAAAGCATAAATTTCATAGAAAGCACTTTATTTTCAACTAACCATTTTTTCTTTATGGATTTTAGTAATAATGTTATAGTAATTACGGGGGCATCTAGTGGAATTGGTGAAGCATCAGCTGTAGAATTTGCTAAACGAAAAAGTTCTGTGGTACTTGTTGCAAGAAGAAAAGAAAATCTAGACTCTGTAGCAAAAAAGCTTGAAAAATATGGAACTGAAATACTAGTCTGTCAATGTGATGTTTCTAAATGGCAAGAAGTAGAACAGATGAGTAAAACTGTCCTAAATAAGTTTGGTACAATTGATATTCTAGTAAATAATGCAGGTTTTGCAATTTATGGTTCTGTACTTGAACTAAAAGTTGAAGAAATAGAATCTCAGATGAAAACTAATTATTTTGGAATGGTTTACTGCACCAAGGCTTTTCTACCAAAAATGTTAGAACAAAAGGCTGGACACATAGTAAACGTAGCTTCAGTTGCAGGAAGCTTCGGTCTTCCAGGGATTGCACCATATTGTGCATCAAAATTTGCTATGCTGGGATTCTCAGAGGGACTATATCACGAATTAAAAGGAACCGATGTAGGTATTACTGTAGTTAGTCCTATAATGGTTAGAACTAACTTTTTTGATCACTCTTCATTCAAATCAATGCCAAAATATTCGCCAACATCGCTTAGTTCAAAAACTGTAGCAAAAGCGATAGTAAAGGCATCGGCTTCACCAAGACTTGAAATAATCGTACCACCGTTTGTAAGAGGAGCTGTATGGTTAAAACATACAATTCCATATCTGATAAATCCAATCTTAAGAGCAGCTTTTAGGAAACAAATTAACTCACAAAAATTATGAATTGCTAGAGAAAATTATTCTAATTAATTGTAATTTATTCTTCTTCAGAGTCTGTTGAACCTGCTGTATCAGAATCAACATCCATTGATTCCAAATTAGTCAGATCAAACTGGTATATGGCATCCATATCAATCTCCATTTCTTTTTTTAGAAGATCAACAAGTTTCTTGCTTAAAGGTGCCTTCAAAGAATTAAAAGTAAATTCATACACAACACCCTTCATCAAATCAGATGGCTTTACTTTTTTTGGTAAATCCAAAGTTATAATACGCCTTCCATCCTCAACTTCTTCATACAATTGAACGTCAATTTTCATGTCTTTGTTATATATCTCAAGAATGTAACCTGTTCTTGTTTGTGATTCTGGTCTTCCAAACTTTGCATTTTTTATTTCATCTTGGGCCCACTTTGGAAGTTCTTTTGCCATCTACTTTCACTCAATAATTAATTCTGTTTGTCTTTCTTACTTGATTGCCACCAGTCTCTATACTCATCATGTTTATCTTCTCGTGTTCTCTCACGACGATTTAATCTATCTCTAATATCGCTTATTTGTTCTCGTGTTGCATACAGACCGCATTTTTTACAGATAAAGTGTTTTGTATTCAAATCAAATTTCATCTCGATAACTATCTGCTTAGCTGCACATTCGGGGCAATCAGTCAATGACGCCACTCATCAAAATTATCCATAAAAGCTTTTGGTCAATTCTGGTACGCGGTCTATGTCGTCATCCCTTGAGGTCAGTTCGCCCATCGAAAATGCCGCGTACCAGATCTACCGCTTTACATGTAAAAATTATAATCCTTTCTAACTTTCAAGCATCTCTGCAATTATCTGTGCAGTATTCTGAGCTCCATCTCTATCAAAATTTCTAGCAAACTCTACAAGTCGCTCTTCATATCTATTATATCTGCCTTGTATGTTGTGAACAGCTTGTACTATCTGTTTTCTATTATTTGCAAGAATTCCTAATTGCCTTTTCTCTGCCCATCTTATCTGATTTGTGTGCTCATCATAAACAGGAATTCCTATAATCGGCTTTGCTTTGGTTCCAATAATTTCTCCCATTGCCGTATGAGAACCATTTATGACAACATATTTACATAAATTCAAAACCGTGTCTTTTTCTTGCTCTGACAAGAATCCTACATCGATCTGAATCCAATCTATATTATGTTCAAGTGCATCTGAAATGGAGTAGATTTTGCCATCTTTTCCTTTTACTTTGTCTAGGGAAGGATCATTTTGTGCATGTGAAACAAGTCGTTTTTGATTCTGTATTTCTTCTGAGTGAAGAGCCTCTTCGTACTTCCTAGCTGTAAATTCTTTTGTGGCTTTATTACCAGTCTGCATCCAATACCCAAAATCTGTATTTTCAATCAATCTTTCTAAGTCTGTTTTTGGTTTACGATTTGTTATCATGTCATTTGAAAAATGACCAGCGTAGACAACCTTTTGTTTTATTTTATCTGGAAAATTCAGATTATATTCACATATGGTATTTGGAGGGGCCGAATCAGCTACCACTATCTTTGTGGCCTTGGCAATCTGCTTTGATATATACATCAAAGATGGGTAAAAGAAAAAATGTGATCTCCAAAGTTTTGGTCTAAATTGATTTGTTACAAAAATCGACTTGATACCTCGCTTTTCAGCTAATACATTAGAACCCATATCTCCATCATTTATCACCAAATCAAATTTTTGTGAATTGTAGAGCCTTGCTTCCCTCTTTAGATAATCCGAAATTTGAATTACAAGTGGAGGGTTTCCAGAAACTGGTAACAAAAGATTCAACATAGAAAGTGTAACACTGGGTCCACGTTTACCATCGATTGGTGTTGGCATCAAAATTTCATGAATCCGCTGTTTCTTTTGTGGAAATTTTTGTAATAATCTTTGATACACTTCTCCCTTACTAGAATAGTGTATTTCTAACTCGTCTTTGATATAATCAGGTAGAACTCTGTCAAGTGACATCATCCTACTATAATGTCCATTTCCCCATGGATAGATGAACTGCCCTATCTTTATCATAGATTCAAATCAACTCGTTTCCTGTTTAAATTCTCAATGATTTGATTTTAATGAGTCAATTATGTTGTGTATGTTTTTTGAGCCTAGTGTAATAGTAATTGTCTTTATATCACGAAGCGAAATTTGAGAAATCTTGTTAACTTTGTCTTTTGGTAAGTCTTTCTTGAACTTTGTTTTACATAAATTCTCAATTTTAGATACGTGTTTTCCCAAACCTATTTCATTTGCAGTGTTAAAAACACTCTTATCTATGCCTGAAAGGGGAAACCAAGGAATAATGCCCTTTTGGAAAACACGCATTGTATTGTATTCTATAAACCATGCAGGGAATATTAGCGGTGAAATTGCAAGTGAGATTCTATCTATTTTTACTCTTTTTGCAAAAGACGTAAGAATATCTGTTATTATTGCAGTTTTAAGTAAAATTGATCTACCAGAAGATTTCATATCCAGTCTACAAAAATGTAATTCAACTTTGGTTTGTAAAAGTCTGGGTATAATTTGGTTTATCATTTTAACTATGTTCAGAAGTTCAGATTCATTACTATAACAAACTAGAATTTTTACATCAAAACCCATCTTAAGAGTTTGAAGACATGATATTGCTGAAAGCTCATCATATATGCAACAAAGGATTCTTTCGTTTTGTGATTTGTATGGGATACCACCCCCACCTTTATCTATAAAAATACACACATACGCGTGCGATTTTGTAATACATGTGTAAATGATTTTGTCGTGGTTTGATTCTGTACCAAGTTTTGTTTGAAGATCAACTGTCTTTTCTATAAGTGCTGATGTAGCTGCAAGTTCTACATCCTTTGGCATGTATTCTGTTCCAGTACCGTCCACTTTGACATAGAATCTTTCCCCTCTGAGAAGAAGATTAGCACCGACTGTAGCTATTGCAGATATTATAACATCAAAACTATTTTCTATTTCTTTAGCAATCGCTATTTTTTCTATTCCAAAAAGTAAACCTATTGCAGATGAGGAAAATACAGGATCATCTGCTTCTACTATTATTACAGAACCATTTTTACGGATTTTACTAAAACCTAGTTTCTTTGTTTTAAGGATCGTAGATATGCTAGAGACAAGATAATCTATTTTATTAAGAGAAAACAAAGAAGGAAAAACAACAACTACCGTCTTTTCGCTCATTTTGTTTCTTAATTCCAAGTTATTTATAACTCTAAGATGTGCCTTATCGAACCTAGCAATAATTATATTGCCATACAAGGAACAATTTTTTATGAGCAAATTTACTACTCAAGAAATTTCTCAGTTAAATAATACATTGAAAACTCCACAAGAAATTCTTAAATGGACACTTGACAATCTACATCCTAAAGTTGCATTTGCATCAAGTTTTGGTGCAGAAGATGTTGTAGTAATTGATATGCTAATGAAGATAAATCCAAAAGCTAGGATCTTTACACTTGATACAGGAAGGCTTAATCAGGAAACGTATGATGTGATGGATGAAATAAGAAACAAATACAACACAAACATAGAAGTCATGTTTCCAGATCAAAATGAAGTAGAACAGATGGTTAGAGTTAATGGAATGAATCTGTTCTACCAAAGTATTGGTAACAGAAAACTCTGTTGCGGAATACGAAAGGTTCACCCATTAAATAAAATGCTTGTAACTCTTGATGGATGGATAACAGGATTACGAGGTGATCAAACACAAAACAGGTTAGATGCTAACAGAATTGAGATAGACGAACAACACAATAACATGATCAAAGTAAACCCAATAATCGAATGGAAATGGGAACAAGTATGGGATTATATCAAAACAAACAAGATTCCTTACAACAAACTACATGACAAAGGATATCCAAGTATTGGTTGCGAACCTTGCACTAGGGCAATAAAACCAGGTGAAAACCTAAGAGCAGGCCGCTGGTGGTGGGAAACCGATCCAGAAAAGGAATGCGGGTTGCACGCAGATCACGGTAACAAGTGAGTCTTTTGGAAAAAAGCAAAGGTATTGCTGCTCCACACGGTGGCAAATTAGTAAACAGATTTACAACAAAAAATCCATCTGAAATGTTTACTATTTCAGTTGATGCAGATCTTGCAAACGATGTAGAAAACATAGCAGATGGCATTTTTAGTCCACTTGAAGGATTCTTATTAAAAGAGGACTTTGAAAGTGTAGTTAAGAAAGGTAGATTATCAAACGATCTTCCATGGACAATACCAATCGTATTAGATGTTGACAAGCAGACTGCTGCAAAAATGAAAGATGCCCATGATGTCATCTTGAAAAACCCGGAAGGTAGTGATTTTGCTATTCTACATGTAGAAGATGTATATCCTTTTGACAAAACTGTAGCTGCAAAAGGCATCTATGGAACAACAGATCCAAAACACCCGGGAGTAGCAAAAACCATGGCAATGCAAGAGGCTCTCGTGGCTGGCAAAATTGATTATGTAAAAAGACCAAAAGAAATTCCAATACGAAAATATAGAAAAACTCCGACAGAAACAAGGGCAAGTTTTGAAAAAGCTGGATGGAAGACAATTGTAGCCTTTCAAACAAGAAACGTTCCACACGTTGCACATGAAATGCTTCAAAAAGCGTCTCTTAATACTAATGATGGTCTTTTTATCAATCCGCTGATAGGAAAGAAAAAATCAGGTGATTTTACTGATGAAGTGATAGTAAGCTCATACGAAACATTGATCAAACATTATTATCCTGAAAACCGATGTTTTCTGGCAACACTTCACACAGAGATGAGATATGCTGGACCAAAAGAAGCAATTCATCACGCAATAATGAGAAAAAACTTTGGATGTACTCATATCATAATAGGTCGTGATCATGCCGGTGTTGGAACTTTTTATGATCCCTTTGCAGCACAGAAAATATTCAGCGAATACCCTGATCTTCAGATAGAGCCTGTCTTTTATCCTGCATTTTTTTATTGCAAAAAATGTCTTTCTTTTGCAAGTGAAAGAAACTGTCCACATGGAACGGAATTCCAAGAACAGCTAAGTGGTACTAAATTACGAACCATGATACTTGAAGGACAGACTCCTTCTGAATACATGATACGTCCAGAAGTATCTAAAATTATAATGAATTGGAATAAACCATTCATTGACTAGATTTTTATTAAAGCCAATTTCAGCCAAATTTGTGCAAAAAAGTATTGTTTTATTTTTTTTACTTTCAATTCCAATTCTTCCGATATATGCGCAAATTGAATCAAATCCATCGGTGCGTATGGAAGCCATTGACATTCCTTATGAAAAGTTCAATGTCATTAGCAGTAATGCAAATAGCGGTTCATTTGAAAATGAACATACAAGGAATTGGCAACTTAATATTAAAAACCAAATTGTATATGCAAATCCCCAAGGAAATGCAGTAATACGTCTGTATGATGGCACTGACAAAGAAAAATTCATTGAGATTGGAATGGGTAGCCCACCAGATATGAAATTCTGGGTTGCAGTACAAAATCCTGAAATTGGATATGCTGTTCTTCATGATCAAAAAGAAACAGGTTGGAATCGTGACGACGAAATAATTGCCGTGTATTCAGATCAAAACGGACTCACAATACATAATGGCAAAAGAATTGTGGTTTCTAACTTGAGTCTTGATTATTATAAAATAAAGGATTTTTCAGTATATGGAATGGAATCGTTAACAGATCCTTCTGCAACTAATTCAGGAGATTTCATATTAAATATCGTCTCTGGAAATCCTGCTGCTAATCCACTATTCTATCTACCATACATGCTTGCTGGAATTGTCGGAGTCATAATAATGATATTGCTAAAAACTAAGAAGCGAAGTTAGTCTTATAATAATTGCATTCTTTTTTTATTTGGCAAACATCACACATGGGAGATATTGGTTTACAGATGTTTTGACCATACATTACAAATGTATCATTTATCTGAAGCCAGTATTTTTTTGGAATTTTCTCCATAAGCGCAAATTCAGTTTCTTCAGGCGTTTTTGTTTCTACTAGACCCAGTCTGTTTGAAATTCTATGCACATGTGTATCTACAGGTATAGCTGGTTTTTCAAAAGCATATACCAGTACACAATTTGCTGTTTTTCTACCAACACCTGGAAGTTTCAGCAGTTCATCCAAATTATCTGGTACCTTGCCATAATATTGTGAATCAATGATTGATGCAACCTCAATTATCCTTCTTGCTTTTACATGATAAAATCCTGTAGATTTGATTATCTTCTCAACATCGGAAACTTTTGCTCTTGCAAGTGAACGTGCAGTTTTGTACCTTGAAAATAGTTTTTTGACAACAATCGAAGTGTTCTCGTCTCTTGTCCTTGCAGAAAGTATAGTTCCAATAAGTATGCTAAGTGGACCGCCAGTCTCTGCCTCATGTAACTCTCTAAGTACTGTCATTCTGGGAGGCTTGACAGAGTTCATCGTATCTGTCATTCCGCGCAGAATTTTTTCCATATGTTCTGATTGCATCTGTTTGTATTATAAGGATAAAGACTCATACAAGTATTTTATATCGCTCAGATCAGGATATCTTGTTGGAATTAACAAAAGAAGAAGAAGCATCTCTAAAAGGTGAACATGGAGAAACACTTGCACTTGCGTACCGTGTTTTGGTAGCAATAGGCGAAGCTACAGGCGCAGATTGTCTACTTCCAATTGAATGGGCACATCTCTCTGGTGTTAATTATAACACAATTGGGGATGCAGGAGAAGAATTTCTTGCAAAGCTTAGTAAAGACGCAAAATTCAAAGTAAGGACTACAGTTAATCCAATGGGATTTGATCCTGACACTGTTTCAAAATATGATCTCACTGAAGAGTTCATTAAAAAACAAAATAGTATAAAAAATTCATACGAAAAAATGTGTGTTATACCATCTTTTTCTTGCATTCCGTATGAGATTTTTGAGTTACCAAAAAAGGGCACACATGTTTCTTTTGCTGAAAGTAACGCAGCAATTTATGCAAATTCGCTGGCAAATCTTAAAACAAACAAGGAAGGTGCCTTTAGTGCACTTGCAAGTGCATTGACTGGCAAAAGTCCATTTTCTGACTTACGAAAAGATGATTCTAGAAATCCAAATCTCACAATACGAATGAAAACTGATCAAAAAGATGAGCTGACCTATGGCATGCTTGGATATTTTGCAGGAAAAGTTGCTGGATGTTCTGTTGCCATTTCTGGTGTAAAAGAACTTGATAGGCGTAGCTGTAAGTCACTTTGTGCTGGAATGGGTACATCTGGTACATGTGGAATGTTCACTTTGAGTGACGCCGAAGGAGAAACAATGGATTTTGGCAAAGAAGAGGCACAAAAAATCCATGATGAACTAAACACTACTGACTCTGGCGATATTATCGCTCTTGGAAGCCCACAACTTGGGTTGGATGAACTATCTGATCTTTCTGGAATGTTGAAGGAAAAGACATTCAAGAAAAGATGTATGATTTTTTGTCCAAGGGCAGTTCAGGAACAGGCTAAACACCTTGGATATACAAATAATATAGAACGAGCTGGTGGCGAACTTCTTTCTGATTGTTGCATTTGTCTTACGCCATTAATAGACAAAAAAGATGTTGATGGAGTAATTACAAACAGCGTTAAGGGGGCATATTATTTGAAAACATCAAATGGTATAGATGTAAATCTCAAGAACCTCACTCAAATTATACACGAGGAAACAAAATGACATTAAAAGTAATTGTAAAAGGAAAAGCTCAAGGTCAAGTCATGATATCAAAAAAACCAATTAATTTTCTTGGTGCAGTAGACAAAAAAACTGGCAAAATAAGAGATGAAAAACACGATCTTTTTGGAAAATCACTTGCAGACAAAATTCTCGTCTTTCCTTTTGGAGTTGGTAGTAGTGTTGGTGCTTATACTATATACTCTTTGAAATCAAATAACTGTGCACCACGCGCGATGATATGCTTAAAAGTTGATATTACTACTGCATCAGGTTGCGCACTTGCAAATATACCTCTTGTTATGGCAACAAAAGAAGAATATGATTCGTTAATAGATGAAAAAAAAATTCTACTTGATGCTGAAAGTGGGGAAATACTATAACTGAACTCGTATTATTTCTCCATTAGGACTAGTCTCTTTGAAAACAATTCCTTCAAACCTGAGTATTTTTGTACTCTTTCTTTTCCAACAATCTTGTGGGGCGCCTGCCTTTTCACATGTGTGATTAAGAAATTCCTCTTCACTCCAACCGTATTCTACAGGTACTTGAGGTAGAAGCAGACCGGCGCCAAATTCCCATCTCACAATCAAACCATCTAGCCCTACTCTTATTTTACTTAGATATTCTGAGGTATTTTTTACACTGATCTCTTCAGGAGGGGTTAATACGGTTACTTCAAAGGAAATATCTGATAATTCCTCATACCTTACAGGAGTAAAACGAGGATCTTCTGTAGCGGAAGCAATTGCGGCATCCACAAGTGATTGATACAATTTTCTTTCTGGCGTAGGAAATCCAATACATCCCCTAAGTTCTTCTGCTTTGTTTAAAGTCACAAAAACACCAGAATTATAAGAAAATCTAGATTTGAAATCTTCCAACAATACTGTTTTTTTTCTTGTTTTAAGATATTCTGTTACTACTGATCTAGCTGTCTTTACTAGGATCTCACCATCTTTATCTGAAAAACTCATTGTAATCTATTGTT
>CAYGLP010000014.1:0-5496 GCA_964350965.1 uncultured Nitrosopumilaceae archaeon | reverse complement strand
ATTGTTTAATTTATTAGCAAATTCTTGAAGTTTTTCAAAATGAGTTCCTTGCCAGTAGATCTTTTTACATCCATCACACATCCAAAATTTTTCTTCCCTTTCCAAAATTCCTTCTGGAATCTTACCTATGGCTCTGTATTTTTCTATTAGTTGTAATTTACCATTACAAATAATGCACCTAGAATTGTTTGTGTCGATAACAAACTTTTCAAGCTTTACACTTTGATGTATTTGTGCGATTTGTTCGATCTCATCATTTCCTCTGATTAATACAGATGTTATTTCTTGATTCTGTGCTGTTTTGCAAAGACATTCATCTTTTGTTAATATGATTCGTTTTTCGTTTTTTGCAATGCTGACAAGTTTTTCATCCTCAATAGAGGAGAAATATGCTGAATCATATCCTAAAACTCTGAGTTTTTTTGCAAGATTACCCAACATGGCATCTACTATAAAAATTGGCTTTTTTTGGCTCATATATACGCCTGACCTATACCGGATTCAACTATGTGACTTTCGCCAGCAGGTATTACCCGTGTAAAATCGTCCATACTAATTGCCCTAACTACGTTCTCTTTTTCTTTAAACTTGAGAAATTCAAATTTTATCTTTTTGGCAATTTCTACCATGTCAAAACCTGATGGTTCAATTATAACATAGTAGATAGAATTTTTTTTAACAGCTTCAGGAGGCCCGCACGTTAAAGAATACTTATCATCTTTTTCTAAAAGTCCAATAGCCAAACGCATACTAGTTACTTTAACAAAATTTCTCTGACCATCTACTACGAAAGAGCCTTTTGCAATAAACTGACCACTTGGTGCAGCAGTCTTAATCTGATCTGGGTTTACCCAGTATGAACTCAATCCGTACAAACCTTCTCTCCACGCTCTACTAAAACAAACAGTTGCATGTGCAGTTTCTAAAATACTGGTCACATTAGATTCAGAACTCTTTTTTAAGAGGAAAAATGGGGAGCCAAAAATTTCTGCATGAAATACTTTGTCATCTTTTTCAAGGTGTTTTCTAATAACTGATGAATTAGATGACGCATCGCGACCACCAATTGCTAAAAGACCCTCAGAAGTGAAAAACCATCTATATCTTTCATACCATTCTCTTTTTTTCTGTATCGTAAACACAACAGAATCTCTTGCAATACTTTCTTGTTTTCTAAAACCTTCGAGACTCTTTTCAGTTTTCTTTTTTGCTAATTCAATGTCTTTTATTGCATTTATTTGTCGTTTTGATTCATTAAATAACACTGAAGCAATAGCTTGCAGAGATGAATCAGGATTTATCTGAATTTTCTCACCATTGATATCTATAAACAAAATACCTCTTTCTTTTGCAAAAATCACATTTTGCTTTCTAAGCATATCTGTAACCACGGGGTTTTCTGATGAAGTCACTCCTTTTGAAACTAAATCCAGTAACGATTTTGCTACAGCAGAAATGGCACCAGCTTTTTCTTTAACCGCTGATATCGCTTTGACTTGATCTTCCAGTTTATGTTCAAATTCTTCAATTTTCTGATTAACAGTATTTGCTTGTGATGACTTGCCACGCTCAAGAAGATTCTGTGTAAACAGAGAATCTAATCCTTCCATAAAACTTGCAATCTTGGTATAGTTTGTATTTTCTAGCTGACCAAGTTTTACAGGAAAGACATCCGCACTGTTTTCAGTTTTTACCAAAATTGGATCATGTACACCGTTTACAATTTTTTCTACTAAATTTTTAGTCACTGTAAAAATTTTCTCTACATCTTTCTCAGAAAGACTATTTCCAGGTTTTAGTGGATCTATTTCTACAAGTCGAACTATCTCTTCAGCATATTTTGCAGGAATACCTAAAGTTCTACCTATCCATCTCACCGTAGCCGTTGACACAGACAGTATCCCAACAAGATCTTTAGACGTGATCTTAAAAATATTTAATCCACTTTGTGGCGGGGGTTCATAATTAAATCCAACATTTAATCTTCTATGTCTTACATCGATAGAATGTAAAAGAGCGAGTATCTTCATGTTTTTATCACATAAAATTATGTTACCATCGCCAAAAAATTCCCCAATTAGAACAAACTCTTGTTCTAATGAGTTAAACGTGACATAAACAATTCTTTCTGCGCCAATTTGTTTTATTGAAGAAATTTTTGATCTAAGTAGATCACTTCTTAATCTCTTTACCAATCTGTTTTCCTCGATTTGTTCTATCTTGATTGTGGTAATCCATAATCCCAACGTAGAAAACATCAGCAAAATGTCTGGTTTTTCTGGATGATGTAATTTGAAAAGCATACTATCACGACTGATTCCATAAATATTACTTACATAATATCCGTCAATCTTACTAACGATCTCATTTATCAAATAGCGTAATTCTATTCCGGCAAGTGTCATGATGATGCATTATTACTCCAAAATTATACTGTTGCTATTAAGAAGAGAACCAAAGATTTTAAACATGGTTGACTGTGAGTCACTTTGTAAATTTAATTGACCAGACATCCAAAGAAAAAAGAAGAAGAAAAAAAATCTACTCCTGAAGACGCTAACGTAAAAGACTTGCCTCCAAATGAACCAACTGCAACACAAACGGAGGGAATAATAAAAAATCCATTAGGTACTCTCTTTTGGATCAGAATTGGTCTTGGTGTACTTGCGGGCATAATCTCAGCTTTTGTAGGAAATCCTATCAATGTAGATTCTAGACCATATGTAGGATTTGGAATCATGATTGTTCTGTTTATCATATCTTATGGAATAGCAAAAGCGATGCGGATACCACTTCCACCATCAGACAAGAAAAAATTAATCATGACAGGAATTGGAAGCTACTTTTTCATATTCATATTTACCTGGATTCTTGTTAGTACTTTGATGCATCCAGCAGCAACAGGACTTCCTGTTAGGTAGCACTAAAATATCTAGAGTATGCTCATTGTGCTAGATGTGGAAATACAGTACACCTGGTATTCCAGACGAATTATTTGAGAGAGTTGAGGAAGTTCCTATAACAAAAGAAGAGATTAGGGCTGTACAGATAAGCAAAGCAAGACTATCGCCAGATCAAATAGTATATGATATTGGATGTGGAAGTGGCTCTGTATCTATTGAAGCTGCATTGCAAGTCAAACCATCTGGTAAAGTATTCTCAATTGATTTTGATCCAAAAGCTATAGAATTAACCAAGAAAAATATGGAAAAATTCCTAGTCTCAAATATTACGGTAATCTCTGGTAACGCGACAGAAAAAATTTCTGAATTACCAACAGCAGATGCGATTTTTATAGGAGGAACTGGAGGAGATACAAAAGACATACTCGAACTATGTGAGGGTAAGCTAAAATCAGGTGGAAGAATAGTAATTGGTACAATCTTGCTTGAAACACTGGTTGCAGTTTTGGGAACAATAGAAAAACTGAAATTTTCATCAATAGATGTTACACAGATTACTGTTTCAAAGAGTAGAAAGACCTCTACTGGAACAATGATGCTCGCAAGAAATCCTGTTACCGTAATATCTGCAACAAAAATCTAGCTTTTAATTAGGCACAACTTGAATCGCTTCTAATGGCAGAGCTCGTTTGTGTTGGATGTGGTCCTGGAGATCCCGATCTCTTAACTGTAAAAGCTGTAAAGGCTATTCGCAATGCAGATGTAATAATGTGTCCAACATCTAAAGAAGGAAAAACAAGCATCGCTTATTCTATCGTATCTCCAATAATCAACGATTCCAAAAAACCAGAAATCATTAACTTGGTTTTTCCAATGGTCAAAGACAAAGAAACACTTGAAAATACGTGGGAAAAAAATGCTCAGGCAATTGCAAATGTCATAAAATCTGGTAAAAATGTTGTTTATCTTACTGTAGGCGATCCATCGCTTTACAGTACTTGGATCTATATCCAACGTGAACTAAAATCAAAATATCCAGAAATTAAGATCACGATAATCCCTGGAATAGTATCGATGTTTGCTTTTGCATCTAAAGTTGGTATAAGCATTGCAGAAGGCGATGAAACTGTAGCAGTGATTCCTGCCTGTTATGATCTTTCTAGAGTAAAAGAAACAGCAAAAAACTGTGACACAATGATATTTCTAAAAGATGGAAGATATTTCGATCAAGTCATTATATTATTAAAAGAAGCAGGATTTTCTGACAATTCGATTTTTGCAATAGCACAAGACATTGGTACTGATGAAGAGATTGTTAAAAAATTAACACTTGGCGAAGTTACAAAAGATACTTTCACTAACAAATATTTTTCAATAATGGTGGTAAAGCGTGTCTAAGGTCTATTTTGTTGGTTGTGGTCCTGGTGATCCTGAGCTTCTTACCATAAAAGCAAAAAAACTGATGCAGAGTGCAGATGTAGTAGTTTATTCAGGATCTCTAATACCGCCAGAGATAATAAAATTATGTAAAAAAGCAAAACTATACGATGCAGCAAAGCTAGTCAGAGAAGAAATTTTTGATATCTTAAAATCAAATGCAAAAAAAGGAAAGTTAGTAATTCGATTACATGATGGTGATCCAAGCATTTATGGTGCAATAAGAGAACAAACAGACAATCTCCAAAAAGAAAGAATAGAGTTTGAAATCGTACCTGGGATCACCTCCTTTTTGGCATCAGCTGCAGCTTTAGGTTCTGAACTTACACTACCTGGTGTTACCCAAACCATCATCATCACAAGAGCTGAATCACGAACCAAGGTTCCAAAGCATGAGAAGATCTCTGAACTTGCAAAACACAAAGCCACAATGATATTCTATCTCAGTATACATCTTCTCTCAGACATAGTAAAACAGGCCATCGAAGGGGGATATCCAAAATCGACTCCTGTGGCTGCAGTATATCGCGTAAGCTGGAAAGATGAGAAAGTAATAAGAGGAACACTAAATGACATTACAAAAAAAGTGAGAGATGAGAAAATCACTCGTACTGCAATTATAATTATTGGTGACGTTGTAAATCCGAAATCTTACGAGTATTCCAGATTATATGATAAGACATTTAGTCATGGATTTAGAAAAACAAAAATCAAATCATAATGATTTTACCGTATTTTTTATTCCTATTTGGCGTAATTTCTTTTGCAAAAGTCGAACATTTCCAGAAGTAAAAATTTTCATTGAGTTTCTTTTTGATTTTTTCATTTTTAATTTTTTTGCAATTTGATTTGCTATTACATTTGCAGGATCTAGAAATGTAATATTAGGAAAAACTTGTTTCAAAATAGGTAAAAGAAATGGTAGATGTGTACTAGATAATGTTACAACATCAACATTAGTCATGATTGGATCCAACAAAATAGTTTCTATCTTTTTCTTACAAAAGTTTTTATCATAAATAAATTTACCAGATTCAACAAGATCTACAAGTGAAGATGCATTTATTTTTATTACCTTGATTCTCTTTGGTATCTCTTTTTTAATTAAATCTTTTAACGTATTACTTTCTACAACAGATTTGGTTGCAAGTATTGC
>CAYGLP010000013.1:0-36450 GCA_964350965.1 uncultured Nitrosopumilaceae archaeon | reverse complement strand
GTATTTTCTATACAACTCATAATAATACATTGATTCCTTGGAATTTAGTTTGACTCTGTCTTTTTCAAGATGCAGCTTGGCTTTGGATTCAAACGTTTCGTCTTTGATGCTGTTTTCAAAAAATACCGTCAAACTGTTTGTTCCAGAACCATCCTGCATAGGAGACTTGTCTCTCCAAACAATCGACTGCGGAATAATGTGTTCAAACGCTTTTCGTAAGACCCACTTTCCGTATTTTTTACCATTTTCTTCATGTACTTTTAGATTGGCTGGAATTGATTTTGCATAATTGGCAACTTTTTCATTTAGAAATGGCGATTCTATAACAACTCCAAGTGCCATGCCTATTTGTTGCGTTGGAAAATGCATTATTTTCCATATTCTTTCCAGATCTTTTTGCAATTCCGTATCAGTTTTTCTTAAGAAAAAACTGTATCCTGCAAATAATTCATCACAACCATCGCCAGTAATTATACTAGTACAGCCGTTTTCCTTTGCGGTCTTTATTGCAAGATAAACAACGATTGAGTTTCGGATCTCAATATGATTAAAATTTTTGAGGATCTTAATTGTCTCTTCAATTGCTGCCATGAGCTCTTCAATTGTAGCATTTTTTATCAATAGTTTTAGTCCAAATTCTTTTGCGACAAGTTGGGAATATACCAGATCAGATGCTGGAAAGTCTTTAGTTATTACAGCTATTGCTTTAGTGTTTTTTTTCAAATAATATGCAAGAATAGAACTATCGAGCCCTCCTGATAATGCAATACAATCAGATTTGCATGATGATACTGCGTCAGAAATGCATTGTGTTAGTTTTGAGAAAATTTCTTGCAATACTTTCGTGTATTGTGCAATTGATAAAATAAGCTATCGAATTGACGATAGATAAAAAATTACAAGAATTTGTTCCAGAAGATTAGGTCAAGCTTATTGGTAGGTTTAAATATTTTCAAGACGCTAGTTTTTTCATGCTTCTTCCAGCAGAGATAGAGACTAAGACGCTAATTCCAGCGTTGCGTGCTATCTTGGCAAAAAAATTGATGGAGACATACAACATACAAGAAGAAGACATCTCAAAGATGTTAGGCGTAACACAAGCTGCAATAAGCAATTACATCAGAGGAACAAGAGGAAACCCTGAATTAATAATCAAGCTTCTTTCCATAAAAGAAGTCTCTGAGATGATTGATGAAATTGCTAGCAACCTCTCAACTAATATGGCATACACACCTGCAAGTCTTTCAAAATTCATTGGTTTGTGCAACTACATAAAATCAAGTCTTTTGATTTGCGACATACATCACAATTTGGAAACAAATATCGATGAAGCAGTATGCAAAGAATGCGAGAACATGCTTCTAAAAGGACCAGGAAGTTCTTTTTAGTTTAGTTTTTTAGCAAGAATAATTTCTATAGTTGAAACAAGAGTCATACCATATTTTCCTGTTCCAGTTTCACTATCAACAAAAATATTGACAATTTCTGATGTGTTCTTCATCATTTTTTCAGTTATTACATTGGCTACTCCAACTGCAGTTGGGATATCATCGCCTTTGGCCTTTAACACAACCCGACCGACGCTTCCAAGTATAGTCAACACGTCAATGGCACATTCCATTATTGGCTGCCTTTGTATCGAAATTGTTCTTTCTTTATTTGAAAATGAATTATTATCGGTCAATTGTGTCTTGACATCTTCCACACTCAAAATACTCAATCACATCACCCAAAATTTTGCATTCTATTAAGTCTTATCGATGATTTGTCCATTAATCAAAATGATCTATAGGAATGTTTTGAAAGTCGCCATTTGGCAATACTCTTCTTATTGTGATAGGGATAACACGTTTTTCAAGTTCTGCATATGCCAAGTCAAGCGATGTTGCCACTTCTTTTGGGACTGCAATAAACGGAGGCGCACCAAGTGATAATTGTAATGCTCTTGCGCCCATTATTCTTGCTTTTTCAAATCTAGTTAAAGTTGGAGGGCCTATCATTATTTTGCCTCTACCAGTTGTTTCATATTCTATTGGTGTGTGAATAGGATCAATTTCGATAATTTCTCTTGCATCAATAATTTTTTGTAATTTTGCCCGTATTGCAAGTTCTTCTGGAGAAAGCTCGCCCTTTTTGAGTTTCTTTGTTTTAACTTCCTCTTCTCCCTCTTCTGATATTTCCGGGGTTTCTACGGATTCTAGAATAACTGGCTCTTCTGGTTCTACCTCTACTGGAGCCTCTTCAGTTTCTGCAATAATCTCTTCAGGTTCATCAGACATGGCATCTGGTCTGAACAAACGTTATATAATTCATAATCCTCCCCTTGAAAATGAGCGCAGGATCTGTTTCTAGAATCGAGATAAATGTTGAGATAAAAGACAAATCCCATCTGAAATGCGAATTAAAACGTCATCTTGCACCAAAAACTGTTGGTACCATAAGTAGATCTCTACCACTTGAAGGAATTGCACACATGATGGGAAATAGCTTTGTGTACACTGAAACTAAGGTTAACGTAGGCGGAGAAAGACAACGAACCAAATTCAAAAAAGGCGATGTCTCCTTTATGGCATCAACTGGATCGATCTGTTTTTTCCTAAATGATACCGACTCCACAAAAGCAATGACTCCAATTGGTACAATAACATTCAATGCAGATGCACTAAACAATGTAAAATCAGGAGATGTATTTGTTATAACTCAAGCTGCAGTATAGATATGATGACCGCTATAGCCACCTATTCTTTTGACAGCACCATTTTTCAATAGTTTTAGTAAGAATGCATTTGCCGCAGATATCTTGATGCCTTCTTGTCGTGCCACTTCTTGCACCGTAAAGACTTTGGCACCTTTGATAAAGTTCATAGCTTGATTTTCATTAATGATGACAGAGATAGCTGACTTTGATTTTTGCTCTTTCTTTTCTCCTTTCTTACCGCCTTCTTTTTTTGCGGCTTCAGCTTGTTGTGACTTTTCTGCTTGTGCAGGAGATTGTTTCTTTGCTCCACCCATGGTGAGTTTTCATAAAGTCCTATTTATAAACGAACAAGAAAGATGAAAAATCATAATCAGAGATTAACAAAGATTTTGCAATACCAATATATCATCTGATTTGTTAAAAATTACATGGACAATACCAATCCAAACGGCGCCCCAAAAAAAGACAGAATGGTTCACGCTTCTTTTAGAAAAGTAGTAGCGTTTGACGTATTATTTTTTGGGTTAGGCATATTGACAGGGATAGGAATTGGCGTCTACCTTATCGCCAAATAAACCTCTTTTTTTAATTATATAAATAAATAAGAGGGCAAAATCCTAAATATTTGCAAGATGCGATTTTTGTTGTGGAACTAGACGTAATTGAAGAAAAAAGTTTGAATGACATCATAACGTATGCGCTGGATTATCCGCGCATGGTTTTGACTGAAGCAAAACCTCTTGCTCCAAACGGTGCAACTCTTCCAGACTTTGCATTTGGGCTTTATGTAGGATACATATCAGGAGTATTCTTTGATGGTTTTTTGAGAAGAAATAAAAGATTTCTAAATGAAGAAGAGATGTCTGGTTTTCACTCTGTACTTTTTAATAGAACCCCTGAGATTTGGTTAAAGATAAAGGCCCATCTTCAGCTAAAATAACTCAAGCTTTTATTCCAGAAGCTGTAGAAATTGTTCGATGAAGTTTTCTCTTGTAGCAGAGACGCTAAAAATTATGGAGAGCACAACAAAAAGACTAGAGTTAACACAGTATCTTGTAGATTTATTCAAAAAGACACCTCCAGAAATAATTTCAAGTGTCGTATATCTATTACAGGGAAAGCTAAGGCCAGATCATGAAGGCATTGAGCTTGGAGTTGCAGAAAAAATTGCAATAAAAGCAGTATCAAAATCTGCAGGAATACCAGTTAAAAAAATTGACCATGCATATCATGAAGGTGGCGATCTAGGGCAAGCTGCTGCAAAGATCCTAGAACAAAAGACACAGACTACATTTATGAATGAAGACATCACGGTAGAGAGAGTTTACGATACACTATACAAAATTGCCGAACTCAAAGGCTCACGCTCACAAGACATGAAATTAAAGTATATTTCTAGCCTCCTAAATGACGCCAGTCCAATAGAGGCAGGCTTTATTCTCAAAATAATTACCAACTCTTTGCGTTTAGGCATTGCAGATTATACCATTATGGATTCACTTGCAATTGCGTTTACTGGCTCAAAAGAAAATAGACCTACACTTGAACAAGCATACAATGTATCAAGTGATTTAGGAAAAGTTGCAGCAGCTATTGCAAAAGGCGGAATTGGCGCAATTAAAAATGTCCAAGTTTCAATTTTCAGCCCCATAAGACCAATGTTAGCAGAACGAGTAAAGAGCCCACAAGAAGCTCACGAAAAAATGGGTGCAGAGTTTGCTGCGGAATACAAACTTGACGGGGAGCGTGTACAACTTCACATGAAAGGAGAAAAGATCGTATTGTACTCACGAAGTCTTGAGAACATCACAAGCTACTATCCTGATATCGTTGAAAAGATTAGCAAGTCACTAAACGCACGTGAGATAATATTAGAGGCAGAGGCAGTTGCAATCAACGAGGATACTGGCGAATTTCTTGCGTTTCAAGAACTAATGCACCGTAGGCGAAAATATAATATTGCAAAGGCAGTTTCACAATATCCTATTACAATAAACTTTTTTGATGTCATGTTTGTTGATGGAAAAAGCTGTCTTGATTTGCCATACAAAGAACGCAGAAAAATACTTGAAAAAAGTGTAAAAGAAGATGAGTTTGTGAAACTCATGCCAATGACATTAGTAAAGTCAGATACCGAAGTTGAAGACGTATTAGAAAATGCAATCAATGCAGGATGCGAGGGATTGATGTTAAAACAACTTGATGCCTCTTACAGAGCCGGTGCCAGAGGCAGCAATTGGCTTAAGCTAAAACGTGAATACAGAAATGAACTTGGGGATAGTTTAGACCTTGTTGTCATAGGGGCATTTTTTGGGCGTGGTAGAAGGACTGGGAGATACGGTGCACTATTACTTGCAACGTATGATGATAAGACAGATACTTTTCCAAGCATATGCAAAGTAGGTACCGGTTTTACGGATGAAAATCTTGACCAGTTTTATCAGATACTCTCTGATAAAATAACTCTAAAAAAAGATCCTAGAATAAACAGTGGACTTGAAGCTGACGTTTGGTTTGACCCCGAAGTTGTAATTGAGATCGTTGCTTCAGAAATTACACTTAGCCCGTTACACAAAACAGCAATGGATGTAATAAGAAAAGGGAGCGGGCTTGCACTACGATTTCCCAAATTTACAGGGAAGATCAGGTTTGAAAAAACTCCAGAAAATGCAACTATTGATGAAGAGATAGTCTCATTGTATAATGGACAAAAAAGAGCAGTTCAAGAAGAAAAGCAAAACTACATCTGAGATATCAACAACACCTCACAGGTTCTTAGGAAAATTTCACGTAAGGATTATTAGTCGCTCCTAGTATTTTGAAGTCTTACATGTACAGCGGAGAATTAGAAGTTCAAGCGAAACGAAAGGCGCTTGCAGTTTTACAAGATGAAATAAACCGAATTCTCAACTCAGTAAGAGATCTTTCTGTATTACCTGCCCTTATAATAAAAGGAGACAAGGGAGAAATCAAAGCATCTCTGGAAAGAATGCGCAGTACAGAAGATGAAGTAGAGGCCCTTCGTCGTAAAATAACAAGAGAAATTGCCGAAGTAGGTGGCCTGATGATGAATAGAGAAAATATCTTACACACTGCATATACAATGGATGAGATCGCAGGATACATCACGGGTGTTGCATTCAAACTTTCAAACATCAAAGCTGCCACTCTAAAGAAAAGTAAACTTGACAAAGACCTTACAGAATTAATTAATTTAGTAGTAGATGCAATTTACAAGCTAAACGAGATAGTGCGTGCTCTTAATAGCAATCCCGCAGGAGCTATTGAGCTTGCGCATGAAGCCCAGAAAATAGAACGCAATATAGATGACAAGTACCGTGATCTGACCATCAGAGTCTTAGACGAGATTACAATTACAAAGGAATTATTGCTTCTAAAAGATATAGTAAGTGGAGTCGAGGAAATGGCAGACAAGTGTCTTGAAGTCTCTGACTCTTTCATATCATTAGCTCTAAGTCTATAACTTGAAAGGCGAATTAATCGAAAATAGGATTGTAGTCTGGAACATACAAGACTCACGTTCTCTTTTCATGCAAGGATATTATGGAAAACCAGTAGGCATAGCAAAACCAAAACCAGATGAGATTAACGTGCCACTTATTTTGGATTTGATAGAAGGCTATTATCTAGTACAAAAATCAAAGATCAAAGTTTACAAATCAAAAAAACAAATTTCAGAAAACGATCTCTTGCAGATAGCTAGAACAGAATACCATAACTTTGACAAAAAATATCAAGTCTACAAAGATTTCAGGGACAAGGGATACATAGTAAATCCTGGAATAAAGTTTGGTTGTGATTTTGCAGTGTACCAAAAAGGACCAGGTATTGATCATGCGCCATATCTGGTTCAAGTGTACAACACAAGTGACACTATTACTGCGACAGGAGTAGTATTAGCTGGAAGACTTGCTACTACAGTCAAAAAACAGTTTATTTTGGCAATACCACATGGTAAAGACAAAGTTAATTGTTTAGCGTTAGACTGGTGGCGAGCTTAAAGATTTTTTATGTGAGATGCTATTTTGTCATAGATAGCAAATAGATCTTTTGTTATAGCAAACTCGCTACTGTTTTTCCAGTTACCATAAATTCTTACACCGTTTTTTGTTGGGTCTACTCTGATGCGTGCGTCTTTGATTGATTGTTTTAGAATCATGCTTGTAAGTTCGGCATCGTTGTTTAACACATCCGCGATCCTTCCTCCCATCCATTGCACGCCAACCAGTTTTTTAGATCCAAAATGACCTTTTGTAGTTAGTTTAGTTTCTGCAACAAATTCCTCGTCGTTTTCACTCAGATCCTTTCTAACTATAAAATGAGCTTGAAATCGGTCCTGTGCTCCCCATGGCAGCGGATTTGGATCTTGCAATTCTATCCCTTCTGAATTATCTGTATGATGTCAATATTAGTGCCTTTTACCTCAAGACAGCCCTTGTTTGTAACCATCCTAGGGGTGACAGAAAAATATCTGCTATAGTAATCGCCTTTTTCAACTTCGTCGGTAGCAATTTCTTTTGCTTGTGCAGTAATACCTATTTCTTCTAAAGAATCACAAAATTGTTCAGGTTTAGTTTTAAGTGAAAGAGTATCAGATTCTGAATCGTGCATGCGTGAAGGTAAATTCCTCCCTCAAATAAATATTAGTCTTCAAGCAATTTGCCATGGAATAGATCAATCGGAATAAATAATAGAAGAATAGTCATTTTCTATCAATGTTAAAATTTCAAGGCAAAGTTGCAGTCATTACTGGCAGCGGAACAGGCATTGGTAAAGCAATAGCAACTAAATTTGCTGAAAATGGTGCAAGTGTAGTCATTTTGGGAAGACGAAAAGAACCACTTGAAGAAGCTGCAAAAGAATTGCAAGATGTAATTAACAAAGTAAAAAGCAATGCGTTTGTCAAGATTTTTGCCGGCGTAGATGTAAGCGATGAATCTGGAATATCATCTATGTTTGATGAGCTAAAAAAATCAGTTGGCACTGTGGATATAGTAGTAAACAATGCTGGAGTGTCAGGACCGGTGACATGTTTTGCAAATTCTCCAATGTCTGAATTTAAGAGTACAGTTGCAATTCATCTTACTGGAACTTTTTGGACTTCGGTTCAAGCACTAAAAGCAATGAAGGCTGGCTCAAAAATTATAACAATATCGACTTTCTTTGCTGAAGAAAGACCCCTTGAACAAAGACCATACAGATTTCGTAGTCCGTACACTGCCTCACAAGGTGCTAAAAATAGACTTGCAGAAGCAATGTCTTGGGAGCTTACACAAAAGGGAATAATCTCAATTGCGACAAATCCTGGTCCAGTTCATTCTGACAGAATTTACAAAACAGTATATCCAAAGGCTGCTGCAGAATTTATGCGAGTCAGTGGTTTTGAGAGCTTGACTCCTCAAGAAGTAGAACAAGTAAACAACGACATTTTGCCACTTATGGGTGAAGACGAAAAAACTGTCAAAGAAGGAATTAAAAATGCAACTACAAAAATGGCAAAAATAAAAGGCATGTCATCAGAAGATGAAATCCAGAAACTAAACACAACAATTACTTCGTTGCTTTCAAAGATTCAGCAAATAGCAGAAAAGGTACAACTCAACACGAGTAAAATGATAGCAGATGAGCAGTTCTTATCACAACAACAAGTTGCCGAGACAGTTCTTGCGCTATGTGATGACGAAATTTCAAAGATCCTAAATGGCAAAGTCATACCAGGTGACAGAGTATTTTATCCAGTAAAACCACATATTACATCTACAATACCAGAATATGCAACAGATTTTGGTTCAAAAGTGCTAGTTTTTACTGTTGATGCATCAGAAGATTCGGATATTGCAAGAGTAGAGTTTCTTGCTCAAAATATTGAAAAGTCTGGAGGAAAAGTGGTCATTTTATTTTCAAAAAATATTCCAAAACAAAACCAAGACAGACTATCCAAGTTTCATTCACATGCAATTGATCTGACAAACCAAGAAGAGGTGAAGAAATGGCTCAAAACAGCTACAGAAAAGGTTGGTGCCATATCAATGGCAATTCATGTTACAGGTAAGGTGCCTTCATTTCCAAAGATAACTGAGCTCTCAAGATCACAGTGGGATTCAGTGGTGGATAAATTCATACTGACTCCAGCAATCGTAGGACAGGAATGTCTTGGTATGTTTGTTCCAGGTGGTTCCAAAAACCCACCTCTTTTCAAGGGCAAACCTGGGACCATGGTCATCATTGGTCCTGACTTTCCTGTTGGTCCAAAGGTATCAGGTGCAGAACGAGCCAAAGTAGACGTATTTCGTGGCGCACTAAGACCATTTGCAACTACAGTAAATCAAGAATTAAGTGACGTTCTAAAATCTAATGTTAGAATGTTCTTGGTTCTTCCAGGAAGTGTTGATGGAACAGAACCAAGCAATGAACGAATTTTTAGTGCAGTAAAATATTTTGCATCAGGAAAAGCAACTTCTAGTTCTGAAGTAATTTTCTATCCTGATGAAATACGAACGTAATGAAGAAGTTTTCAGAGCTCAACGTGGGCGATGAATTTTTTTCTGAAGGAAAAATCTCTTTACAGGAACTTGAAAACTATCTTTCCTTTTCTGGAATAAAAAATGTGTTGTACAACAATGATGAATCAAAGAAGATTGTTTCTGGCAGAGCAATATTAGGAAGGATGGAAGGAGAGTTTACCAGACTAAAAGAGATGTATGGAAATTTATTGATTTTTTATGGTATGGATGGAGATCCATCATGGAAAAATAGGCATGCTAGATTTCTAAAATCACTTTATACCGATGAAGTTTTGAAAATGAAGTTTAAGATATCGGAAAAAATTGATCTTAACGAGAATTATGGTCTTTTGGCTATTGATTTTGAAGGGTCTAAAGAGAACGGGGATTTGGTGGTGGTATCAAGACGCAATTTATACCAAATCAAAAAGGACCCTCAAACGAATCAATAAAGAGTTTGATTGCAGCTGCAATCATTACTACAGTTACAATAATTCGTAGTTTTTTTTCTTCTACCTCAAGTGAAAGTCTACTTCCCACAATGCCTCCACCAAATGCTCCTATAGCAAGCAAGAGTGCCTGATAGAAATCAGGATGACCTAGAAGGGCATGAACTGCCATCCCGGATGCAGAAACAAATAACAAGATAAATTGTGATGTCGGTGCGGCAATTTTCATTGAAAGACCAACAGCAATTACCATCAAAGGAACAAACACAATGCCTCCGCCTATACCAAACAAACTAGATATTATTCCAGCAAAGAAACTTGCTCCAGTTGCCAATATCATCATTTGTTTTGAGAGATTGCGCTCTTTTGATTCGATCTTTCTTCTTGAAAAAATGTAAACGCTAGAAGCAATTAGTACAATTCCAAATAATATCTTAAACAATGATGACGTTATGTCATGTGAAATAAATGCACCAAGTACAGTTCCAGGGATTGCAAGCAATCCAAATTTCAAACCAATTGAATATTCTATTCTTTTTTGTTTTGCATAAGAAACAGATGATGCTACTGCATTGCTAAAGGCTGCAAAAAGACTGTTGCTTGCAGCCAGTGCTGGAGAAAATCCAAAAAATGTTAAAACTGGCACCACTACAATTCCACCACCAAGTCCTATCATGGAACCAAGTACACCAGCTGCAAAACCTAGCAGCAACAACCACAGATCTAACAATACATACACCAGAGATGCAGTTATGGATTAATTGTTACGTCAACCTTAATGAACCTGTTAATACGGCAAAATATTTTCAAGATCATCTAGCGATTAGCAACTCCCACACATATCCTTCTTGGGTAGTAGTCAACTGAATTTGCATGTGTTTTGATGCAAGTGAGATGGACGTTGATTCGCTGTGAGGTTTGCTTCCACTGACATGAAAATCCCGCAAAGCGTCAACCCAGTTTTCAACTGTCTCATATCCACCAGATTTAACAGCATCCCAACAATCACACACAAGTTCTTTTGTAACCGTACCAAAAACAGTCTTTATTTGATTCATGTTGTCCATCATAGGATTTGATTCTAACACAACAAGAACTAGTTTTGGTGCGCTAGGAGAACCCACCAAGTGTATGTTGCCAAGAAAGTTTCCGCTTTGATCTTTTATTTCTGTAGAAGTACAATATTCTACAAGTTTTTGTTTTTCTTGGTCACTAAAGAACTTACACCATTTTTCTATCTCTTGTTGCTTTGGAAACCTAAGTGGCGACGACATTTCAATTCCTTCTGACTGCAAACCTTGTTTTACAACAGAATTAGCTTTATCATAAGTGAAATCTAATGAAAGTGAATCTATTTTTGGTGTTTCAGGTTTTTCGTTATATGAAATTACAAATATTATTAAAACAATTACAACTACAGCTCCAATTCCAAATGAGACATATTTTCCAGACTTCATAATCTGTAAAGTTTTTTATTCTTTAATAAAGCAATCTTGGATTAATCACAAAAAATCGCTCAATCTTAATTAATACCGTATGATGTCTGTTTTCTGTTGCGAATAATATTATGCGGATTTGGTGTAGTGGGCCAGAATTTTGCCAAGCTGTTACTTTCAAGATCAGAAGACCTGTATGCCATGCATGGTCTGAAACCACGAATAGTTGGTGTGTTTGATAGTAAAGGTTCGGCTGCATCATCAGCAGGTCTTGATTTAAACAGATTACTAGAAGTGAAAAAAAAGTACGGAAACATAAAAAAATATCATAACAAGGAAAAAGACGCAAACGGTCTTGACATGATAAGTGGTCTGGAAGCCGAGGTTCTCATAGAAACCACCACAAGCAATTACAAAGATGCAGAGCCTGGGATGTCACACATCATACATGCAATGAAAAACGGTCTACATGTAATTACGGTAAACAAAGGACCGCTTGCTCTTGCCTTTCCATCTTTGATGGAACTTGCTACATACAATCAGGTATTGTTAAGATTTAGTGGTACGGTGGGTGGAGGTACACCGATTTTAGATTATGCAAAAAACAGTTTGAGAGGAGAGAGAATAGTTTCGTTTGAGGGCATACTAAATGGTACAACAAACTACATCCTAACAAACATGGCAAATGGAATGACATTCAAGGCAGCACTTGCTGATGCGCAAAAGAAAGGATATGTCGAAGCAGATCCATCGCTAGACATTGATGGTTTTGATGCTACTGCAAAGCTTGTCATACTTGCAAATTGGATCATGGACATGAAAGTCACCATAAAGGATATTGACCGAAAAGGAATCAGTAGGGTAACAACTGCAGATATCAAAAAAGCCATTGCAAAAAAATGTGCGGTAAAGCTAATCGCATCATGTAACAGAAAATTAGTTGTTGCTCCAAAAGAAGTTCCTCTTGATGATCCCTTATGTGTAAATGGTACTCTGAATGCAATCACTTTCAACTCTGAACATTCAGGCCAGCAAACCATAATTGGTCGTGGTGCAGGCGGAATGGAGACAGCAAGTTCCATACTACGAGACTTGTTGGATATAAAACAGGAAATATCAAGAAGTTGAAGTCAAACTTATTATCAAAGAGTGAAACGGCTGAAACATTAGAAAAAATTTCATCACAATTTGGTATAGAATTACCAAGAGTAAAAACTCTCACCATTCATGAAATCGAAGATGATGCAAATTTGATAACGGGGGAAGGTTTTTCTGCCATAAAATTAGGCAAAACATATATTCCATTTTTATCTGAAACTGGATTTCTTGAAAAGTTTCCAAAAGTTGTAGTGGACATGGGTGCAGTGAAATTTGTCTGTAACGGGGCAACCATAATGAGACCTGGTGTTAAAAGCTATTCAGAGTTTGAAAAAGATCAGATAGTATGTGTTGTCGAAGAATCTCGTAATAAATTCCTAGCAATAGGAAGATCACTTGTATCAAGTAAAGACATGGGTACTATGACAAAAGGCGAGGTAGTGAAAAATTTGCATTATGTTTCAGACAGATTTTGGGAAGCGGCAAAAAAGATAAAGAAATAGAAATTATTTGTAAACTAATTTTCTGTGAATTCTCTGATTCCAGTTTTGTCTGCTACAAGCACATCAATTCCATCTCCACTTGCAGTATCTCGCTTTATTGCAGATTTGATTGATTTTATTGCCAATGTAACTGCATCTTTTTCCTTCATGGCTGGTTTGTATTCCTGATCTAATACTCCCAAAGCCATCTCAGCTCCTGTTCCTACTGCGGCATAATCATCTGGAAGTACGGAACCAAGTGGGTCAAGTGTGTAAATCGCCGGAACACCATCAACTCCTCCTACAATGACTTGTGTTAGTAGAGGATAGTATCGTCGTTCATACATTAGAGAAGACATCATTTTTGCTACAGAGTTTGGAGCAATCTCGCGTTTTAGTTCCATTTTTCTAATCTTTGTCAGAGCACGCATCTGCATTGCCAATACCTGCATGTCTGCAACTAATCCGGCACAACATGCTCCTACAAAATCTGTAATCTTGAATGTCTTTTTGGTGGTTTTGCTTACAAGGAAGTTTCCATATGCAATTCTTCTTTCGCTTGCCATAACCACCCCGCCATCATATGTAATACCGACTGCGGTTGCACCAGGCATATAGACATAGGCCATAAATGCACTTCAAGACGAGGACAATAAAGCCCTTTCTATGAAGCAAATTTGTCCATAATGAGACAAATACATTTTGTGGTTTTCTTTAGTAGATCAATTCTTGCAAATTCGTTTGGAGAATGGATCCTAGAAAAGATGTATGTGCTTCCAACCGATATGCAAGGAGCAGACAATACTTTGGCAAAAGAGTACATCGGTCCAGTTCCTGCAGAAGACACACTAAGTATAGATTTTCCAAATGATTCGCTTGCTGCGTCTTTTACTTGTACTACAAATGGATCTGAAATTTTTGTTCTTGATGCGGCTTCACCATGAATCATTGTTACTTTGATATCACCAAATCCTTTTGATCTTAGGTGTTGCTTTAGTCTAGTAAGTTGTTTTTTTGGATCCATTTTGGGCACCAGTCTAAAGTCAATTTTCACAAGTGCTTTTGCAGGTAGAACTGTTTTTGCACCAAGACCAACATATCCCGATACAAAACCTGCGATATTACATGTTGGTCCCCCAACAAGAGCTTTTTTGATATCATAGCCTTTTTTGTTTGCAACAAATTGCTTTATTCCGTATTCTTTTTTAAAAGAGTACTCATCAAAAGGCTCTAATTTTATTAGTTCAAGTTCTTCTTTTGTAAATGAATCAACCTCTTTGTACCAATCTTTTATGAGTATTTTTCCATCAGAATCACGAAGTGTCTTTAATGCCTCTAAAAGCCTCCAAGCAGGATTTTTGATCAAGACTGCAAGGCTAGAATGAGAATCGCGTATAGATTCGCTAGCAGAAAGTTCGACATAAAGCAATCCCTTCATGCCAAGACTAATTATTGGTCTGTTTTTTTGATCAACGTAACCAAATTCCCAGATTACACCATCGCATGCAAGTTTGTTTTTGTATTTTTTTAGATACTGTTCCACATGCATGCTTCCAATCTCTTCTTCACCTTCAACTAGAAATTTTACATTGCAAGGAACATCACCATGAACCTTCAGATATGACTCTACTGCCTTTATTCTGGTAATCAGTTCACCTTTATCATCAGCAGAGCCTCTTCCAAAGATCTTGTTTCCTTTTACTTTACCGCTAAACGGTTTGTCATCCCATAAATCAAACGGTTCTGCAGGCTGTACATCATAATGGTTGTAAAACAAGATTGTTTTGGAAGGATTTTGTTTTGATCTGACCTCACCATATACAACTGGTGGAATCTTATTTCCAAGATATAGTATCTCTGATTTTATTCCAGAGTTTTTCATTATTTTTGCAACAAGTTTAGCACATTCTTCTAGTCCTTCATTTTTTGCAGAGACGCTCGGTTGCCTAATCAAAGTTTGTAAGTCGGTAATGAGCCCTTTCATGTTCTGATCTACATGTCGTAATACTTTCATAGAATTCACTTTACTCTATCAAATGGCTTCATCGCAGCTGGAATAAATTCTAAGAGATCAGTTGCAACCATATGCAAACCATACTTTCTTTGTGCCAACACGCCAGCTTTTCCGTTGATAAATACTGTGGCTGCTGCAGATTCCACGGGATTCCTATTTTTTGATAGCATTCCTGCGACCAGGCCAGATAACACATCTCCTGTTCCTCCCACAGTCATAGCAGGGGTATTTTTTATGTTTAGGAAAATCTTGTTACCATCTGACACAACGTCTGTTGGTCCTTTTAGTAATACTGTAACAGAATTTTCTTTTGCGTATTTTTCAACTAGTGAAATCCTTTTCTTTTTATCATCAGATGGAAGTTCACCAAACAGCCTTTTGAATTCGCCTGCATGTGGAGTAACTACAACATTTTTGCTTTTAATTATAGGTAGAATGTCTGGAACTAGTGCACTTGCGTCAAGCGACAGCCTGACACTTCTATCTAATAATGATTTTACAAGAAGCTTTAGTGCTTCAATGTCTTGTATTGCAAGCCCCATTCCAATTGTTGCAGAACTAAGATCTTTAGGAATTATTCCAAGGAGTTTGTGTACTGCACCGCGTGTAAGTTTTGCATCAACTAGTGGTAGAACAATAAGATTTGGGGATGCTGCTCGTGTTGCTTGTGCATTAATTTTTGGCACACAGGTGTAAACCAAATCTGTCCCACATCGTAGTGCTGCAATAGAAGAAAGTATAGGGGCACCGTGATAGATGTAACTTCCTCCCAATACCAAGACTTTGCCGTTATCACCTTTTCTTGATGCAAATTTTCTTGGAGGAATGAAATTTTTAACTAGCGATATTGTCAGTATCTTGCTCGTCAACAGCGATAATCTTTCTTTTAGGTGAATAAACCTTCCTTGCAAAAGCCACATATGTGGTATGCCCTATACTTCGAAATGAGTGTCTAGTCTTTCCTTCTCGTGCTTCGATTGTTCTAACTAATTGTTCGGTACATTCTATATCAAAAAAATCATTTTCTCTTAGAACGATTGCGAGTTTTTCAAGCTGATTCATGGTAGGACATATTGCAACAAATGCGCCACTTCCCTTTAGCATCTTTCTTGCTTGTGGCACAACAGACCACGGGTCACCAAGATCAACTACAACCAAATCCACGTCTTTTTGTGGAACTTTCTTTGCTGTCTTCATGTCAAATTTCTCCATAGTCACATACTTTGTCATTCCAGCTTTTTCGATATTTTTTCTTGCAATGTCCATAAAGTTTGGATCAACGTCATATGTATAAACATGGCCACGAGGTTTGACAATGCTTGCAAGAAATGTAGTAAGTGAGCCGCTTCCTGTTCCTATCTCTACAATTTTTTGTCCACTTTGCAAGCCAGTCCTTGCAGCAATATACCCTAGATCTTTTGGATACACTATCTGTGTGCTGCGCTGACTTTTCATTACGTAATCATGAATGGTGGGGTCTAGAAGGTAGATGTATTTCCCTTTGTTGGTGGTAATTGTAGAACCAAACTCTTTTCCTATCACTTTTTTGTGATCAATTACTCCCACATGTGTGTGAAATTGTTGTTTTCTTGAAATCTTCATTAGCCATTTTTTTGAATCGTTATAGAAAAACAAAACATAGGAATTTTGCTTTATTTTTTTCACAAAAATAGAGCTAATCTAATGTGGATAAGAATTTACCTCTTGACGATGCTACATTCTGTCGGGCGATGCAATTCCGATGATGTCAAGTGCGTTGACAAGAGTTTCCTTAAAGCTGTATACCAGACATAGTCGGGCATTAATCAGATCTTTGTTTTCTGCAGTTAGAACTTTGACATGTTCATAAAATCCATTAAATGAGACAGCCAAATCATAACAATATCGCGCAATTACTTTTGGGGAGAGGTTTTTTGCTGCGTCTTCTATCTGAATATCAAATTTACCTATAGTTTTGATTAGATTAATCTCGTGTTCTGTGGTAAGATTAGCAAATGAAACATCGAATTTTGGTTTCATTTCAGCTTTTTCTAAAATTCTTGCAGCTCTTGCATGAGCATATTGTATGTAAGGTCCAGTATCACCTTCAAGACTAAGTGATTCAGTCAGATCAAATGTTATGATTTTGTCCAAATCTTGTTTTATCATAGCATAACGTAATGCACCAACGGCAACTTGTTCTGAAATCTCTACTAGTTTTGTTTCATCTAGATCAGAATTTCTTTTCTTTGCTTCTTCGTATGTTTTTGCTTTTAAAATATCAAGAACATAATCTGCATTAACGTAAATTCCTTTTCGTCCTGACATTTGAACTTGTTTTCCGCCAGTATCAACATTTAGTGTCTTTGCAGTTCCTGCACTAAGTGTTACAGATTCATAACTAAGATGAGCATATGCACCTTCTTGTGATTTGAAACTTGACATTAATTTTGTAATTATTTTTTGCAGACGGGATTGGCGTGAATCAATAACTGTTATTACTTTATCACCAGTAAAGTCAAGCTTTGAGTTGGAATTTTTTTCAAGTACTGTTTTCCATAATGTTCTATTGTCAGCTTGTTCTGCATATTTTGTATAGTAGAATGGATCTTCTAGAATTCCAAGCTTCCATGCTGCATAAGGTATGTCTTTTGCAATGTATGTGGCAATACCATTACTTCTAACAAGCACCTTGTCTTCCTCATCGTTTTCAGATTTAATAACCCAGCATCCGGCGTTTTTGCCTTCTTTTTCTAGTTCTATTAGTTGCATCTCTTTCATCTTCTCAAATACTGTTTTCCAGAGGTTTGAGCGAACAATTTGAGACTCGAAGTTAAGACAATCATATGTTGCTCCAAGACGCCAACATGTCTTTAGTTGCTCTGCAAGAACATGCCTTGTAATATCATTAGCAAACTTGGCTGTTTCAGATGTTCCTTCTTCAAGTTGTTTTAATACTTCAGTTCTATATGCAGCAAGTTTTGTATCAGTTTCGTATCGTTCCGTAGTTTGAACATATACTATATCACCACAATAATGATCAAACTTTTGATCTTTTGGTGGCTCTGGAGGAAATCCACCGTACTTGAATCCGACTATTATATCAGCAACCTGCAAACCAGAATCATCAACATAGTTTAAGATTCGTATATCATACTGTGCTTTTTTTAGAATTCTAGCTATGACATCACCGATTATGATGTTTCTTACATGTCCTATGTGTAGCGCTTTGTTTGGATTTACACTAGTGTGTTCTACTACAGCCTTGGAATTTTTTCCAATGTTTATTGTTCCATAATTTTTTTCAGATGATGCGGAAATTGTTGCATTATTCAATTCTGAATAGTTTGCAAAAAAATTCACATATCCTGATGGGTGTGTGGTTAATTGCTTTACAAACTTGCCGGGATTTTTTTGATATTCTTCAGATATTATTTTTGCAATGTCAAATGGTTTTTTCTTTAATGATTTTGCAAGCAAAAATGCAATGTTACAGCTTACATCGCCAAACTCTGGTCGCGAAGCTTCAGATACTTCAAACTTAGTTTCTTGGTAATTTAGTTTAGAACATGTTTTTTGTATGTTTGATCTTATTTCATCAAGCAAAAGTCTCAGAGTCATTTACTACACCTTTGCTAACTTGATTGCAACATATTCAAGTGCTTCTATAACCCCGTCCCCCGCTTTTCCTGAGACAGTCATCGATGCTTGAGATTTCACATTTTCTAGTGCGTTTCCAAGCGCAATGCTTAGTCCTGACACCTTAAACAGTGGAACATCTGTTTCGCTGTCTCCTATTGCTATGACATCTGCAGGAGAAGCAGAAAGCATGGTTAGAACTTCAGAAAATCCGCGTCCTTTGTTAATTCCTTTTGAATTGATATGAAATGCATATTGACTGTCAGAAAGATCTACAGGCATGTTGCTATCTGCAATAATTTTTTTGGCCGACTCCAAATCAAATGTTCTTTCAAGTACGACCTCAGTCATCCTAGGAAATACTGGTTTTTCTTTAGCTTCTGGAATTTTTGATTTGAGTAATTCAAACGCTTTCATGCATTCATCCTTGTTGCCTAATAGTTTGTGATTGGAGGGACCAAAAGTTATGGCTCCACCATTTTCCCCAACGGCTATTCGTGTCATACCTCCAAAAACAGACAAGACATACCCTTCAACAGAAGATCTGCCTGACACAAAGATGACCTTGTGGCCAAGTCTTATCATATGGCGTAAGGCGTCCAGAGCGTCAAGATTTATTCTTCCACCACCATTTTCTGTGATTGTTCCGTCTATGTCAACTGCAAAAATTTTTTCTTGCATCAAATCAGATATTCTACTGAGGATAATAACTGCTCCCCATTAAATAGACAACAGCTAAAATAGCATTTTATGATATCAAGATCATGCCTCGCAAAGGTAAGTTGGCAGAAATTTTTAGCAAGGCCATGTATGCAGACAATCCCGAATCATATCTTGTGGGTTACCTAGACTATTATACCACAAAGGAGATCACCTTGCCAGAATTCATAAAAGAATCTGATAACTTTGAGACAATACCTATTACGAGGATTCAATATATCAAAAAAGAAAATACAGTTTTATTCAGTAAGTCAGAACAACAAGTGAGATAAAGTTGGGAATTCCAGAAAAAATTCAAGCCATAAAAGACGAAATGTCAAAGACTCAGATAAACAAAGCTACAGAGCATCATGTCGGTTTACTAAAAGCAAAACTAGCAAAGCTAAAACGTGAACAGGAAGAAGTCAAATCAAGATCATCTGGAAGCTCGGCAGGGTTTGATGTCAAGCGAACTGGCGATGCAACTGTTGTTTTTATTGGATTGCCAAGTGTTGGAAAATCTACATTGTTAAATAGACTCACAGGTGCGAAATCTGCAGTAGCCGCATTTCAATTTACAACAACAACTGTTGTTCCCGGCATGATGGAACATCGCGGTGCAAAAATTCAGGTACTGGATTTGCCTGGAATAATCAAGGGTGCATCAACAGGAAAAGGATTAGGAAAAAGAGTTTTATCAGTAGCAAAAAGTGCTGATTTGGTTTTAATTATTCTTGACGTCTTTCAACCGTACCATGAAGAAGTTATCAGGACGGAGCTTGGCAACATTGGGATAAGATTAGATCAGAAACCTCCTAACATAGTCATAGAAAAAAGTGCAGACGGAGGCATAGCTGTAAGTCAGCAAGTACCATTAACAAAAATTTCACAAAGCCTTCTAAAAGACATTCTCAGAATGTATGGCGTCAATAATGCTAGAGTATTAATCAGAGAAGACGTTGATTCTGAACAATTAACTGATTATATTTCTGGAAGTAAGACATATGTTCAATCGCTTACGGTAATGAATAAAATTGATTTGGTAAATCAGGGTTTTCTAAACGAGTTACAATCTAATATAAAATCAAAAATTGTACCAATATCTGCTGACGCTGACATTAACATTAATGCACTCAAGGACATAATTTATGAAAAACTTGATTTTATCAGAATTTACATGAGACCAAAAGGCGGAGAAACAGACTACGAAGATCCATTGATAACAAGAAATGACTCCACTGTCATTGACATATGTAACAAGTTACACAGAGACATGAGAAAGGACTTCAGATATGCGTTGGTATGGGGAAAAAGTGTAAAGTTTGGAGGTCAGAGAGTTGGTCTCCATCATATTTTACAAGACGAAGACGTTCTTACAATAATAAAAGCTCGTGGTACTTGAGAAAAAGCTTTTTTGTATCGATCAATTTTTAGAATCATGGATCAGGAATTTGAAAATCGTTGGTGTACAGTATGCATGGCAAAAACAAAGCAAGAAGTTATTTTCATGCCTGAAATTCCAACATACAAACGCAGAAGACAGTACAAATGTACACAGTGTGGAAAAAAATCTTGGTTGTTAGGTAGAAGACCATCAGCTGAAGCTGTATATTGATCAAAATTGCGATCATAAATTACAAATTTTGAAAAAATTCTGTGACATATAATGTAGTACTTGGTGTAATTTTGTTTAGTTCAACTATAGAAATGTAAGTAAATTGTATGTTTTTCAATGGCAACAAAAAAGCGATCTGGAAAAGCTAAGCGAAGATCAGCTCCAAAGCGTAAAGCTCCAAAGCGAAGATCAGCCGCTAAGAAAAGATCAGCTCCAAAAAGAAAAAGTTCAGGCAAGAAAAAAGCTGCTAAGCGACGACGATAGATCTGATCTACAAAACATTACGTTATCGCAGCGTTTAATGCGGTAACTTCAAATTTTTATCATTATTTTTTATTAACTAAACATTTGCCCAGGTGGAGATGAGGATTTTCCTTTAACTGTGTTTTTCTCAACAGTAAACTTTCTTTCGCTTGGAATCACAGATATCTTTACTGAGGTATTAATTGCGTAATGTGGTGTTCCATCAGGATTTTTGTAATTTGTTGCAATTCCTACTCTATCCAAATCAACTTTTACTTTCACTAATGTACCATCTTCTAACTTGAAAGATACAAACTCATTTCCTATTCTTTCATGATCAAGTAATTTGAAGTCGATTTTGTCTTTTGATTGGCTCATTATCGTAAAATTGCCTTGCAGTTATTTGAAGTATGCTGACTAATAGAGGAAACTTAGTAATTTTATCTGCTGCTCTGTGGTAATGACATTTTTTGCTGTGAGTAATTCAAGTAGTTGTGTTATCAATGCTTTTTCTTGTTCAGAAAATCCTGTAACTCCCTTGTCTCCTGGCGGACCTGGAGGACCCCGTGGACCTGGCTCTCCTGGAGAACCTTGTGGACCTCGTGGACCTTGTTCACCTGACGGACCTGATGGACCTGGTTGACCTCGCTCTCCTTGCATTCCCTGAATTCCTTGCGGACCCCTTTCACCAGGTGGACCTTGCGGGCCTTGAAGACCTCTTTCTCCTTGTGGACCCTGTGGACCCTGTGGACCTTTGTCACCTGGTGAACCTTGAAGACCTCGTGGACCTTGTTCACCTGACGGACCTGGTAATCCTCTTGCACCTCTGTCACCTTGTGGACCTGGAATTCCTGTCAGTCCTTTTTCTCCAGCTGGACCTTGTGGACCCTGTGGTCCTTTGTCTCCTGGCTGACCTTGTGTACCAGTTATTCCCTTTTCTCCTTGAGGTCCTTGTGGACCTTTTTCTCCTTTATCACCTAATGGACCTTGAAGACCTTTCGGACCTTTTTCACCTAGTGGTCCTTGAATTCCTTTGTCACCCACTGGACCAGGAATTCCCGTTGAACCTTTGTCACCGTGTGGACCGATATCACCTGTAAGACCTTTATCGCCTTTGTCTCCCTTGTCACCTTTGTCTCCCTTGTCACCTGGTGGACCATGCGGACCCTTGTCACCTTTGTCACCGGTTGGACCTTTATCGCCTGTTAATCCTTTGTCACCACGAGGACCTTGTTCACCTTTATCACCTTTGTCGCCCTTGTCACCTGGTGGACCTCTTGGTCCTTGTTCACCTTTGTCCCCTGAGGGACCAGAAGGACCTTTATCGCCTGGTGGACCAATATGACCTTGTTCACCAGGTGGACCTGGTGGACCTTGATATCCTTTATCTCCTGGCGGACCTGATGGACCCATTGATCCTCGTGGACCTGGCTGTCCTGATGGACCCACTGGACCAGATCTTCCTGGCAAAGGATGTCCAAGTGTTTCTCCCTTAGTATGCACCACCTGTGATTCTTGAATTTCAGGAGTTTTCTTGGCATGTGCTGAAGAGATTTCACTTTCAAAAACAACATGAGCTGACGAAAACTGATCAGTAATTACAACCCATATTGAACTTCGATCAAAAATAAAGGCCGGTAATGGATTTTTATCGCTACCAAGAACTTGATTAAATTTTTTATCTTTTACTCTAAGATGAAACTCGTCTTTCCATACAGATGGAAAACTTTTTTTTGCAATTTCTTCCGCAGATGGAGGAGATTCACACAGGGTAATTTGTACTTCAAAAACTCCAGACGGCAACTTGAAAGGAGAAACTCCTTCTATCTCAATCTTCCGAGAGATCCCGCTTGACATATTCTAGGTGTAATCCTTTGGTATTTTTGTATTTTCCATATACTATAAAACCCACTTTTAGGAACAAATTTGAAGATTTTTAACATTACTACACTCTGAATAGTATTTATCTAGTAAAAATTAAAGATCATATGAGAACAATGAGGGAAGACAAAGTAGCAAAAAAAGAGGAGGAGTCCAAGCTTACCGATTCTGATTATTCAAGAAACAAACTTTTCAAAAAAGGAATTAGGTTGATGGCAGATGAGAAGATGGTAGAGGCTGCAGAGGCATTTGAACAAGCATTAAGAATAGATCCTGGTCATGTGGATTCTCTTCTAAAATTAGGATATGCTAGATTTCACATGGACGATTTTAGTGCAGCCATGGAGACCTATGACAAGGTACTACAAATCGACGTCACAAATGCCGATGCATGGAACCTAAAGGGTCTTGTCCATTATGAGACAAAAAACTACGAAAAAGCGTTAGAATGCGTAGAAAAAGCGCTTGATTCTGATCCGACAGACGGCATGGCGTGGTACAACAAGGGATGTTATCTCTCGATTTTAAATCACATACCAGAATCCATCGAAGCTCTAAAACGTTCTATCGAAATTGATGTGAAAAATGCCAAACGAGCTGTAAGAGATAAAGATTTTGAAAATGTTAAAGCTGATGAAGGGTTTAGAAGAATTGTTGAAGTTGTTGTTTTAGAATCAATACGACAAGGATACCATCAGATAGGACCAATGGTCTGGACTACAATGCTTAGCAAAACCGAAATTGAAGATGCCGCAAGAAAGTTGTTAGAAAAAGGATTGATAATAAAAAACGAGAAAAAACAAGGATTTCATGTGCAAGTCAGTTATGAAATAGTGCCAGAGCTTGCAGAAAAAATCGGGGTTGAAAAGAAATCAAAGTTTGGAATTAGAAAGAAAAGTTCTGCATCAGTTCAACATCTAAAAGAAATCAGTGAAGCAATACAAGAAACTAAATCAGCCATAGAAAGACTAGATGTCGAACAGACACTTGCAAATCTTAATGGGTTTACTGATCCTTCAAAGAAAGGACCTATGATGATTGAGTATTTCTTTGAAGAGCATAGAGAGATACGACTCTATAAAATTAGAATAAAGGATAGAGGCGTAGAATATCTACAGGCAAACAAGCAAAAAATTTTAGAGCTTCTTGACAATATCGAAATGAATGTAACAAAGAAGCTTCGAAGTGAAGTAGCTCAAAATTAAATTGTTTTATTCTGCTGAAAGATCCCAGTAATTTGCGTCTTTTTGACTAGCAGTTGGTTTTTCAAGTGATTTCCATTCTTTAAATGAACGCACATACAGTTTGACATTTGTCATGCCAATGGATTTGAGAGCATAGTATCCCAATCCAGAAAGTGTTCCTACGCTACCACAATAGGTAATAGTTTCAGCATTAGGTTGAATGTTCCTGTTTTGAATTAGTTTTTTGAGATCTTCTTTTGGTAGCAGTATGTTATCTGTTGATGCAAGCATCCTATACGGAATGTTGATTGCGCCTGGGATGTGGTTATCAAGATAGTTTAGTCGCTCCCTGTTATCTACTAGTGTCGTGTCTTTTTTTTCTTTAGCAGTTTCTAGATAATCTACGGTTGCAAGAATTTCTGGTTTTAGTTTTAATGAATGTGTTTTTTTGTCATATGAAACTTGATCATTACTTGTTTCAAGTCCCATCTTTTTCCATGTTCCATAAGTAACATCTAACAATGAAACATCGTCATGACCAATGTATTGCAAAGTCCATGCTACTCTTGATGCTAATGCACCAAATGTATCATCATATACCACTACTGGAGTTTCATCACCAATTCCATAGGATTGGATAAGCTGCAAGACTTTTTGTGGACTGTCATCTGACAAAAGATTTGCAAGAGGAAGATTTACTGCTCCGGTGATGTGGCTTTGTTTGTAGTCATCTTCTTTTCTTATGTCAAGTACTCTGACACTTTTGTCTCTAACTTGAGATCGAAGCGAATCTGCATCTATTGTGATGCGTGTTGTCTTTTCTGCACTCAAGCAGCACACTCGCCCTTTCCTGTTTTTGCGTGATAACCACCATCACTTCCATAGTCAGCATAGAAATCTTTGTCTTGTTCTATTGAAGGAGCAGTTACAACTGGTTTTAGTATCTCTTTGATATCGTTTAATGATTTTATTTTAGGACCCCCATAACCATCGATAACACGATGAATCCATGAGTTTAGTGTCTCACCTTCTTTCTTTTCTGATTTGAATGTCTCAATTATTTTTAGAATGACAGGAATCACTCTTTTTGCTGGCACCCTCAGACAAGACAATCCAAGCATTGCTTGTTCATCAGCTCTACCACCAAGTGACATGTTATACAATGGATACATGTGTTTGTCCATTCGTCCACCTCCACCAAAGAATCCTATTGTAGCAATTTCGTGTTGCCCGCAAGAGTTTGGACACCCACTTATCTTGATACTAGCATCATTCAAGTCATCATCAGTATCTAATTTTAATTCAAGGAATTTTCTCTGAACTTCTTTTGCAAGTCTATGTGAGTTTGTCAATGCAAGATTACACGAAGTTGTGCCAGAGCATCCCACAACAGAAGCCATTGTAAGACCACCGGGATTTGCAAGTCCAACTTCTAGCAATCTGAAATACAGTTTTGGAAGATCATCGTCTTTTACCCATCTAAACACAATGTCTTGCGTGAATCCGTTTCGTACTTTGCTTTCTGCAGAAAATTCTCTTGCAATTTGAGCTACTGCTCTGAGCTGGCTTGCAGTAATGTCACCAGATTCTAGAGTCAGGAATACCACACTGTATCCATTTTGTTTTTGTTTTACAGTGTTACCTTTCTTCCATCTTGCAAAGCCATCAGGAACAGAGGGAGTTTCTGAATTGATAATTATTTTTTGCAATGACTCTGGAGTCTTGTCTATGTCAAGTTTTACTATGACAGATTGCGTGGATTTTACAATTGCTCTTTCTTTTAGCACAAGATTTTGGAACTTTTTCCATCCCATCTCATTGACAAGATATCTCATTCTGTTTCTTGCCATGTTTTCTCGATTGCCCAGTCTGTCAAATATTCTAATAACAGAGATTACAGTATACAGCAAATCATCTTCTTGTGTAAAGTCTTCAAACTGGTGTCCTACAAATGATTGTGCACCAAGTCCTCCACCCAAAAATACTTTGAATCCGTACAGAGTTTTTTCGTCCTTTTCTATCTTTTGTGGGATAAGACCAATATCTGCAATTCTGGCCATACCATGCTTTTCACAGCAAGTAAAGTTAATCTTGAATTTTCTTGGAAGAGATTGATTTAGTGGGTTTCTTATGAGAAATTTTGACACTCCAAGTGCATATGGAGTTGGATCAAAGATCTCGTCAGGACACACACCTGCAAGAGGACTGCACATTACAGTTCTTACTGTATTTCCACATGCTTCTCTTGATGTCAGACCTACTTCAGCAAGTCCTCGCATGATTTCAGATACATCTTCTAAGATAACCCAGTGCAGCTGAAAGTTTTGTCGTGTTGATACATGCGCGCTTCCAATAGAGAATGCTTCACTTAGTTGTGCAATACGTTCAAGTTGATCCGGATAAATTTCGCCAGCTGGAATTTTTATTCTAACCATGCTGTAGCTGTCAGTCATTCTACTTCCGTAAGCACCATGTTGTAATCGGAATCGCCTAAAATCATCTGAGCTTATCAGGCCACGTCGGAAAAGTTTCACGGTTTCTGCAAATTTGTCAGCTTCCTCTAGCCTTCCCCAATTGATCTTTGGTTTAGGTAAATTATCGCCTCTAGATGCGCTAAGACTAATCTTACTCAACGTATGAATGAATTTTCCGGTGAAAGGCATATAAATTTTTGAATAGTGGAATTTTAACTAAATGCAACAAATCAGTTGGTAAATCCAGTATTTTCATCTTCAATTTAGTTTAAGCTAATCAGATAACCTAGAAAAGAGTTAAATGTTCACCGACAAGAAAAAAATCAGATGTCAAAGATCAGTGTAGCAATAACAGGATTTGGTAATGTTACAAAGACGTTAATCAAAGGATTAGAGTTTTACAAAAATTCAACCGAAGGTCTCTGGCACCAAAAGCTTGCAGGTTTTACGGTAAATGACATAACTGTGAGCGGAGTTTATGATATAGATTCTTCAAAGATTGGAAAAAACATCAAAGACGCCATAACAGACTACAAAATAGATTCTGATTTGTCAGTGCAAGCAGGAATTGTTGATGACCCAATAAACATTCCAAACGGTCAGGTAAAATCTGTGAAATATAACGAGTTTGTAAATTCTTTAAAAAAACTAAAACCAGATTTTCTTGTAAATTTGATTTCTTCTGGAATGGACAAAAGTAGCGAGAGCTATGCCAAGGCAGCGCTAGAAGCTGGATGCTCCTTCTTTAATGCGACGGCATCAAAAATCATCACTCCCCAATTAAAATCATCATTTGAATCAAAAGGCCTTATGATTCTTGGAGACGACTTGATGAGCCAGTTTGGCGGTACTGCGTTTCACCGCGGAATGATGGAGTTCATGGTAAACAGGGGAATAACGATACACAAAGCGTATCAACTTGATGTCGGTGGAAACGTAGACACTCAAAATACCATGGCAGAACTGCTTCGGGAGAAAAAGCGAAAAATAAAAACTGAATCCATATCAGTTGAGGTACCATATCCTTTTAGATCAACTGCAGGCACAACAGAATACGCAGAACAGCTTGGAAATTCTAGAGTTAGCTATTACTGGATGGAGGCAAAAGGCTTTCTTGGTGCTCCAATAGAAATGGATTTATCACTTAGAACAAATGACAGCTCAAATGGTTGTAATGTGATATTAGATTCCATACGAGCTGCCAAGTTTGCAATTTCTAAAAAAGACTTTGCAAAATCAGATATCATATCGGCGTATGCTTGTAAGAGCCCTCCAAAGAAAACAAAGATTAGAGAATCCATCAAAACATTTGAAGAAGCGTTTGCTAACTGAGCAAACTATTAATGTACTTGTGCCAGTATGAATTTTCATGCAGCAAGCTGAATACACAAATGATGCTCCAAAAATTTTTGCAGATGTCAAAGAAGTGGAAATTACAAGAGCAATAGCAAATGAATTTCATGAAGTTCTAATCAATTATGCAGAGTCTGATGTAATAATAATAGGAGCTGGTCCGGCTGGCCTTACTGCTGGAAGAGAGCTTGCCATGATGGGCTTTAAGACTTTGATAATCGAACAAAACAACTATCTTGGTGGTGGGTACTGGCTTGGTGGCTACATGATGAATCCAGTTACAGTTAGAGCACCAGCTCAAAAGATCTGGGATGAGCTTGGCATTCCATACAAAAAAGTTGCAGAAGGACTATACCTCACACCTGGGCCTCATGCAGTGTCAAAGCTTATTGCAGCAACATGTGATGCAGGAGTAAAGTTTCTCAATTTGACAAAGTTTGATGATTTGGTTTTAAAAAGCGGCAGAGTTTCAGGCGTGGTTGTAAACTGGATGCCAGTATCTGCACTGCCACGAAACATTACTTGTGTGGATCCTATTGCTTTGGAATCTAAAATGGTAATTGATGCATCTGGTCATGACTCTGTTGCGGTGAAAAGATTAGTAGACAGAAAGATGGTTGACTGGAAAGGCATGAACCCAATGTGGGTAGATGATGGAGAAAACAAAGTAGTTCACAAGACAGGTGAAGTATATCCAGGACTTGTTGTTGCCGGCATGTCAGTAACTGAAACTTTTGGCATTGCAAGGATGGGTCCAACTTATGGTTCAATGCTTCTTTCAGGAAAAAAGGCAGCCGAAGTAACTGCTGCAAAGATAAAAGAATTAAGAAGATAAAATATCCAGTAGTTCTTTGCTTTATTATTGAAAATTAATACAGTCTTTTTGTATGATGAACCATCAGTGCCAGAAATAAAGATCGACGATCTTGCTAATTTTATACGAAATACTTTTCATGTCAATGTACAAGTTAGAAAAAACATTTTCACGTATTTTCAGCCAAATACTGCACATGAACTTGCATCGTGTAGAATCTTTGATACACGAAAACCATTTGAGAAACACAAACCTACACCTAAAGAAGTCAGGTTTGAGGAAGAATCTTTTGTAAATAACAAAAAGACAAACATTGTGATGTATGATGGCTTTGAGATCCAGAAAGTTATTACAGATATGATTCCTGAGAATGAATTTGATTTTGACAAATTTCATCTTGTTTGCACAAACAAACTAACTTGTACTTTTGATTTTGGTGATTATAGATACCATGGAAGAGCGGTAATCTGTTCAAATCCCGCAATCATTTCTACAACAGGTATGATTGAGGCACCAGCAAAGCCACGTGAATTCTATATCAGTTTACTCACAAACATCACTCAAGGTCTGAATATTAATACGATAAAAAATCAATTCATGGGAAGATATATTGAATATCACGATCCAAAGATTAGCGAAATAATCAAGGGATATGCGTTACAGGCGTTGTTTTATTATTTTACTGGAGAATCATTTTGTGAATCAAAGGAATGTAGATTGTTTAATGCACATTGGCAATCTGATCTGTTACATTCACAAATAGAAGTAGGCAAATTATGTGACAAACACCAACAAATTCTTGATCTGATCGTTTCAGAACCGTGAATAATTTAAATATGAACTACAAATGAATTGGATTTATGCAAGCTGAGATTAGAGCAGAAACGCCAAAATCTTCTGAAAAGAAAAGAAAGTATGATGTTATCATAATTGGTTCTGGACCAGCTGGATACACTGCAGGAATTTACACATCACGTGCAAAGCGTGACACTTTGATAATTTCTGGAATATTGCCTGGAGGACAACTTATGCTTACAACTGAAGTAGAAAATTATCCAGGATTTGAAAAAGGAATCTTTGGACCTGAGCTTATGTCAATTATGCGAAAGCAGACAGAAAGAATGGGTGCCACTATTGTTGATGATGAAGTGGTTAATGTAGATTTCAAACACCGACCCTTCAAGGTACTTACACCATCTGAAGAATATGAATCAGAAGCAGTGATAATTTGCACCGGAGCTAGCCCAAGAAAGATTGGTGCAAAAGGCGAACTAGAATTTGGAGGAAAAGGCGTCTCATATTGCGCCACTTGTGATGGGCCATTTTTTAGAAATCAAGAGATCGTAGTTACTGGAGGAGGCGATACAGCCATAGAAGAAGCCATATTTTTAACAAAATTTGGCAAGAGTGTGCACATTGTACACCGAAGAGACAAACTCAGAGCAAGCCAAATCATGCAGGATCGTGCCTTTGATAATCCAAAAATAAAATTTCATTGGAACAAAATCGTTGAAGAAATAACAGGAAAAGAAAAAGTAAATCAAGTAATCGTTAGAGACGTAAAGACTAATGAGAAACAATCTTTGGAAGTTGGAGCGCTTTTTGTTGCCATAGGACATGACCCAAATACCAAGTTGTTCAAAGGACAAATCGAGCTTGATGAGCAAGGATACATTGCACTAAAAGATCACACAAAAACTAGCGTAGAGGGAGTTTTTGCAGCAGGCGATGCTCATGATCATAGGTATAGACAAGCAGTTACAGCAGCAGGGTTTGGATGCATGGCTGGAATCGATGTTGACAAATATCTTTCTGAACTTTGAAAATAATTACAGATAGGTTGCTTTTGATAGGTGGACTGCTTCTTTTAGAGCCTTGTTAAATTGTTCTTCAGTAAAGACTTTTTGTTGTGCATAAAGACTCTTGAACTTGTGACCATCGTCTGCAAATATTCCAACTACATAACCTTCATCTAGCGATAGTTTTTCCATTGCAGCAAACACCGCACCAGAAGATGGACCTACTATGAGTTTTTCAGTTTCAAACAATTTTCTTACTGCTGCAAAGGCTTCATCGTTTGTTATGGTCATCCAGTCATCAACTAAATTCTCGCGTTTTTTAAACAAGACTGGTTTGTCAGACTCGACAAAGTTACGTAATCCTTGAATGAGATGATTTTGCTGAGGCTGAACTGCTATTGTCTTAACTTTTGGATTTTGTTCTTTAAGATATGCTGAGATTCCAGTTATTGTTCCGCCGGTTCCGACTCCTGTGAGAAAGTGAGTAACTTTACCTTCAGTTTGTTTCCAAATTTCTGGCCCTGTTCCCTTGTAATGACCCATAAAGTTTGCTTCGTTTTCATATTGGTTTGGCATGTAGTAAATGTCAGGTCTTGCAGAAGAGATGGCTCTAGCAAGTGCAATGCTTTGATCTGTGCCAGCACCCACTTTGGGACACAGATCGTCGCTTGTTTGGAATAGTTTTGCGCCAAGTGAGTCGATTATCTTCTTTGTTTCTTCGCTTGCCTTTTCAGGAATTACAATCTCTACTTTGTATCCAAGTAGATTTGCAATACCAGTAAGCGCGATTCCTGTGTTACCAGATGTTGGCTCTATGATTATGCTTTCGCCTTTTTTTAGACGGCCTTTTTCTTCCCCGTCTTTTATCATCCAGTAAGCTGCCCTGTCCTTTACAGAACCAAATGGATTGTATGATTCTAATTTAGCATAATGACTAACTTTAGCAGAAGAAATTGAATTTAATTTTACAAGAGGAGTATTCCCAATTTTCTTTAGAGTCTCAGCAACGCTTACGACTTTGGTTGCCACTGATTATTTCACCTTTTTAATAGTAAATTCAAGGTCTTTATCGGATTTTTTAATTTCCAATAACTGGTGGCCATTTCTGTTAACCCATCTTGAGATGTCTTCTTCAGAAGCTGGATCATCTGCAAGTACTTTGAGTATGTTTCCTACAGTCATTCTTTCCATTTCTATTTTTGTCCTAAACACTGGTTCAGGGCAAAACATTCCGCGGACATCAATTACTTTAGCTGCGCCTAATTCTGAAATATCAGTTCACCTAAATTTAAAACCAAATCAACAATATTAAAATCTATTCTTGCCAGCAAGAATGTTTTGTTAACGCAGGATCATCGGCAGTATTGCTCTTAGGTTTCGCTCATACAAAATGGTATGATCGTAGTTTTTGAAATTGACTTTGTTTGAGAGCCTTGTAGATAGATGTACTCCAACTTTGTAGACAGATGTCCAAAGAAGACTGTTTGGATTTGATTCAAACATCCTAATCAAAATAGAACACATGCCAGTTAGGTGCGGATGGTTTTGTTTGAAATATTTTATTATGTAATCTTTTGAGTTTGCTATTTTGTATTTTGCGTGCTCTAACATTTCTTTGCTTGTTATGTATCCAGTGTTTTCAATAGATATTCTTCCTTTTCTCATTGCGTCAAGGATGCCATCAAGTGTGTTTTCTGAATCAATGCTGTTTATGCATCTTCCAAGTGTTGAAAGTACATGTGAATCACTTCCTGCCACTTCTACCATGTGATTAATTTTGGCAAAGTGTGATGCTCTGATGTTAGAGTACCTGTCAACGTTGTTGCTGTTAAAAACTTCAATTAAATCGCACAGGACTGCCTTTTCACGCAAACCATTGCTTAATCCGAAAGGATGCGGTGCACATGATACTGCACCTTGTGACCTTATCTTGTCAAGTATTTCGCCAACACTTTGACCCGGTTTTATGATTTCAGATATCCCATATGCAATGATATGTGTGCCAGTATCTGAAGTAACTTCTTCTGCAGGATATACATGAATGCCTCTTAGTCGCGCATGATTTTCTTGGTACTCAAGTAGTGCAGAATAACCATCAAGTGTGTTGTGATTTGTTACAAACAAGACGTCAAGATCAACTCTACAGGCTTGCTCTAGTTGCTCTGCTACTATTATCCCGCAGTCGTATGGCGGTTCGTTTAGATCAAGCTGAAAATTGGAAAACTGGTTGTGGCAGTGAAGTTCTGCTTTTAAAAGGTTCAACGGTTATTCGTACTACATAGTTTATCATATAATCCTTATTTTGATTACCTAAAAAGATCGGTGGATCTTTTTCTGATGAGATCTTTTACCGAGCCATTTGAATTGTTAAGTTTATAATTTCTAACTATTGCAATTGGAGTCTGCAAAGCTTTTCCCATGACAAGCTCTGTTGCAGAACAAATCTCGTCTGCAATGGCTATTGCAGTAACATGTAGAGTTTTGCCAAAGGCGTCCTTTGTTCCAACATAATCAATGATTGAAGAAATTCCTGAGACTCCTATGGCACAGTTTGTCTGTCCTTCTCTAAAGGGTCTGCCAAATGTATCAGATATTATGACTGCTGCATTTTTTCCAGTCTTTTTTTGTATCTCTTGTTGTAGTTTTCTTGCAGACTCGTCTGCATTTTTTGGTAAAAGGGTTACATATCCATCTTTTACGTTACTTTCGTCTACTCCCGCATTTGCACAGACAAGGCCTTGCGGAGTTTCTACAATGATAACACCATTATTCATTCGTACAATACGCTTTGTTTGGTCAAGTATCAGTTGAACAATTCGTGGGTCTTTTTCATACTCACTTGCTATTCCAGTTGCCAAAAGAGATGGTTTTACTTGAGACAAATTTACAATACTTCCTTCTTGTTTTGAGATTATTTTTTGTGTAATTACTAGAATGTCACCATCTTGGATTTCTGGTTTTGACGCGGATGACAGTATTAGATCAACGATATCATCTTGCTCTTGTACGTCCTTGCTAATTTGAACTGGAATTATTTGAATTGTCATTTAGTGATTCTGGAGTATCATCATTTAAAATAATACCGAATTTATGCGACGGTTTGTAACTCGAGTTTGCTGCCGTAGTGTTTGTTAATTAGTTCAATAAGTAGAGAGAGATCTTTTTCTTCAAGTGTTACAGTTGCCAAGTCTTTTACAACATCCTGTGCTCTAAAGGCAACCCCAAGACCGCAAATGTCAAAGAGTTTGATATCATTTGCACCATCTACTACAGCTATAATATTCTCTTTCTTTTCATTCCATTCTTTTACTTTGATCATTGCTGCTTTTGATTTGTCCGAGTCTACGTGAATCTTGACACCATCTAGCTTGCCATCTTTAAAGATTATTTCATTTGAAAACACATGATCTAAACCCAATTCATCTTTTAGTCTATCAGTCATGATAGTAAATCCACCAGAAACTGCCAAAAGTTTCCATCCCGCTGCCTTGAGAGATTGGCATGCTTCTTTTGCCCCAGTCATTATTGGAAGAGAATCAGCAACCTCTTTGCATGTCTCATAACTAATTCCTTTGAGAGTGTTTACACGGGTTCGTAGTCCTTCTTCCCAGTTTATCACACCTTGGATTCCTTTTCGTGTGATTTCCCATATTTCGTCTTGCTTGTTTATTTTTTCTGCAAGAATTGGGAGAAATTCTGCGTCAAGCAAGACTCCTTCCACATCAAAAATTGCTAGCAATTAGTTTCTGTTTTTGAAACACAAATCCTGATTATATTAATCTTGATAGATCGGATCAAGCAAGAAACACTAGCAATATATTCTACGATGCTAAATTTCCGATATGGGCGAGCTTCCACACAAATATGAAGTTACAATAAAAACAGCAACACACGCACATAAGATTCCAGACAATATCAAAGAAGAAATGAAATCTTCTGGACTGATGGATGAAAAAGGCAAACTCAAACTAAAAGGAGTCAGTCCAAAGATGTTAAAAAGAATGAAAGAGGAAGCAGTGGATTGCCCAGTACTCAAATCAGAAGTTGGATTTATCCAATGTTTTGTATGCCCAAACTTTCAAAGTAGAATAACAGGAAAAGTACTTTGCAAAGGCGACCCACTCTAGAACCAGAAGGCTCATTAGGACATATTTTTAAAATGATGTAATTTGAGCAAGGAAATTGGCATCACAGTTTCAAAAAAGGAAAATTTTAGTGAATGGTACACCCAAATTGTAATCAAAGCCGAGCTTGCAGACTATGCTCCAGTAAAGGGGCTGATCGTTCTAAGGCCATATGGATACTCGATTTGGGAATCTTTGAAGTCTTCTCTTGATGAGAAGCTCAAAGAAACTGGTCATGAGAATGGTTTTCTGCCTGTCTTGATTCCGGAATCACTACTAAGCAAGGAGGCGGATCATTTTAGCGGATTTAATCCCGAAGTCTTTTGGGTTACTCACTCTGGCGATGCTGAGATAGGCGACAAGCTTGCCCTACGACCAACATCTGAGACGCTTGCGTATTCGATGTATTCAAAGTGGATAAAGAGTTGGAGAGACTTGCCACTAAAGATCAATTTTTGGAATAGTGCCTTACGTGCTGAAATAAAGGCAACAAAACCGTTTCTTAGAACATCCGAGTTTTTGTGGCAGGAAGGACACACCGTTCACTCTACAAAAGAAGAGGCAGAAGATGAAGTCAAACTGATTTTAGACATTTACAAAAAGACTGTAGAAGAAGAGCTTGCAATACCTGTAATTACTGGTAAAAAAAGTGAGAAGGAAAAATTTGTTGGTGCAGTGTACACTACAACGATGGAATCCATAATGCCAGATGGCAAGGCATTGCAGATGGGAACATCACACTTTCTTGGTCAGAATTTTTCAAAACCCTTTGATGTAAAATTCTCAGACAAAAACAATGTCGAGACTTTTGCATGGCAGACATCATGGGGAGTTTCATGGAGATTGATTGGTGCGCTAATAATGGTGCACGGCGATGACAAGGGTTTGGTTTTGCCTCCACGCATTGCACCAATCCAAGTTGTCATTATTCCAATTTACTATGATACCGACAAAGAAAACGTACTAGAAAAAACTAGAGAAATAGAACAGATTCTGAAGAAAAATAAGATTCGAGCTCATGTCGATGCAAGAGACGAATGGACTCCAGGCTACAAGTTTCATGATTGGGAAATGAAGGGCATTCCTTTAAGAATCGAAATTGGTCCAAAAGACATTGTAAAAGGCAAGATGGTTCTAGTAAGACGAGACACTCTAAAAAAATCAGATCTAGAGTTTTCAAATACAGAAAGGGGCGTAGAATCCATGCTAGAAGAGATACAGCAAAGCCTCCTTGAGAAAGCAACAGCGCTTCTCAGAGAAAGAATCAAACAAGTTTCAGATTTTGACAAGTTCAAGTCAGAGCTTGAGAATGGAATGTTTTTGGAAGCGTCATGGTGCGGAGACCAGAAATGTGAAGAGGCAATAAAAGAATCTACAGGGGCAGACATACGCGTAATTCCTTTTGACAACAATAAAACAAATACTCCTTGTGTAAACTGTAAAAAACCTGGAAAAGAAAACGTGATTTTTGCCCGCGGTTACTAAAACAGAATACTGATTAAATAAGGCGTAGTCAGTGGGGTACTGTGGATTTAAGCGATATTTTTCCAATAGATCCTGAAGTTGGCTATCTTGGTCTTGCACTTGTAAGCTTTTTTGGTTCACTTATTCCGTTTGTTCCCTTTCCTGCATTCTTACTTCTTGCAACAATGTCGGTTGGAAATCAGTTTGATCCATATGCTTTAGCTCTAATTAGTGCAGTCACAGCAACAATGGCAAAACAAATAATTTTCTATGCCAGCTATGAGGGAAGAAAAATAATTACTGAAAAAACACGCAAAAGAATAAAACCATTTGAAAGATTAGTGAAACGTTATGGTGCAGTAGCTGCTTTTGTTGCTGCGGCAACTCCGATACCAGACGACTTGATCTATGTTCCTTTAGGACTTGCAAAATACAATCCGTTAAGATTTTTCATTTCTACACTTGCTGGAAAAATTGTTTT